>PBPU01000034.1 GCA_002724825.1 Acidimicrobiaceae bacterium
GATGATCAACGATGGGCGATTGGTCCTCCGGTTTGTCCCACAGAGTGCAGTGGGGATGGTGAATTGAGTATGGATCTAACCAAACACCATCAAGAGCTTAATGACGTAGGTTTCACGATCGTAGAGAATCTTATTGATCTAGACTTCATCGATGAATTGACAGCTGACGTCGCCCGACTGGAAAAGAAATTAAACCGCACTCCGGACAACAACAGATTCGAAGGGAACAAGACCACTCGCACATATAACCTTCTCGCCCACGGTGAAATTTGGCAAAAGATACCCGTCCAACCTCAAGTCCTCGAACTTATTGAAGGAGTACTAGGAGAGCAGTGCTTGGTTTCGTCACTCGCCTCGATCTCCCTTGCACCTGGAGAAACCGCTCAAGTCATCCACGCTGATGATCAAATTCAGCCAATAGAAAAACCACACGTAGCCACGGTTTGTAATTCCATGTGGGCACTAACAGATTTCACAGAAGAGAACGGGGCTACTCGTGTTGTCCCTGGGAGCCACCGCTGGCAGAATCCGGACTATTTCGGAGACCAGAGTGATATTGAAAGCATTCCGGCTGAAATGCCAAAAGGGTCTGTTCTTGTGTGGCATGGAAGCACCTGGCATGGAGGAGGCGCGAATACTACCGAAGACGACATTCGTATTGGCATAGCAATGAATTACTGCGCTGGCTTTATCCGTCAACAGGAAAATCAGCATCTCGGGATACCTTCAGAAATAGTTGCTACCTTTTCTCCAGAACTTCGACAGCTATGCGGATTCGGAATGTATAGAGGACTTACTGGAAATATAGAGAAACATAGCCCTGCTCACCTACTTTATGGCGACCCTATAGAAACTCAGCTTTGGGATTATGACCCAATAGACCACGATTAAAGAGATGCGGAGAAACCTTTATGGAGAAAATCACCCCATTTACAATTGACATACCCGATCAGCAGATTGAAGACCTTCAGAAAAGAATAGAACTCACTAGGTGGCCCGAAGAAGAATGCGTTGATGACTGGACACAAGGTATACCGCTTTCATATACAAAGGAGCTAGCAGACTACTGGGCGAACGAATACGACTGGCGGAAAAGCGAAAAACAGTTAAATCGGTTCACCCAATTCATAACGAATGTTAACGATCTAGATATTCACTTTATTCATCAGCGTTCACCTCACGAGAACGCTATGCCACTCCTAATAACACATGGATGGCCCGGATCTACTGTCGAATTTCATAAAGTCATTGAACCGCTAACCGACCCAACGTCTTTTGGAGGAAAGGCCGAAGATGCATTCCATGTTGTGTGCCCAACCCTTCCTGGCTATGGCTTCTCAGGAAAGCCAACAAAGACGGGATGGGGAGTAGAGAAAATAGCTACAACTTGGGACGATCTGATGGTCCGGATCGGTTACGAAGCCTATGGAGCGCAAGGAGGTGACTGGGGCGCAGCAGTCACCACACAGATAGGCAGAAATGTTGGACATTGCAAAGGTATCCATTTGAATATGCCAATAGGTAGACCAACTCCTGAAGCCCTTCAGAATCCCTCTGAAGATGACAGTCGCGCCCTTGAACGATTGACCTACTATCAGGAATGGGACTCTGGTTACTCAACACAGCAAAAAACCCGACCACAAACACTTGGATATGGTCTTGTCGACTCTCCTATAGGGCAAATGGCTTGGATAATTGAGAAATTCTGGAGTTGGATGGATTGCGATGATCACCCAGAGAATGTGTTAACAAAGGACGAACTGTTAGACAACGTAATGATTTATTGGCTAACTGCTTCGGGAGCTTCATCCGCAAGGTTGTACTGGGAAAGCTTCGGAGGAAGCTTCGGCGGTGGAGAAAAAGTTGAGATACCAACTGGTGTCGCCTCATTTCCAAAGGAGATACTCCAATCTCCAAGGACATGGTGTGAAGGAAGTTATAACATCACTCATTGGACACAGATGCCCAAAGGAGGACATTTCGGGGCATTTGAGCAACCCGAGTTATTCATCGAAGACGTAAGAAAATTCTTCGCATCAATCCGATAGAGCAGAGACAAGAAAACTGCTTAGGCTATTTCCTTCAGTCCAAGTAGGTCTATCATCTCATCCCTTTCAGGACCCAAAGGAGGAGGAGCGGGGCGCTCTCCACGTTTTTCCCATATTTCTAAAACATCAGCCATTATTTCTGGCTCATTGAGGCTTTTAGGCGGGGCAAGAAGATTCATCATACGCATGAAGGCGCGCCAAACTTTGGCAGAAGTTTGTGTAGCTGGAAGTAAGCCATTCTGAAGAATTGACTTCCGAGTTGCTCCTTCGCTTGGAACCCCATTTTCAAGTTCGCGATTACTCCGATCTGAATCAACCGATGCCTGATACCAAGGGAGAATATGCTCATCAATATCTTGAGAAAAAATTTCCGCCTGGGCTATAGAATCATTCCGATTATGTTCAATTGCCTTCGCAAGGAGATGAGCCTGCCAAAATCCTGTTGAACAACCTCTCCCATATAAAGGATTTGTACAGACAAGTGCATCCCCGATCATGTGAAAATTTTTTATAACGACACCACTTTCGCCAATTAAGGACCTTCGCCGGTTTAGTAGACCAGCCATTGAATGAACTGGCGTGATTGGATCAGCGCCCAAGGATACCCATTCAGAAGCAGCGGGGATCTCTCTAATTACACGGTCAAAGACTTCCGGATCTCGAACCCCCCAAAATGTCTTGTCTTTATCGGAAGTTGCCAAGGTGATCGAAAAAGTTCGATTATCCCCCCAAAAAACTCCGTATTTCAAATACCCGAGATCTCCGGCGATTAGCCGATCGCTAACTGGCAACTCCTGCTCTTCCAAGATTCGGAAAAAACGTGAATAGTAAACAATGCCAGTATCTTCCACCTCTTCGGGTAGCTCAATTCTAAGAGCCTTAAACCACTCAGGCACCTGAGATCTGCGCCCATTTGCAGCGATCACTAGATCAAAAAATTCTGATCCCCCATCGTCAAAAACTAAACCCTGTACTTCCGGGATATCGCCTTCAGTTGCTACAAGCCCTCGAATCCTTTCACCTGTTCTAATCACCACATCTGCGTTACTCATCACAATTTGCCGAAGAACCCATTCAAAGGTTGTGCGGCGAGCTGCGATCATAAAAAGATCTCTATCTTCAGGGTGCCGACTCAAATCGTCAAGAGTATCAGGCATATGCTGTGCCAAATCTATTTCAGTTGCGCCGACGTCAAGGAGCATTTTGAGAACTTCAGGATGAAAATCTCTAAGAAGGTTATGAAGTCTCCCCAAAAGAGCGTGCGAATGTCGAACCTGCGGTGCACCACGCCTGTTCCAATTAAAAGCTTCCTCAGGCGAGGCCGGCATAGGGGTCGAATCACTCTCGAATACCGTAACCTGAAAACCGATTTTTGATAAAGAAAGAGCAGCAGCTAATCCTGTTACTCCTCCGCCAATAATCCCAACATGCCCCATATTATTTTTTTTTACTTTCCTACATCAAAGCGTGGACATTCCAACAATCATCCTATGCCTGATCATATTCAATCAGGACTTCTACAGGAGACCTAGTACCGTTTTTCATAATAAAGGCGGTGCTGGCACCATCAGCTAAACGAGGATTCTTCATCTTTTCACATAACAAAGTTGAACCCATAACAGCTTCGAGCCTTGCCATTTCGTACCCCAAACAGAAATGCTTCCCTAATCCAAATCCCAGATGCCCGTATCGCCCTTCATCTCCATGGTGGCCCATCTTTCGTTCCTTNCTTAAATGNAGNTCNTCNCGNTCNATNTTGTANGATCTTGGATCTGAAAANANNGTTTCNTCANTATTTGCNGANGCNAANTGGATATAGACGGCNTGATTNGNNGGNATNGTGANACCNCTNAANGTAACTTCNTTTANNGANTANCTNANNTGNCCAGGNACNGGNGGNGAGTGGCGCATCATNTCAGAAAANGCNGCNTCAAAAAGNTNATNNTCNTNNAAAACNGCNTCAAGTTGATCAGGGTTTAANAGAAGCTGAGTCCACATNTTNGCAATNCCTTTATCCGTGGTNTCACCTCCGGCAACGAGAAGAAGAGANATGAATGCTTGNATNTCAGTCANAGTTAANTTCTGNCCTTCAGCTTCNGCATGGACAATTTTNGAAATTAAATCATTAACAGGNCANGANTTTCTATCNTCAATAATTGGNNCNACATATTCNGNNAGTTNNTGATGAGCTAACACTCCAAGATTTTGCTTTTCNGAACTGAATTNGCTTTCNAGAAGATCNTTNACAGANAAGCCNGCCATCATNGTNGTATACCANTCATGNAATCGGTCATGNTCGCTTTGNTCCATCCCTAACATNTCNACNATNACNTTTACAGGNAGNCGAGTNGTAAATGCATTAACNAGATCAACNANNCCNNANTNCGGNAANTNNTCGATTAANTTACGNGCATTTCGNTCNATNGCTTCGTANTANGGTTCNAANCGCTTACCNACAAANTCTGGAGCAACGATTCTTCTTTGNACNACATGTTCATGACCNTCCTTATCAAGCATNGTGGGNCCAAANACNACACCNAGNGTTTTNGANTANAGCTGATTNGANAANTCNGTATGNTTNGANAANGCTTCNACACANTCNNCGTANCGNGTAAGTAGCCAAGCGTTTAATCTTTTGTCATAAAATACTGGAGCTTCATGGCGCATACGTTCCCATAGGGGATACGGATCGGCGTAATGCTCNTCACTGTAGAGAAGTTCATCGATGCTATGTGATTCCCCCATACCGAAAACATACATTACCCACGATTTTTAATGAATTTTTTAAGAATGAAACTAGTATTTCCGCAGGTCAGAAGAGTTACCATGAACTTTTTTTATGTTCAGGCCGAATAGTTACAGATCTACAGCTGAAACGCAGTACCCTTACCACCAAGATGGCTGATTACACAATGGAACAACGAATCGAAGAACTCGAGCGTCGGAAACAGGAAGCTTTACACGCTGGCACAGAGCGATCGATAGAACGGCAGCACGAGAAAGGAAAACTTCTCGCTCGAGAACGAATAGATTATCTTCTCGATCCAGGTTCATTCAATGAACTTGATATGCTTGCCCGGCATCGAGCACATGAAGCTGGATTGGAAACGAGACCATATACAGATGGTGTTATTACTGGCTGGGGAACTATTGATGGCCGCCAAGTTTTTGTTTTTAGTCAAGACTTTACAGTGATGGGTGGAGCACTTGGTGAAGTCTTTGCCGAAAAGATTCANAAAGTAATGGACCTTGCCTTATCAACTGGGGCCCCCATGATTGGACTTAATGATGGAGCTGGTGCNCGCATACAGGAAGGAGTAGTCAGTCTTGATAGCTACGGAGGTATCTTTCACAGAAATGTTCAATCTTCCGGAGTAATTCCTCAAATAAGCGTTATTTTGGGTCCCTGTGCAGGGGGAGCNGTTTATAGTCCAGCAATGACAGATTTTATTTTCATGGTCCGAGAAAAATCACATATGTTTATCACAGGGCCGGATGTGGTTAAAACAGTCACAGGAGAAGAAGTCACCCTTGAAGAGCTAGGTGGCGCGACCAGTCATGCAAGTAAATCAGGGGTCGCTACCTTTGTAAGTGAAAGTGAAGAAGAAATTCTTGATTCCGTTAAGACCCTTTTATCTTTTCTCCCTTCAAATAATATGGAGAGCCCGCCAACTTTTGAAGCAACTGACGATNCTGAAAGGTTATGCCCTGAATTGTCAGAGATTATGCCTGAGAGCCCAAATCAGCCTTACGACATGCGACAGATTATTGAATCTATCCTCGATGACGGAAACTTTATGGAATACTTCCCTTCATGGGCGCAAAGTATCGTATGTGGATTTGGACACCTTGATGGAAAGGTAGTTGGTGTTGTTGGAAATCAACCCTTAGTTCTTGCAGGGGTACTTGATATCGAATCTTCATCTAAAGCTGCCAGATTTGTTAGAACTTGTGACGCCTTTAATATTCCTCTTCTCACGCTAGTTGACGTTCCAGGATTCTTACCGGGTGTCGATCAAGAATACGGAGGAATTATTCGTCATGGTGCGAAACTCCTCTACGCATATTGCGAAGCTACTGTCCCAAGGATTCAAGTCATTACTCGCAAAGCCTATGGAGGAGCCTATGTTGTTATGGATTCAAAATCCGTAGGATCAGATATTTCATTTGCCTGGCCAACAGCTGAGCTTGCTGTGATGGGCCCACAAGGAGCAGTCGAAATTATTCACCGNAGAGAAATCCAATCTGCTGCTGATCCGGAANAACGGAAAAACGAACTAGTAGATGATTACACTGAACGTTTTGCTAACCCGTACATCGCTGCAGAACGGGGTTACATTGATGACGTNATTAACCCTGCAGATACCCGAAAGAAAGTAATAGCTGGATTTGCAGCTCTTCAGAAGAAACGTGAAGACCTACCCCAGCGAAAACACGGAGTCATACCCCTATAGGAAGACAATGTCCGAGGAACCACAAATACGAACTATTATTCGTCCGGAACCAACAGAATCAGAAAGACAGGCGATCATCTCTGCCATGCACCAGCTATGGCCGAAAGAACCTGTTAAAGAATTATCAACAAAATGGCGATTTAGTGGACGTTGGTGGACAAAACAAACACATTGGTAGATGACTTAAAGCACTCGTAATGATGAGAGATTATTNGTCACAAATAAAGCAAACAATCGCTGCTACCAACGGACGCTGTCTTTTACTAGGCCCCAGAGAAAATATTGATGGAGATTTACCAGCATCTGTAACTAGCATCACCGAATGGCATCAGTATCCCGAAATTGACGGCGTGTTTGACACACTACTATCAATCGAAAACCTAGCTAGCGCACAAGACATAAGTAATATGCTGCAATCGCTTCTTTTATTTACACATTCTGAGTCGCTACTGTTGTTTTGCGATCAAACTGCAACGCCTACTAAGAACGCTCATCCGAGCCGAAAAGATATCACAGGATCAATGTGGAGTAATGGCTGGACAGTGATCAAATGTGATAGGAATACGATAGGAAATGGAAGACGCCCCAGCGCCTATGTGTCTGGGGTAGCACGCCCAAAACGTTACCCAAATCAATAAAAATTCATGTTTGTGACAGATTCCCTCCGTAAATATCACACCAATGGCACAAGGTGCGACTACCGTAAAAACTTGTGAGTTTAATAGTTCAAAAATTTGGTGGTACTTCCGTCGCAAATGCTGACAGGATGCGCGAAGTCGCAGACCATGTCAAGCGCACACGCAATCACGGCGATGATGTTGTTCTCGTCGTAAGCGCAATGGGAAAAGAGACTGATGAATTGCTTCGATTAGCTAGAGAAGTNTCAAACACGCGTCCAGCGCGTGAAATGGACATGTTAATCACTGGAGGAGAAAGAAAAAGTATTGCNCTGATGTGCATGGCTCTCCACGATATGGGAGTACCCGCTGACTCCTTNACTGGAAGTCAAGCAGGATTCCTAACAGATACCAATCACCAAAATGCAAAAATTCTCACAATAAACCCACAACGTATCCATGAAACTCTGTCCGCAGGTCGGGTAGCAGTTGTAGCAGGATCCCAAGGGGTTTCAACCGATCACAACGTTACATTTTTAGGCCGCGGCGGTTCAGATACAACTGCAGTAGCACTCGCCCATGGGCTCGGTGCAGATGCCTGCGAACTATACACCGACGTGTCCGGCGTTTTCACCACTGACCCGCGAGTTTGCGNAGACGCAAGAAAGCTACTCAACATAAGCTTCGATGAATTACTGGAAATGACAGCAGTAGGATGCCCAAAGCCAGCAATGCGATCGGTCGAAGTAGCAAGATCATATGATGTTCCATTACACGTGCGATCAGCCTTTACCTGGGAATCAGGAACATGGGTTTCAAAGGAGGAACCAAACATGGAAAAACCAATTATCTCNGCAGTTGTACCCGATACTTCACAATCTAAAGTCACCGTATATGGAGTACCCGACAAACCAGGTATAGCAGCATCACTCTTTAGGCCTTTAGCGGATCAAGATGTCAATGTTGACATGATCGTNCAAAACACATCTGAAGAAGGAGTAACAGACATCTCCTTCACAGTTCCCTCTGAACAACTTGAAATTGGAAAGGAAATAACCTCTCAAGCAGCAACAGTGATCGGTGCGCAAGGTGTCGATACAGACAATACTATTGGCAGAGTTTCCGTCGTTGGAGCAGGAATGGCAAGTAACCCCGGCGTCGCAGCTACNATTTTCGAAACTCTTTCCAACAACAGNATAAATATAGGAATGATCTCTACGTCAGCCATTCGAGTGTCATGCGTGGTCGCAAGAGAAGATGTTGATCGTGCTACCGTAGCGCTCCATGAGGCGTTCGAATTAGATAAAGGCTGAGGCCCATCATTGACCGAACTTCACAAAGTTCCCTCCATGTAACCTGGGTAGGAAACAGCGCAGTTTTTTGGGGTTGGGAGCAAGACCACGCTCTACCCAGCAGTGGCCTTCGTCGCCTCGCAGCGGCTTTTCTAGGAAATCAGTGGTCTACCCGTGATGCAAGAGCTGACACCTTNGATATAGAAATTCCGGNACATGGTANTACTTCAGTAGTAGGTCTTATCGCAGACCCATCTGAGGTAGTACAAATTCTCGCATCCAAATATCCCACAAGCCGCTGGTCTCCGTCACTACGGTGGTTGCACGAAGCTGTAGAACTTAGTATCGACNTGATCGTAAATGGCTATGTCCTTCCGGAACTTGAAATTGAAGGCCTCCACTGGAAAGCATCATGGAAATGCATAAATGATCCAGCCGTAGCAGAACAAATCGATCAACTCAATAAATCTAAACCACCAGTAATTACACCCACAAAATCAGATTCAACTCATTTGATTATCCAATACCTTACAGATGCTGGATGCCGGANTGGTTTAAAATATTCAGGCTGGAAACCAACATTTCCACGATCACGAANATCATCAGTAACTGCCTTACGCAGATTTATGGGAGGACTATACGACCCAATAGGTAACATAGAAGCAGACACGGANCAACACGAGATAACTTTTCTAAAGATCAGTTCAGATCTAGGACATGTAAAAGCCCGTCTTGAAGGATCACCTTCAATTAAGTGCAGAGGCCGACTCATACCAGGAAACGATGAGGAACGTTGGGGGTTAGAGTTCGAAGCCTACTCAACCGAAGATCCTTCGGCAGTTGTTTTATGGAATGAATGCTGGGAAGAAACACCTGCAGCTCAACGACTAACTAACGGAAAATCTATNGAACCNTTGCGACAACATATCCTTCAAATCTCCCGACGGCTCGCAAATTCTGTTCCTGGATTAGACAGGCTCGAAACTGAAGCACATGCCGGAAAACTAAATCTAAGTTTCCCAGAAGCGTCAATCCTACTACTTGATGGTTTATATTTATGCGAAATTATCGGAGTACCTATCCTTGTCCCGAAAGGCCTCATACGAAAAAAGTTCAAACTCGTAGGTGAAGCAACACCAAGTGAACGCGGAGGAGTCTCCTCAAACCTAGGGGTAGCGATGGTAGACGTCGATTGGAATATTGTTCTTGGAGATAATCCCCTTAACGAAGAAGACTTAAAAATTCTTGCAGAAGCGAAAACCGGTCTAATTCAACTAAAAGGGGAATGGGTAAATATTGACGCACATCAAGCCCAAACCGCGCTTGAAGTCTTATCCCAAAGGAAACAGCAAGCAAATTTACTTTCGCCAGCTGAGCTCCTCCGATTCAGTTCAGAAAAAGACTATGCCGACAACGGTGATGAAAACAACNCTGAAATGCTGCTAACTGAAACAACAGCTGCAGAACAATGGATTGTTCGACTTTTAGAAGGATTACCTGATGAATCGCTTGAAGAAGCAACCGAACCTCAATACTTCTCAGGAGATCTTCGCCCATATCAACGAAGAGGACTGGCATGGCTTCAATTCCTTAGCAAACTTGGATTAGGAGGCTGTCTTGCTGATGATATGGGATTAGGTAAGACACCGACGGCGCTTGCCCACATTTTAAGCCGAAACGCATCGAAACCGACATTAGTAATCTGTCCACTTTCTGTAGTTCACAACTGGGAATCAGAAGCAAAAAAATTTACTCCAAGCCTTAAAGTATTTGTAGCACATGGTGGTGGACGTCCAACNGGGCCATCTTTGATCAACTNCATTCAAGAATCCGATATTGTAGTGACCACATACGCGACAGCAACGCGTGATATTNACGATTTAGCTCAAGTCCAATGGGATTTACTTATATGTGATGAAGCTCAATTNATAAAAAATCATCATACGAATGCGGCNGCAGCTGTNAGGGAAATTCAGGCACATCAGAAAATAGCGTTAACTGGAACACCGGTTGAAAATAGGCTTTCGGAGTTATGGGCAATCCTTGACGCTGTAAATCCAGGAATGCTAGGAGGAATTTCATGGTTCCGAGAGAAATTCGCTACTCCTATCGAAACTCACAATGACCCATCAGCGCTTGAGAGCATGCGACACCTTACTGACCCCTTCATTCTCCGAAGAACAAAAAATGATAAAAGCCTCGTCCCAGACTTACCTGAAAAAATTGAACAGGTCGCTTGGGCAAAATTAACACATGAACAAGCTGCTTTATATAAGGCTGTNCTTGACGAATTTTTAACTGAAGCTTCACAAAGTGAAGGAATGAAAAGAAAGGGATTGATCCTTGCGACCCTGACGAAATTGAAGCAAATCTGCAATCATCCCGCCCAATTCCTTTCAGATGGAAGCAGTATTGCAGGACGATCTGGAAAACTTACCAGACTAGAAGAACTCGTCGATGATATTCTCGCAGCTGATCAACAGCTTCTTCTTTTCACCCAATACCGTAAAATGGGTGAGCTATTAGCAGAACATTTATCTGGTGTTATTGGCCGACAACCATCATTCCTTCATGGAGGTGTTCCAAGAGCGAAGCGCGACTCGATGATTTCATCCTTCCAAGATGGGACAGATACTCCCATCCTTCTNGTTTCTCTAAAAGCTGGTGGAACCGGATTGAACTTAACAGCGGCAAATCGAGTCATCCACTTTGACAGGTGGTGGAATCCGGCGGTCGAAGATCAAGCAACAGATAGGGCATGGAGAATAGGTCAAGACCAAACAGTCTTTGTTCACAAACTTGTTTGCCAAGGAACGCTCGAAGAGAAGATTGACCAGCTTCTTACTGACAAAAAGGAGCTAGCTGATAAAAGTGTCGGCACTGGAGATGANTGGTTTACCGATATGAATACGGAACAACTCCGACAAGTGCTATCTCTTAACATTGCCGAGGCGGTCGAAACATGATTAGGCCACAAACTGAAACAGGAAAAGCGATGAAAAAACTAGTTTCAGCTCTCGCAGACTACCGGGACCCACTCGGTCCGGGAGTTGGTATACAGCGACGAGGAGCTGTCCGTGATATGTTTGTCGAAGTTGGGAGTGTATCTTTCGAAGTTGAAGATGGCCGCGAACGTGGGTTTGATGTAACAATTCATGTCAGCCCGGCTAACGAAAATATCAACAACGCGGTCCGCAATGGAAATTTTCATGAAGCTGTACCGAAAGTGGGAGATGTGCAAATACACCATGTCTGCCCTGAATGGGCGTCACCCTGCAAACATGAAATAGCCGCACTTCTTGAACTGACCAAAGCTATCGATGACGATCAGAACGTTCTACTAACGTGGCGTGGGATCAACCTATCTGAATCGCAAGCACACACAGACACAGGCGACACNCCNAAGGGGNAGTGGAGTTCTATACGTCAATATGACGGAGAGAAAAAGAAAACGATAGAAGCGNTAAGGAATCAACTCCCCCAACAATTTGTCAAACTCGAAGACAACCCTTCTGCAAAATCACAGCAAACCTCAGAGGAACTTTCAGAATTCTTTTTAGGCAGTGACAAGCTGTTAGGAGATCAAAAGAAGAAGATCTCCAAAACTATTCAAACCCCCCTAAGCGACCTACCAGAAGATTCTGAGCTAAATCTTAGGCNGCTCCTCGAAGAATCACTCGAAACTATCACGGAATATTGGCTATCTCGTTAACAAGATTATTTCCACCCGAATGATTGCTAATTCCCCACCATTTCTCGCCTCTAGTGTGTAGCCTCATGAGTATGCATATTGGAATTGTTGGAGCGACTGGTCAAGTGGGTGCTGTTATGAGGGAAATCCTTATTGAACGAAATTTTCCCATATCGAGTATCAGGCTGTTCGCATCCGAGAGAAGTGCCGGAAAAACAATTCTCTTTGATGATAAGGAAGTGACCGTCGAAGANGCAGCAGCTGCGAACTGGGACGGTCTCGACATAGCGCTCTTTTCAGCTGGCGGTGAGCTATCCAAACAACTGGCGCCCACAGTTGCTTCACATGGAGTAACAGTAATAGATAATTCCTCCGCTTGGAGAATGGATCAAGATGTTCCACTNGTAGTNCCNGAAGTNAATGNNCANGCNNTAGAAAATANNCCNAAGGGNATNATNGCNAACCCNAATTGNACNACTATGGTCGCNATGCCNGTNCTNAAACCNNTAGATGCCGAAGCCGGTTTAGACAGAGTCATTTTTTCCTCCTACCAAGCAACTTCAGGGGCAGGATTAGCAGGTGTTGATGAACTAGAGCGCCAGATTGAATTCGCGGGGGATCAAGCTAAAGGATTAACGCATGATGGAAGCGCCCTTTCTTTCCCTGATGCAGAAAACTTTGCTGAAACAATTGCATATAACGTTGTTCCCTTCTGCGGCTCTTTCGTCGATGACGGATTGTATGAAACAAACGAAGAGCAAAAACTTCGAGATGAAAGCAGGAAGATTCTCGAACTTCCCGATTTAACTGTTTCGGCAACATGCGTGCGAGTTCCCGTCTACACGGGGCACTCGCTAGCAATAACTGCGGGCTTCAACAACGCAATCACTAAAGAACGAGCTGAGGAAATCCTGAATCAAAGCAGCGGAGTTGAGCTAGATGCAATTCCGACCCCACTAAAAACAGCAGGTATAGATTCAACATATGTTGGAAGAATTCGCCCAGACTCGATTTTTGAAAATGGTTTGAGCTTGTTTCTATCCGGAGATAACTTGCGAAAAGGAGCAGCCTTAAACGCTGTTCAAATCGCAGAAGCCCTAATTTAAATTACTGATTACCTCCGCAATACCTTTCTAAATAATTTCACTACGGGAATAGGTACTTACGGAGGGGTATCGATATAACGTTGGATTGCTTTTTCGACATCTACCCCTACTTGATTAGCGAGAGAGAAAGTCCAAGCTAGAACATCGCCAAATTCATGAACTCGTTCTTCATGATTTCCTTTTCGTATAGCTTGAGCAAGCTCTCCTACCTCTTCAGCTAACCATGCCACACTCATGGCAACGCCACGCTCCCGGTCGCGCTCTCCATAGATATCTTCTATATGATCCTGAAATTCCTTAAAATCCATATCACTCCAAGTTGAATTTCTCACCCAAATAATGCTGGGACCCCAGAGAGTACATTAACTCTGTTTGAGCATGGCCGCTATCAGTAGGGCGTAATATTAGAAGCTCTCGTAACTGGGCCGTCAATAATGAGATCAGGTGTCATGTAGTCAACTTGTGAATCTAGTTCACTGAGCTCCAAGCCATTATCTTTAACGAAATTTTTTGTTGTGACCGCCAGTACATGACAATCCAATGAACTAAAGTAACTCCCGCACTTTTTTGTTTCAATAAAAAGCACCGCATCTGCGAACAGCTCACTACGTATTTTTTGACCTGAAGCTCCCTCTAAAAGCAAAGAAGATAACTCTTCAGAGACAAATGTTGAAAAAAGTTGCTCTTTTAACTCTTCCTCCCATGGAAAGTAGTTATGTTTATCCGCCGCATGAGCTAACTCATGAATGTACGTGGTTGAATCTGCCCGACGCTCGATAATAATCAGATCTTCCCGGCCAAAATACACGCCTGAAACCTGATTACTTCCTAGGAAAACATATTCAGCAACTACAAGTTCCGTTCTTTTAGATAAGTCTTCTACCCATAACGAATAGCTTTTATGTTCACCTTCATCACCAGTGATTGCTTTGAAAGGAAGATAGATAGCTACAGCAAGAATGATAAGAACAAAGACGCTGGTAAAGAGAATCTCCTTGAATGTTACTTTTTTAGGGAGTTTCGCCTCTAGAGCTTCCTGCTCCCGCTCTCGAACCCATTCAAGATATTCTAAATCATCCCAAGAGCTACCTCCACTGAGTGGGTCCTCAGATGATGATTGGCCATTTCTTTCTTCCATATTCATAGCACTTTACTACTCTAAGTTTGCTTTGATATTAGGAGAAACGTAGGTAAGTAAACCATCGCGCTTAGTTATCCGTAAATATTTGATTATTATTGGATACCATCGACGCAGAAAACGGGTAGTGGCGCAGGTTGGTAGCGCGCCTCGTTCGGGACGAGGAGGTCGTGGGTTCAAATCCCGCCTACCCGACAAAAAACTGTTTTACCATATGGAATTTATCTAAGAGGTAAGCAACAAATCAGTTGTCCTTCGAAGTTTCATAGCATTTAGAGGCTTTACAAGTTCAGCATCCACTTTGGCTTCAGTGGCTATCCACTTATCGACTTCTCGGTCAAGCAGCATAATTATCTTGACTTCTTTTAATCTTCCCGCTTGGGCTTCATGCCTTAGATCAATGCTGGTTGCAACTCCACCCATATTTCCAATTTGGAGATCTAGGATCACTAAATCAGGTTCAAGCTTCTTTACTACAGGGCGAACATCCTGTCCTTTTCGTACCCTGCTCACCGTTGTACCGAATGCTGCCAAGGCAGAGAATGTTTCTTCGGCAACATCGTCTGAGTCTGTAGCTACCAAAATATGCGACATAAAAGAAGACTACTCCGAGAATGCCCCTGTCTCCATATTTTCCTCAACCCTTTACTTGATCAATAATCTTTCTTTTCTTGTGTGTTCTGAAACAAATGCGAGTATCATCCGCGCCTAAGAGATCTTTGTGGAGGAACAGTGTTAGATATTCATGTAGAAGGCGACGAGACTTTCAGTATTTGCCGTCCGACTGGAGAAATAGATTCATATACCGTCGATTCATTCAGAGAAGCGTTAGGAAATTTGGTTTCAGTTTCCCAGTTACTCATCGACCTTAGCGAAGTTCCATTTATGGATTCCGCTGGTTTAGGGGCGCTTATTGGGGCGATACGAAAAGCAGGAGAAAACGATGGTGTTGTAGTCGTTTGCTGTGGAAGAGCTTCGCTCATGGGACTACTTAAGACAACAGGTTTCGATCAGATTGTCACGGTTACCGAAACATATGAAGAAGCCTTAGAAGCTTTAGGTAGAACTGAACAGGAATAAATCTAATCAAATGATCTCTCCCCGGATTTTCTCAGCTCTACGTCGTCCTCTTGTTTGGATATTGGCGACACTTTTGTGCTTTTCATTGTTTTCTTCCCTATACCTCTCTCAGGCCAGCGCCCAAGATACTGGGCCAGAGAATGCCGGCTTTGTCGAAGTTTTTGAAGTAAGCGGTCTTCTAGACGAGGTTCTCTCCGATGTCCTATCAAGCGCCCTTGATGAGGTTCAAGAAAGTGGCGCTCGAGCGCTGATTCTTCAAGTCAATTCTAAACAAGCCGTTATTTCTGACGCTGAACTAAATGAAATAGCGCTACAGATCAAAAATTCAACTGTCCCAATAGATGTATGGGTCGGGCCTTCGGGGTCCTCAGCTCATGGAAAAGTCGCTCAACTTATCAGTGCCGCGGATTCTGTTGGCGTTTCCATAGGGTCTACTATCGGAAACACAGGCGCTCAAATACTTGATCCAAACACCTTTGGGAAGATTTGGGGAGAAAATCACAACTTCCTTCAATCAAATACTTTCGGCTGGGAACAGGCAATTGAAAAAGAAATAGTCCAATGCGAAAAAGTCGAAATAGACGAATTAGGTAATCCACTAACACCAGAGCAACAACTCGCTCGCTGCGCAAACCCAACGCTAGGAGATTTCCTTGTTTCCAGAGATAGTTTCATTTCCGAAGTCATTTCGACCGACCAAGGACCTCGTCTATCACCATTAACTCAAACAAAGATTCGAGGCCTTTCACTTCTCGATCAGCTTATGCACACTATTGCGAGTCCACCAGTAGCGTATCTTCTGTTAATTTCTGGGCTCGTTCTTCTCTTATTTGAGTTCTTCTCTATTGGGGTAGGTATCGCTGGCGCAATTGGCGCAATTGTTCTTGCACTTGGGAGCTATGGGGTAGCAGCATTACCTGTCCGCCTATGGGCTTTGATATTGATACTTATTTCGATGGTTGCTTTTGCTGTCGATATACAAACGGTTGTCCCACGCTTTTGGACATTCGCTGGTCAGACAGCTTTTATTTTCGGAACGGTTTTTCTATATCCTGAAACGAGTGTTCAAATGTCTTGGATCCCGATGACAGCGGGGATCGTAGGAGTATTTGTTCTGATGTTCCGAGGGATGCCCATCATGATTCGCGGACGATTTGCAACCACAAAAATCGCTCTCACATCAACTAGCGAGTAACGGAAGCACATACTGAACTATTTAGTTCATTGGGCAATTCGCTTTGTTCCAGTAACAAATTAGCATGGGTAAGAATATGGATATCTAGTGGCTAGAAGTAGCCCAAAAGACGAGATTTTTCATTTTTTCTAAATTTTTTTAATGAAATAGCCTTTTTTTCTTGCCACAACCTACCAACGCTGACTAGGTTCCCGTTAAAGGGGGCAGAATTGAGTGCGTTATTAGACGATTCAGGATGGCAATACAGGGCAGCGTGTCGCGGCCCACAAATCCACGTCTTTTTCCCGCCTCCACATTTTGAACGCAAAGAAGCTAAAAGAGCAAGAGAACGCNGGGCAAAATCAATATGCGAGTCATGTACTGTAAAAACAGAGTGCCTNGCCTACGCCATTAAAATTAGAGAACAGCATGGAATATGGGGAGGGCTCAACGAAATGGAACGTAAAGCCCTTCTCCCTGAAAAGACTCTTTAGTTAACCAGCTAGTCTGCTTGATTTGATGCAACACCCAGAGCGACAGTAATCATCTTGTCAAAAGTGTTTTCTCTGTCTGATGAACTCATTATTTCATTTCTGACAATGTCGTCGCTTACGGTTAATAGCGCTAAGGCTTTAACTCCTTCAAGTGCCGCAATCGTAAATAGGCCGGCAACTTCCATCTCAACTCCTAAGATTCCTCTTGCTCCCAGTTCATCAAAGATTTTTGTATTTGGCCCATAAAACAGATCAGATGTAAATACTGGTCCAGCCATGACCGCTATCTCTTTTTGATTAGCAATACTCATAGCACTAGATAAAAGATCCCAACTCGGAACTGCAGGGAGAGTAAGCCCGTTATTTAAAGTCTTAATTGCAGCGGAGTCAGTTCCAGCACCTGTGGCGCAGATAATATCACCCAGCCTTACTGACTCTGACAATCCGCCACAGCTGCCAACCCGAATAAGGGTTTTGACTCCATAAAAACGGATCAATTCCGTATAGTAAATTGCAGCTGACGGAACTCCCATCCCAACAGCTTGAACTGATATGGGAGTTCCGTTAAATGTGCCTGTAAAACCATCCGCGCTGCGAACACTATTTACTTGTCGAACTTCCTCAAGATAATTTTCTGCAATAAATCTTGCCCGCTTTGGATCTCCCGGAACGAGGGTAATGGGAGCATAATCTCCTCTTACTCCCTCTAGGTGAGGGGTTGGTCCATTATCCATTGGAAATCCCCTTTCTATTTTCGATTATNAATCTAACTCCATGGTAGAGCTTATGGAGATAATGCCCCTAATCAGCATCTGGCATGCGTTTACCAGCCAACCTAACATCGCCCCGTCTAACAGTTATTCCTGAATTNTCAAGATGTGCTAAAAGAGGAAGTACATACTTTCTCGTTGTCCCCAGTTTTTCTCTAATTTCACCAACTGTGATACCTTCAGGTGCTTCTTGGAGCATTAAACTCAGAATCCTCGTCGCTTCCTNAATTGCTTGAGGAGAAAAATAAATCCCTCCTTCCTCAATCGCTAGTCCCCTCCTAACAAGTTCTCGTAGTTCGGGCTTATCTACAGAAGTAGGTTCAGGCGGCTTGAACAAGTTCACTTCCAATTCCTNCAGAAAGCTGTGATCAGCTAGATTATCTTNGCCCTCTCTTCGAAGATAGTTTCCTTCTAAAACGATGTTAGAAAGTAAATCTACGATGTCACGTTGGTGTTGGCTGAGGGCGGAAAGATTTACACCGAGCGCCCCACCTTCTTCGATTAATTGAAGAACCTCATATTTCAATTCATCTACCAGTGGAGGATCGACAATCCAGTTTCCAACTGTTGGATTTCGTCTCTCACCCGTCAAAGTTTCCAAATGTTCAACGCTAATCCAGCCATGCTCTGAAATGATACGATCCACATTTGCATCCGGAGCTGCTATTGAAGATTTGAGCAACGGCTNCGGATCTAAAATTTTTCCCCCTCCTACGGTCTCTCCGCGTCCGCTATCGCGAAGAATATATCTATCTCCAAGCATTAACGGAAGTTCATCTTCTATGAAGATACGGACCTTTCCGTGTTTCCCTGGAGGAATACTCTCTGGCCCTAGCACTCGAAGTTTTGCCGGATGCTCTCCAGACCCCAAATACACTAAATAGGCGCCCCTCCGTGAAATATTATGATCTACCGCATCAAGGACGAACAGGTCACCATCAAATGTTGAGGTAAAATGCCACTGATTAGATCTTGTAAGTACAGATCCTCTTTTCAGATCGGTGTGATCTACACCTACTAAATTCACTGCAACTCTTGCCCCCTGAGCAGCTTTTTCTAATTCTTCATGGTGGGACTGTAACGCACGTATCCGAACCTGAAGATTTTCAGGTGAAAGTAATAGTTCTTCCCCAACCTCAAAAGAACCTCCTCCTAAAGTTCCTGTAACCACTGTCCCAGAACCTTTTGCGGCAAAAACACGATCAACCCATAAACGAGGCCTCTGCCTATCAGAATTTGGCGGAGTATCGCCTAAGACAGCCTCTATCTCACTGGTTAAAGTATCTAGACCTACTCCCGATAGAGCATCAACATGAACAATTGGTGCAGAGNNCAAAAAAGTTCCATCCAAATGATCAGCAACTTCTAGTTCTGCTAGATCACGCAACTCTTTATCAGCTAGCGCGATCTTCGTTAAAGCGANAACGCCCGAAGACACACCAAGAAGATCAAGAATCCTCAGATGCTCTTCAGATTGAGGTTTCCACCCTTCATTGGCTGCAACGACGAAGATACACGAATCAACCGTCCCAACTCCAGCTAACATATTNCGAATAAATCTCTCATGACCTGGTACATCAATAAATGACACAGTGTTACCACTAGGAAGCGTGAACTGGGCAAATCCCAAATCAATAGTTAAGCCACGTTCTTTTTCTTCACTCCATCGATCTGGGTCAGTTCCAGTTAACGCACGAATAAGAGTTGATTTTCCATGGTCCACATGGCCAGCGGTGCAGACAACATGGTTTACCACTAGCTAATCCAGATTTCCNAGNGCAGCAGACACTATCTGATCATGATCAGGATCGATAGTACGAAAATCTAAATAGGTGTCGCCATCCTCAACTCGAGCGATTATAGGNAGCCCGCTATCAAACCCACGGCGGAGTTCCCAACTTCGATCTCCCGATAGCTTCAATCCAACAGAAGGAATAACAACTGAAGGGAGAGTTCCTCCTCCAGGAATNGAATCCACGCTAACGACCTCTCCAATATTCATACTTTCNGCTCGTGCACCNAGAACTTCTAAGTTGGCTGANGCCATCCTCCAAAATGGNATTTGGNCCCCATCACGATGAAGATAGCAAAGCGCTAAATCNTGAAGCGAAATAAGTGTATGGCTTCCTGGCCGAAGTACACGTGCAAGAGGGTGGCTCANACATCTCTTAATCAACTCTGATTTACCTGCAATAATTCCCGCTTGTGGCCCGCCAAGAAGTTTGTCACATGAAAAAGTCACGAGGTCTGCTCCGTTCTGAAGCGTCTGTTTAGCTGANGGCTCTCCTGTAAGCCACGANGGTGGACCTGAATCNAGCCATGGGCAATTTGAATCTAATAANCCAGATCCGATATCNACGACAAGTGGAATNTCTAATGAAGCCAGATCTTCTACCGCTGCTTCTTCGGTAAAACCAACAATTTTATAATTTGATTGATGGACCTTCAGAGCCATAGCTACATCGCGATGAGCGTCAATAGCTCGTTGATAATCAACTAATCGTGTTTTATTTGTTGTCCCCACTTCTACAAGGTATGCACCTGATAGTTCAAGAATTTCTGGAACTCTGAACGAACCACCAATTTCAACAAGCTCTCCGCGAGAAATCGCAACTCCTTGCTCGGAAGCNAGAGCCGACAAGACTAGTAATACCGCNGAAGAACAGTTATTAACTACCATTGCAGATTCAGTTCCGCATAATTGCGCAAACAGATCTCCAATGCCCTTCTGTCGGGAACCTCTACTCCCGTTTTCTAGATTAAATTCGATATTTGAAGAAAAATTTGATCGAGGAATCCCCCAAGAAGCTCTTCCAAGATTCGTATGAAGTAGCACTCCAGTCGCATTCACAACGGGTTGAATAAACGAGCGTTNAAGATGTTCTACACGTTCCCTAATATTTTCCCAATTGCCTTCAGCAATAGCCAACCGTGCTTCCTTAACTAAAAGTTCATGCGGAATTCCTGAATCTTGCATAGATAATGCAAGNTCGTTAACCGAAGGAGGCTTCTTTCTCATACCTTGACTCTAGA
The DNA here is from genome assembly GCA_002724825.1 of Acidimicrobiaceae bacterium. GTDB lineage: Bacteria > Actinomycetota > Acidimicrobiia > Acidimicrobiales > UBA8592 > UBA8592. The sequence goes on from PBPU01000034.1 coordinate 20,898, forward strand.
ACTGATTAACCTCCGATCCATCAAGGATTCCTATTGGTTTTGAATTTTTTTCTTCAGGTAGGCCCTCAAAAGTCAAAGCAGACAGTTCATCTCGTAGACTGGAAATGATGTTTTTTCTGCTNCTTCTTCTCTTTTTAGCCGTTCCATTAGCTGAAATTTTGGTTATTGTCGAAGTCGCTCAGAGAACGGGAATAATCGAGACAATTGCTCTTCTTCTTATCGTCAGTATTCTCGGCGCTTGGTTAGTGAAATCNGAAGGNATGGGAGTTATCCGAAAGATTCAGTTTCAACTTATCCAAGGGCAGATTCCAAATAAGGAACTATTAGACGGCGGCCTGATTCTAATTGCTGGCGTTCTCATGCTTACTCCAGGGTTCATTACTGATGTGTTCGGATTGCTACTTCTTTTCCCATTGACCCGGCCAATAATTCGTCGCCTATTTTTCAAAAGAATTGTCAATCAACCNTTTAGTTCAACACGGTCGGATTCAAAACAAAGCCCATTTAATTTTAGAACCGGTTCATTCTTTGGGACGGAAAATGGGGATATCGAAGTCGTGGATTTACGTCGAGAAGACGATGACTTTCGNGATCCACCTTCACTGGAGAATTAACATGGGAAAAAATAACAAAACTCTCCGAGACGAAGAAGAAGAGCAAGACTCAGGACCTGAACCGATCGTTCCTGGTGTAGCTCGAGCCTTAAGTCCACTTGTTCGTCGAATACTTGGTTTGAATCCCAGTCCACGAACCTCATATGGGACAAACACNTATCTTGTAGGAATTGATGAAATAGTGGTGATTGACCCTGGCCCAGAAAACACTTCCCATTTGGATTCTGTCGTTGGTTGTGGAGGTGACCGCATCCGTTGGGTCACAACNACGTGCTCTGACCCTGCNCACGCAGGTGGTGTTGAAGCAATGATTGATCGAACAGGAGCCGAATGGTTNGACCCTAAAGATGGAAACGCAATTCTTGGAACAGAATTTCGACTAACTGCTCATGAAATGGGCGGACCAACTACCGATCACAGAACCTTTCTATTGGAAGAGGAGAGGACGTTACTATGCGGTCAGTTAATTTCCGAGGAATGGACAGTTCCCTTGGTATCTGGGCAGGCTGACCTTACAATCGCTCTTGAAAGCATTAACAAGGCATCAAAAATGCGCTTAAGAAGAATTGCACCAGCATTCGGGCATGTAGTCGAAGACCCTAAAGCAGCTATTTCTTCAACACTGGAACGATATTCAGCTACTGACGATTTGATCGTNAAAGCACTTAAAGGGGGAGCAACTTCTTCAGAGGAAGTAGTTGCATCTCAATATTCTAGTGTTGATGATCCAGCNCAAATTGATCTCCTTATCAGCAACATCGAAGTTCATCTCGAAAAACTAGCGACTGAGAAAACAGTTAAACAGCTTAAATCTGGCTGGAAAGTTCGATAAAAACTGACAAGCACTACTTGNTGAGTTCAACCGCCGTNTNGTGCTCTATATAGGCAGANCAGTCAGTAATTTTGTTCAAAGGAATNGCNTCTGTGATGATCACGTCAACAATGTTATTGAGCGCCACAGAAGCTTGTCCATCACTGAGAATGACGGGNTTTCCCTCATCAGAACCCTTACTCACATTCTCNTCTATCGGNACTGAACCCAAAAGGGGAACGCCCAGTTCGCGAGCAAGCTCCTGTCCACCGCCCTTGCCNAAAATAAAGTACTTTTCATCCGATTCGTTAACGAAATAAGACATATTTTCGATTACGCCGGCAATACGTAGATAATAACTCCTTGCCATATTTGCTACTCTTGCAGCTACATTCTGNACAGTTTTTGAAGGGGTAGTTACAACTATCATGTCAGAACGTGGGAGCATCTTCGCTAACCCCATCTGAACATCACCAGTCCCAGGGGGCATATCGATTATCAAATAGTCAAGATGGCCCCATTCAACATCTTCGAGAAAATGCCTGACTGCGCGGTTTAAAATAAGACCTCGCCAATTCAAAGACGATGATTCCTCATTAATAAGAAACCCCATAGAAACAATTTTAAGAACCCCTGATCCAGCTNGTTTCTCAATAGGCTTTATTCTTTGGGTTTCCTCATTTCCTTCTAACCTTCCAGACAGACCCAGCATTTGTGGGATAGAGAACCCCCAAATATCGGCATCAAGTACCCCTACGGTATAACCACGATGGGCTATCCCAGACGCAATATTTGCGCTGACGGAAGATTTACCAACTCCTCCTTTACCTGAAGCAATCATTATCGATTTAGCAGTTCGAGGGATTTGCGTCACCGTTTCTTCTTGAGAAATATTTAGTCTCGCACGAGCCATCACTTCCGATTTTTCGTTCTGCGTAAGCTCCGTCCAGTTGATCTTTACCTTTGTAACTTCTGAAATATGAGAAAGCTTCGAACGGATATCTCTTTGAATTTGCGCTCGGAGGGGACAACCCGATGTCGTAAGCGCAACAGTAACAACTACATGCCCATCATCATGATGATCAACACCTTTGACCATTCCTAAGTCAACAATATCTGATCCAAGTTCAGGGTCTACAACTCCTTGAAGTTGGTTCAATACCTTAGATTCAACTTCTGAAAGGTTGGATAATCCCATATAGAAATAATAGCTTGAAAAAATTTCAACCTTCACCCTTCTCCTCTAACAAGATCCGGAATATAATGAACACAAGACTTGTTTAGGAGATAAAGATGATAACTCTTACTGACGCAGCAACAACGAAAGTTGACGAACTCATTAAAGAAGAAGCCGAAGGTGATTTAGCTTTGCGCGTGGCTGTCCGTCCGGGAGGCTGTTCAGGGTTTAGTTATGAAATGTTCTTCGACACAGATATAGCTGACGACGACCAAACAGTGACATATGGTGATGTCAGGGTAGTCGTAGACCCTTCAAGCTCTATGCTTCTTGAAGGAGCAACATTAGATTACAAAGATGGCTTGGACCAGTCTGGTTTCAGCATTGACAATCCAAACGCACAAAAGACCTGCGGCTGCGGCCAGAGCTTTAGCTAGTCCAGAGAGTATTTACCCTAGCTAAAGATAATCTACCGCCTTTCGCATCTCACTTTTGTCAAAGGCGTAGTCCAACCTTGCTAATACTTTGTTGTCACTTCCAGCAACNATAAAACACGGTTCAAAATTCATCCCGTATGTTTGAACAACTGGTGATATCAACTTTTGAAGATCTATACCTTCAGCAATTTTTTTAGGTTCTGTATATACCTCAGCGTGNATGANATCCCAATTTGAACTTTTCGGAAGTTCAATTAAAAGCTCGAGTACCGGACCACAGATACTAGTTTGGCAAAAACCTGGAGTTGAAACAANGACTATTGTCGGTCGATTATTTGCAAGTGCATCTCTGAGATTTACNTCGTGGAATGGNCATGGATCCGGTCGAGTGCAAAGCGGATCAAATCCAGCGCTGTTAGCAAAGNTCGGCGTATCGGCAATGCGCATCGTTTCTCCAACCTGAATCAGNTCAGTTTCTAATTGACTAATAACGCGAAATTCAACAACCTGAGATAACTCCTGACTATCAACCCTTAATTGGCAGATACCCTGATCCTCCTCAGGAGTTTCAAACTCTAAGAGAAAATAGGGAGTAGGTATTCCTTCGCTGTATNGCGGGAGAGACACTTTCTGAGTTAATCCTGAAGGAAGTACTAATTCCCCAACAATTTCACTAGGAAGGTTATTTACAACCGGAAGCCCNTTTGAACNNTATATAAAAAACGGAGCGCGCTGTTGCTTCCCAGTAACAAGTGTGGAAGGCATCGTAAAGCCATCTGCAAAACCTGCTTGTAAAAATTGAACCTCATCGATAGAGATTGATTCCTTGACCACTTGCCTCTGGTTATTTGAACACGAAGAAAGCAAAAGAGCGCAACCAGCCCCAGACAAAAACGATCTTCTAGGAATAGAACGTTTTTGAAGCTCAGAAAATACCTTAGCCATAAAAATAAACGTAACTCCTAACTGGCTAACTGGCACATTTATAGATTTCTATCCCCAACAGTGTTTAATGTTTTTAGGTACCCTATNAACATGGAAAAAACAGCAGGACCATATACCCCCGTCGTTCGATCAGGTGACTGGATTATTGTGTCAGGGCAGATCGGCCATCGAGACGGGGTTCTCGTCGAGGGAGGNCTAGAGCCACAACTTCGCCAGCTTTTTACGAATCTTAAACGTCTACTTGCCTCTGAGAATACAACTTTACAAAGCGTTCTCAAAACCACGGTTTTCCTTACAGACATCGACGATTACGGCCAAATGAATGAAATTTATATCGAAGAATTCGAAGGGCACCGTCCTGCTAGATCAGCAATAGCAGTAAATGCTCTCCCTCTAGGCGCATTAATAGAAATCGAAGCTTGGGCTAAAATATGAATAAAACAAGTGACTCCTTTAGAATCGAGACAGTATGGCCGGCACCGTAGTAATTATCATTATCCTCGCTGTAATAGTTCCTATTGCGATAATCATGACCGGCCTCCTATTCAGTGGAATTTTGGGGCAAATTCTTCAAAGGGATGTAGATAAAGAACATGAGGGNTCGGAGCTTTTTGAATTAAGTAAAAAAGATTTCAGTAAATAGCCCAATTTAAGAAACTAAATTACTAGCACCGAAAAATTCTGGGCGTNTACAATAGGAGTNCGGCTCGAAGAGTTAATTTAAGAACTCCATCTTGATTGGCCAAAGCTATAGCCAACTGAGCGCACAGTTTGTATAAGCCCCGCATACTCTTCACCTAATTTCGACCGTAATCGACGCACATGNACGTCAACTGTCCGAGCCCCACCAAAGTAGTCGTATCCCCATACCCTCGATAGAAGTGTTTCGCGACTGAAAACTTTTCCTGGGTGTGAAACAAGAAACTTCAACAATTCGTATTCCATATAAGTAAGATCAAGCGGTCGGCTCTGAATCGCAGCTTGATAAGTTTCTACGTTCAAGACTAGNTCTCCGTATGAAATCGTATTTCCCCGAGTTCCTTGACCGCCTTTCCAGAAAAGNTGATTCAGTCGAGCATGAAGTTCTTGAGGGTGAAACGGAGTTAGGCAGAAATCATCGTATAGGTCATCACGAAGTTCTAGTTGATTCAATTGTCCGCCATTAATCAATATCAGAATATTTTGGATTGGTTCAGANCGCTTTTTGAGAGCTCGGGCTAATGAAAAGGCAGCATCTGGATCTTGATCAGCTACTAATATCGCTCCTCCCCATCCATCATGTATTTCGAACTCCTCTGCAGCTACAGCATTCGCCACCGCTTTCCAAGCGTATCCGGCCATATCAAGGGACTGGATCAACTCAGGAGGTGGGGGATCTGGAAAGAGAAGAATCGGNGCCATAAGATGTTNAGCTTAGGGTGGGTAAGATCTGAAAACCGACGTTATNTGCATCGATTTTCGATGAANTTAGTAATTGAATAGTAGAAATTACGTCTACCAAATCGGTAAATACCTTTCTATTTCATAAGGAGTNANGTGCCGCTGATACGCTTCCCACTCCTCTCGCTTATTTCGAAGGAACCACTCAAAGATATGCTCTCCAAGCACATCCCTAACTAACTCTGATTCCTCCATCAAATCTAAGGCCTCTCGAAGATCTTGAGGTAGTCGTTGAANTCCTGCTTTCCTNGCNTGTTCTCTATTTAANGACCACAAGTTTTCATCTGCTTCGTCAGGTAATTCATAGCCATCTTCTATTCCCTTAAGACCTGCGGCGAGAATAACAGAGTATGCAAGGTATGGNTTTGCGGCGGAGTCGAGAGCTCTATATTCGATTCGTGTTGAAGATGCNTTACCCGCCTTGTGGATGGGTACACGAACAAGAGCAGATCGATTATTTCTGGCCCAACTTACATAAACCGGAGATTCATACCCCGACACCATTCTTTTATAGCTGTTAATAAGTTGATTTGTTACAGCCGTAAATTCTGGAGCGTGATGAAGAATGCCAGCCACAAATTTTCTAGCTATATCAGATAATCCAAGAACATCTCCTGGATCATGGAACACATTAACATCCCCTTCAAACAAAGACATATGAGTATGCATGCCTGACCCCTGCCCCTCATCTATCGGTTTAGGCATAAATGTTGCATGGATACCTTCGTCTAAAGCAATCTTCTTGACAACTAGGCGCAAGGTCATAATATTGTCGGCCATATCCAAAGTTTCGGTATAACGAAGGTCAATTTCGTGTTGGCTAGCATTATCTTCATGAAACGAATATTCAATAGGAATTCCCATTGCTTCCAACATATGGAGGGTGCGGCGCCTCAACCCACTACCTAAATCGAGCGTTGTTAAATCAAAGTATCCCGCATTATCCAATGGTTTTCGCTCACTTGCGTTATTGAAATAGAAAAATTCGATCTCTGGTGCAGTAAAGAACGTAAATCCTTTGTCATGGGCAGCTTGTAAGTTTCGTCGAAGAACTTGACGGGGATCTCCTTGAAACGGTGAACCATCAAGATTTTTGATATCGCAAAAGATGCGACCTGTTGGTTCGGAAGGATCTACCCATGGGAGTAGTTCAAAACTATTTGCATCAGGTACAGCTAAAACATCGCTTTCTTGCACCCTGCTGTATCCATCTATTGCAGATCCGTCGAATTGGAGGCCTTCTTCGAAAGCGCCCTCAAGTTCAGCCGGAGAAATAGCAACAGATTTAAGTTTTCCCAAGACATCCGTAAACCAAAGACGGATAAGGCGGACTCCTCGTTCCTCCACAGTTCGTAGTACGTATTCTTTTTGTGGTTCCATATCCTATTTCTAACGACTAATTTCAGAAATACTTTCTATTTGGGTAGCGAATTAACACTCTGTTAACATATCTCCGCAAAGCTGCAACTAGAGTTCAAAATGCACTAATGAAGTTAATGAGAGAAAAGACACAGTAAAAATCTGTTTCTAGACTCTCCCAAAGACAATGGAGAATATTGTGACATATCGGGCAGAGTATTTGTGGATTGATGGTACCGAACCAACAGCCGAAATTAGATCCAAGACGAAAATACTAGCTGATGGAGACGAACCAGGCATCTGGGGTTATGACGGATCTTCTACCAATCAGGCTACAGGCGACAATTCTGATGTTGTTCTAAAACCCGTTTTTCAATGCCCCGACCCAATTCGCGGCGGTGACAACATACTTGTGATGTGTGAAACATTTCTAACTGATCAGGAAACTCCTCACCCGACCAATACAAGAGCACTTGCACGGGCAGCTGAAGAAAAATACGGAGATCAAGATCCTTGGTTCGGGCTCGAGCAAGAATACACAATGATTGATCCAGACACCGGATGGCCTGCAGGATTTCCACCAAACGGCTTCCCAGCCCCGCAAGGGCCATACTATTGCGGAGTTGGCGCTCTAAAAATACATGGCCGTGCAGCTGTCGAACAACATACCACTTTGTGTATCGAAGCTGGTCTTAAAATTTCAGGAACAAATGCAGAAGTTATGCCTGGTCAATGGGAATTCCAGATCGGCCCTGCAGGAACTGTAGAAGTAGGAGATCATCTATGGATAGCTCGCTATTTGCTCTATCGGGTGGGTGAGGAGCATAACGTTGAAATCAGCATAGAAGCCAAGCCCATGAAAGGGGATTGGAATGGCGCTGGTATGCATACCAACTTCTCAACATCAGCTATGAGGGAAGGTTTCGAAGCGATCACAGCAGCATGTGAATCCCTAGGAGCTCCTGGAGTTCCTGAAAAACATCTCGCTGGATATGGAGTAGGTATCGAAGATCGCCTAACAGGAGAACACGAAACTCAGCGATATGACCAGTTCAGTTACGGCGTATCAGATCGTGGAGCTTCTATCCGTATACCCTGGCAGGTTTCACAAGCTCAAAAAGGTTACATAGAGGACCGTCGGCCTAATGCCAACGCTGACCCTTACGTTGTTGCTGCCCTCATGACTGAAACAGTAGGCGCTGCATTAGCCTAAGCTTCTTTTGTTAAGCAGAAACTCCGTCAGATAAAACGAAGATCACTCTCTGAATCAATGCTGCGATAGTAGCAGCTAGATCGGGCAACCCCATCCTCGTTTTTTGTATGGCATGCTCCTTCGCCTTGAGGACGAACAAGATATAGAAGAGAGTTTTGCTCACAATTCACTCGGACCTCAACAAGAGATAGTGTGTCCCCTGAAGTAGCCCCTTTATGCCATATCTCATTTCTAGAGGTACTAAAAAAAACGGCTTCTTTCCGCTTTAAGGTTTCACGTAATGCTTCTTCATTTGCATACGCAACAATAAGTACTTCACCTGAATCGCTATCTTGAACCACAACTGGAAGAACAGGATGTCCTGCACTCCCTATTTGGTTAAGTTTAGAAAAATCAAGAGAGAGTACGGTTCCCTTTTCAAGGTCTTCATGGTTATCCACTTCTTAAGATTACCTAAATAAGAAACCATAGTGAGAAAATTAATCCGAATTCACCCAAAACTGATCTCAAACCATCTTTATTTCACCGTTTTTATAACTTCTCTGCATCTAAATTCTCAGGAGACCCACAATCGTCCTAACCTGCAGATATGGACTCTTTACGGATAGCTGTATGTCAATTGAATTTACATGTGGGTGATTTAGATGGGAACAAAGAAAAGATCATCACTGCATACAAGCAAGCAGAGTCAGCAACAGCAGATATTGCGATATTCCCAGAGCTAGCAGTCTGCGGATATCCACATGAAGATCTTCTATTAAAATCTGCTTTTGTCGAAGAAGTGCAAAAAACCCTCGAAACAATCTCTAGAGAAATTAACTCATGTGTCGCAGTTATCGGATTTGTCTCCGGCGAGGAGGCAGCTGCCGATCCGGTTAGAAGGACATCTAACTCCGCTGCAATATGCGCGAATGGGCAAATCTATGGAATTTATAACAAAAGAGCGCTTCCAGATTATGGGGTATTTGATGAAGAACGATATTTCTCTCCTGGGAAAGGGAAAGCCCCAATATTTGAGATCAATGGAGTAAACGTCGGAGTAACTATCTGTGAGGACCTATGGCTTCCGAATGGTGTAATTGATGAACTAGCTACGAATGGAGCTCAAATAGTTCTCAATCTAAATGCATCACCTTATGAGCTGGGAAAAATACAAACTCGGTTAAAAGTCCTTCAACAACGCATACAGGAAGCAAAAATTCCAATCGTGTATGTAAATCAGGTGGGTGGCCAAGATGAACTCATTTTCGACGGTGGATCAATGGTGATAGCAGCAGATGGCAACGTACTCAGCAACGCACCTCAATTTGAAGAAACCGTCATCATTGCTGATATTGAACCCACAACAAAAACTTCGGACGAAGCTGATATCAAAATACCCCTAGATTCTAAAGAATACGATCCTCCTCAAAGTCAGCTAAAACATGCTCTCTTTCAACCTCTCGAACCATTGTCTGAAATATGGAAAGCTTTGTGTCTCGCTACCAGTGACTACCTCAGAAAGAATAACTTTACTGACGTTGTTATTGGACTGTCAGGAGGAATAGATTCAGCAATCGTCGCTACAATCGCCGCTGATGCATTAGGACCTGAACATGTCCACACGGTCGCGCTTCCATCACGTTTTTCCAGCACACACTCCATCGAGGACGCTGCCTCATTAGCAGCAAATTTAGGGTGTGACCACAGAGTCATTCCAATTGAACAAACCCACGAAGCCTTTCTACGTACTCTCTCAGAATCTTTCACTGGCATTTCTGAAGATACAACTGAAGAGAATCTACAGTCTCGGATACGCGGCACTCTTCTCATGGCATTATCAAACAAATTTTCATGGCTAGTACTAACTACAGGAAATAAAAGCGAACTCGCCGTAGGATACTCAACACTCTATGGTGATACAGCAGGAGCCTTCGCAGTGATTAAGGACTTGTGGAAAACACAAGTATACGACCTTGCCAAATGGAAAAACTTCACAGCTGGGAAAGAAGTCATCCCAAATTCAATTATCGAAAAACCCCCTTCCGCTGAGTTACGGCCAGATCAACTCGATGAAGATTCACTTCCCCCATATGAAATCTTAGATAAATTACTCCGAGACATTATTGAGAAAGATAAGGTCATCAATCAACTGATCCAAGAAGGCTATGACCCCAACATGGTAAAACATGTCGCCAGTTTAGTTGACTTAGCAGAGTATAAAAGAAGGCAAAGTCCAGTAGGGCCAAAAATCTCTCCAAAAGCATTCGGTCGAGATAGAAGAATCCCAATCATCAATGCATACAACCGAAACTAATGCAAAATAGATATTCGATTCAAACGATTAGCACTTAGATAGAACTTCAAGCAGTTAATAAAAAAATTTTTTATAAACAATAAAGATATCGTCAAAATTTGGTAGGCACGGTGCGATCATCTCGGTAGGGTAAAGCTTGCGGAGCGTGGTGCATTAAAGAAGTACCACATGTATTGAAAAGAGCGTACCTTGCCTAAAGAGCGAGTCGAGCGAGATGAAGAAGACCTCGTAAGGTTATATCTCACCGATATTGGACAATATCCGCTTTTGACAAAGGACGACGAAGTCCGGCTGGCCCAAGCTATTGAAAAGGGAGTTGAAGCCAGACAGAAACTTGAATCATCAGAAGAAGTTTCCGCAGTTGAAAAACGGGACCTTAAACGAAACGCACGCAACGGTGAAAAAGCTGAACGTCAATTCGTTCAATCAAATCTTCGACTGGTCGTTTCTATAGCAAAGAAATATCAAGCTTCAGGTCTCCCTCTTCTTGACTTGATCCAAGAAGGAAACCTCGGACTCATGCACGCAGTCGAGAAATTCGACTGGCGTAAAGGTTTCAAATTCTCTACATACGCGACTTGGTGGATACGACAAGCCATAACCCGTGGAATAGCTAACACTGGACGGACTATCAGGCTTCCAGTCCATGCCGGAGATACCCTTGCTAGATTACAAAAAGCCCGATCAAGGCTTGAACTCAAATATGGACGACCTGCAACGCTGACTGAATTAGCTGCTGATGTCGAAATGCCGGAGGATAAAGTAATCGAAGCGTTGCGCTTTGCAAGTGAACCAATGAGCCTCTCTGAACCACTCCGCGAAGATGGCGATGCTGAATTAGGGGATGTTGTAGAAGATCGCGGAGCTGCGTCTCCATTCGAAGTGGCCGCCACCTCGTTACTTCCAGACGAAATTGCACGCCTGTTGGCTCCGCTGGATGAACGCGAACGTGAAATTCTCAAACTACGTTTCGGGCTTGACCGAGGAGAACCAAGAACCCTCGAAGAGGTAGGTGAATATTTCAACCTAACTCGTGAACGTATACGTCAGATTGAAGCTCGTGCAATGTCAAAACTTCGTCATCCAAGTAGCGACACAGGAGCACGTGACCTCCTAGCTGTCTAGATCACTAGACATTGCGGAGGTGGACGGGAATCGAACCCGCCGGACGAGGATCACTCGTCCCACCCGCTTTGAAGGCGGGGGAGCCCACCAGGTACTCGGACACCTCCTTGGATATCTCACCAGTAGTCATTATTACCAAACTTTTCTAAGAAAGCGATTCCCAGCAACTTTCCAAACAAACCACTTTTCCGGGACAGTCAGTCACTGGAGGCTCTAGGGAAGAATTAATCGTGGTTACTTTTTTTGTCCGTAACTTTTTTAACAATGAGATATGTGACCACAGCTGCAACGAGAAAAACAACGATAACCATTTAAAGAACTATAGCTTGTTAAATTCTTAAGGGAATTTAATCGCCACTTGCAAAGAAACTATCGCCGGTTTTTCTGGGGGTTCAGAAAAACCAACATTAATCGGTTGAGAGAATCTCTGAGGAGGACCTAAAGAAATTCCATCTACATTGGCATGCCCATCTTTAACCCAACGCCACTGTCTTGCCTGATACCACTCAGAAACACCTCGAGAGCTGGTACCAAAAGTTTCCACCCCCATCAGAGTTTTAGCCAACGGTCTCTCAATAAACTTAGTAAACAAAAGAGGGCGTGAAAATGGAATAACGCGGGCCATTCCGCCCGACAAGTAAAGATCCAAACCTAATCCCTCAACAGTAGTCTCTCGGCCATCAGACTCTGTTTGGAGATTCCCTACTCGGATGTCATCAAAGTTGTAAATAGAAGTAACAAAATCAGCTATTTCTTGACTACCAGCTAATAGAACTCTTTGCCCATCTGGGGTGCCCCACATAACATCACCAAACGGGCCGATAGGTGATCGCTCCCAATGACCAACTACAAACCTATTACCATCGGCAAAACCTGCCGAACTAATCGACCCTCTAATCCGAATGAGCTCCACGTACTATAAAGTAGAGGCCAATCAATATCCGCGCCCACTTACTTGCTGGTATTCTCAAAACCGATGTCTGATCAACTAGAACCAAAGCGCACTTCACGAGACCTTAACGAGATACAAGAGTTATTGGAACAATGGATAAAGGAGAGGATTGGTGACTCAGAAGCTACAATCTCCGACCTCCGAAGACCATCAGGATCAGGGATGTCTAGCGAGACTCTGCTTTTCAATGCAAAAGCAAAGAACACAAATCACAATACTGAATACTCCCTAGTAGCTCGCCTCGCACCAACTCCAGCAGATATTCCTGTTTTCCAAAAATATGACCTTGATCTTCAAGTCCGCATAATGAAAATTGTTCAAGAAAGAACTTCAATCCCGATCCCAAATGTTCTCTGGTTGGAAATTGACCCTACTGTGCTTGGGGTTCCATTCTTTGTTATGGAACACGTGGATGGAAGAGTCCCACCTGACATTCCCCCATATGTATTTGGAGGGTGGATTTTAGAAACTTCTCTAGAAAACCAGAAAATCTTAGAGCATCAATCGGTCGGAATAATTAGTCAACTTTCCAAAATAGACCTTAAGGATATTGACACTAACTTTCTCGAATTCGAAGACGAAGGCAATAGTCACCTACGAAGACATTTTTCGGCCCAACGAAATTATTACCAGTGGGTTATCGGCGATAAGAGAAAACATCCCGTAATCGAACATGCTTTTACATGGCTTGAACAGAATTGGCCTGAAGAAAGCGCAACAGTTCTCAGTTGGGGCGATGCAAGAATAGGAAATATCATGTTCAATAATGACTCCTTTGTCCCAGCCGCCGTTCTTGACTGGGAAATGGCGGGCCTTGCACCAGTAGAAGTAGATCTAGGCTGGCTTGTCTTCCTTCATAGTTTTTTTCAAGATATCGCTCAAACGTATGAATTTCCTGGCTTACCTGACTTTATGCTGCCTGAAACAGTTAGAGAAATTTTCCGAGACCAAACCGGCCACTTGCCGCAAGACCTCCACTGGTTCATGGTTTATGCGGGGTTACGCCACGCAATAATTATGAGCAGGATCAATGACAGATCTGTACATTTTGAACAAGCAGCTTGGACAAAAGACGTTGATGAAGTAATCCCTCATCGCAATCTCCTATGGACTTTGATGGAGTAATTCAAATTAAGGATACAAAGAACGAGTTACTAGCAGAAATGAGTCTTCTTTTCGCTCAACAAGCGGCTGGGTTCACAATCCCATAACCTATACATATGATGTTAACGCTGTCCCACTCAACCATAGGAAACTGGACAATCATCCATGTCGCAGGTGAAGTTGATATGGCGACAGGCCCTCAACTACGGCAGGAAATTGTTCGTCACGTCAGCGAAGGAAATATCCACATAGTTATTGATTTACAAAATGTCGACTTTATAGATTCGACCGGCCTGGGAATACTAGTAGGAGGAGTAAAAAGAGCGAGAAGCAATGGTGGTGATTTTAGGTGTTCAGGACTATCGGGCAGCCTTCAGGAAGTTTTTTCCTTAACTGGATTAGATAGCGTCCTATTAAGCGTCGACCTGAATCAAGATCCAAGCACATGGGAACCGCTGAATGAATAAAGCAATAACTCTAGAAATTCCCTCACAAGTTGAGTATCTTTCACTAGTCCGAGCTGTTGTAGCCTCAGCTGCAAGTCTCGATCAGTCATTGGGCGACCAACGAATTGATGACCTTCGACTTGCAGTCTCTGAAGCTACAACAAATGCGATCCGAGCACATGCAAGACTCGACTCAAATGAACGAATAACTATCCGATTCGGAATAGATGGTGATCGCATAGAAGTAGAGGTTCAAGACCGCGGACCGGGGTTTGACCCGGAAACATTGGACCCAGCTGGACCGCTTACCGACACGGGCCGACTCGAGTACGAGGGAGGATTTGGCATCCCTCTGATGAAAATCCTCGCAGATGAAATAACAATTGAATCGGCAGATGAAGGAACAACCGTTAACCTAGTCGTCTACGTTTCCCCACCCTCAGAAAAATCAAATAATTAAACCTAGACAACTTTTCTCTACACGGCTTTATTACCATCTAAGAATGGAAAACCCTGAAAACGGTCCTGAAATGCTTCCAAAGCCAGATGAGTTACTAGCCCTTCATTCGATAGCGAAAAGACTGTTTGATACCCTTCAAAATTGGTTCGAAATCGAACCAAAAGTAACCATCGACTTAACAGAAGTTGATTCGGCAGTTATTGAGCTGAGCTCACCTCACATGATAATCGCAATGGCAATGAGAAAACTTCAAGCGTTACATCTTATCTCTACACCTGGAGTCCTTACATCCACAGACATCGTTATAGCAATTGTAAATGATATAGACAGAGCTCTTCTACAGGCTCCAAGCATGTACCTCGAACGTGAAGTTGATATGACCAATTGGGATGCAGCATTTGCAAAGATGGAAAAAGATGAAACCCATCCAGAAGATATCCCCACAGTTGCTTCAGAACCTGACCCGGAAATAGAAGAATTCCAAGTACATCATGAAGCGCTTCACCACGCTGTTCATGCAGTGGTTGAAGCATCGAATGGAGAAATAAAATACTTCCAATAGCTAGAAGAGAGTTCCCTATTTCTTTTGACTTCGGATGAAGAAGTATTTTTATGCAAGCTCCCTCTAAAATAAGAAATTGAGCTCTATAGATTGACTGGAGAAATGGCAGACAAAACGCCTTTACCTGATTTACCAAACTGGACTTGGCTTGGTGGAGATAGCGGGCTAGCGAGGCGCGTCGGCAAACCAGTTCGAAATTTTCTAAACATAGAAGCAGCTGGAGGGATATTACTCCTTATTGCAACAGCCGTTGCCCTTATTTGGGCCAATTCGCCATGGGCGGGAAGCTATGAAAATCTTTGGAATACCCACTTTGAACTGGCAGTCGGTAGTTACCACATGGGGGGATCTGGACATCACCTCACCTTGGGCTACCTAGTGAATGATGCGTTGATGGCTATTTTCTTCTTTGTGGTCGGTCTTGAGATCAAAAGAGAGCTGGTAACAGGACATCTAAAAGACCCAAAGGCAGCAGCTCTTCCGGTAATAGCGGCAATAGGAGGAATGCTCTTTCCGGCACTTATTTTCTTCGCTTTCAATCCTTCAGGTGATCCCGCCTCCGGCTGGGGGATTCCAATGGCAACAGATATTGCATTTGCGGTCGGTGTTGTTTCACTTCTAGGCGATCGGGTCGGACGTCCTCTAAAAGTATTTCTACTAAGTCTCGCCATAGTTGATGACATTGGTGCGATTTTAGTAATAGCTATTTTCTATACTTCCAGCATCTCAGTGTCTTGGTCCATAGCGGCCATAGGTATCCTTGCTGTAATCGTGATACTCAAATTCATAAAAATTTGGTACATTCCGATTTATATTCTTTTAGGCTTCGCCTTCTGGTTAGCAACATTTGAGTCCGGAATTCACGCTACAATTGCCGGTGTTATTCTCGGCCTAATTACTCCTGCCAAACCCCAGCAATCTAAAGAAGAAGGTATTAAGGCACTTGAGTGGCTGCGCGAAAAGGGAGAAAACATTTACCCTGTAGATGTACGTATCACCGCAATGGAACTGAACGAGTCATCTTCTTCGATAGCGGAACGAATAGGGACAGTACTTCATCCAATTTCAAGTTTTATCATTATCCCTATCTTTGCTTTAGCAAACGCTGGAGTTGATTTAGGGGGAGGAGTCTTAGGAGACGCTGCAGGAAGTGCTATTACATGGGGAGTCGCCCTCGGTCTCGTAATAGGAAAGACAGGAGGTATTTTCTTAATGACTTGGATAGCTGTAAGACTGCCCTTTACTACCCGTCCGAAAGAACTTAATAACATGTCTCTTCTCGGCTTATCGGCTGCAGCAGGGATTGGCTTTACGGTTGCACTCTTTATCACCAATCTTGCCTATAAAGATAATTTACTTTTCGCAGATGAATCAAAGATAGGAATCCTATTTGCATCGTTGGTAGCAGGAATAATAGGGGTCTTATTCTTACATTACGGAACAAAAAAACATAGAAATGTTAAGCAAGAAAGCTATAGATAAACGCTCCCTATGCGCCGAGAAGTTACAAAATTTAACGACCAACAGCAGAACTGACAACAAACGTATTTGTAAACAAATAAATCATTTTTTCGTAGAATGCGTTGCAAACGCGAAATTTTAGGTTACTCTCACGCCCCGAAAGCAAACACAGTTTTTTGTTGCTTCTTTGAAATAGAAATGGATGGATTGTGCCTAAAGCACTTGTCATAGTTGAATCACCAGCGAAAGCTAAAACAATTAAACGCTACCTTGGGTCTGATTACTCAGTTGAAGCTTCAGTTGGTCATATCAGGGACATCATCCAACCAAAAAATGTCAAAACTGATAAACGGTACGATCTGACAATTCATGAAGATAACTCGGAACTTCATAAGTACGGTATTGATGTATCTGGAGAGAGTCCTTCAGAAAATATCTGGGAACCGTGGTACGTTGTCAGTGAAAATAGTAAAAAAACGATTACCCAATTACGTAAAGCGTTGAAGAGCGTTGATCTTTTATACCTTGCTACTGATGAAGACCGTGAGGGAGAGGCAATAGCCTGGCACCTAGTTGAAGTCCTCAAACCAAAAGTTCCGTTTTACAGAATGGTTTTTCATGAAATAACAGAAAAGGCCATTGTTGGAGCCCTCGAACAAACCAGAGATATCGATATGAACCTTGTGGCCGCCCAAGAAGCGCGAAGAATCATGGATCGAATGTCAGGTTTTGGTTGGTCTGGCGTGATGAGACAAGTCATAGGAGGCGGGGCTTCTGGGGGGCCAGTTCAAAGTCCAACGACTCGACGACTAGTTGAACGTGAACGAGAACGTATCAGGTTTATAAGCGCTGACTATTGCAGCTTATCTGCAAGTGTTCGCCACAAAAATGCAGGTGTTGTGTTCAATACAAAACTTATAGAAATTAATAACCAGAAAGTTGTTTCCGGGAAAAATGATTTCGATGAGAATGGAGAGCTTAAAAAAAGCAACGAAGTGGTCGTGCTAGATGAGAACCGTTCGAACTCGTTGAGAGAAGCATTAAAATCTGGAACTCTTTCTGTGAGTTCGATTGAGCGTTCTCCGTATCAAAGAAAACCAAAACCTCCTTTCACCACGTCTACCTTCCAGCAGGAAGTTATTAACAAGCTTGGAGGGTCAGCCAGCGCAGCCATGGGTATAGCGCAGAGCTTGTACCAAAATGGGTATATTACCTATCACCGAACGGACAGTACGGCTTTATCTGATCAAGCTATTGAAGCGGCCCGAGCAAGTATAGAAACCGAATGCGGAATAGAATATCTACCTCGGGAAGTTCGAACATATGAGAATAAAACATCTAGTGCCCAATTAGCGCATGAAGCGATACGCCCAGCTGGCGAAACGTTCCGACACCCTGACGAGCTCAAAGGAGACCTAAATAAAGATCAGCTTCGGGTCTACGAAATTATTTGGAAAAGAACACTCGCATCCCAAATGACAGACGAAAGGGGGGAAACAGCTCGGATGCTGCTTAGCGGGGCGGTTTCTTTCGACGATAGTTCTGAATCCCAAACTCTGACATTTAGTGCAAGCGGCCGAGTTATTACACATCCAGGATTCCGGTACATATATGAAGAAACACCGGAAAATGACGAAGAGGTAGAAGGTGAAGAAATACTCCCCGACCTTCCTGAAGGAGAAACCGTAACCATTGAGGGAATCGAAGTGAAGAATCACTCCACGAAACCTCCAGCAAGATTTACAGAATCATCAATTGTCAAATGGATGGAAGAAGTAGGTATCGGACGACCTTCAACCTTTTCTGCAACAATAGGGAAAATTCGCGCACGAGAATATACCTACAAAGAAGGCCGTTCATTGGTTCCGACAGTGAAGGGAATCGTAGGAACTAATTTCCTCGAATTAGAATTTAACGAAGAAGTCCAATATCACAATAGAGCTAACTTAGAACAAAGCCTCGATAAAATTGCTAATGGGGATAAGAACAGAGTTGAAACTTTAGACAAATGGTGGTTTGAACCAGCAATAGGCTTTAAACACAAACTTGTTGATGTGGAGGACAAGATCCAACTAGGTGAGCTACCAAAACTTCGTCATGAGATAGCCCACCAAGTTGGATTTGATCCTGAGTCGAACCAAAACATTTACGCGCGTTTTGCCAACCAGAAGCCATATGTCCAATACGACATCGACGGCGAAACTGCATCAATCCCCGAAAGTCTTCCCCCAGACCAACTTACAGTTCCAAAGGCGAAAGAATACCTAAATGCAGCAGCGGAACCGGATCAGGTACTATGTGAGGATCCCGAAACTGGTCTTGATGTAGTTCTAAGGCAAGGAAGCTACGGATGGTACGTCTCTCTAGGGCATTTCCCCAAATGGCCTAGATCCTCTTCACCAGAAGGCGAGCTAATGCGACTCCCACACCACCTAAAACCACTAAAGGTGGCTGCTGCCTATCTTCGCTCTGCTATAGATCCTACGGATGATGAAGCTATCCTCTACCTACTCAACTCCCCCAAACGTGGAATTGGAAAAAGATCAATAGAACACTTTCAAAAAATTGCAGAAGATAACCAGTGCAGTTTACTTGAAGCTTTCCAGACAGGGAGCGTGCTTAAATCAGGAAGCAGTCAAGAATCAGCACTAGAAAAGCTAATCCAGTTGATTACGCAGTATCAGAAAAAACAGGAAAGTGAAAGACCGAGCTCCCTAATTCGTGAACTACTGCATGATTCCGGGTACTGGGA
The DNA here is from genome assembly GCA_002724825.1 of Acidimicrobiaceae bacterium. Lineage (GTDB taxonomy): Bacteria > Actinomycetota > Acidimicrobiia > Acidimicrobiales > UBA8592 > UBA8592. The sequence goes on from PBPU01000034.1 coordinate 40,052, forward strand.
AGAAGTTCTAGCGCTGAAGGATCCCGAATCAAAAATCAAAAATATTGAATTATTCATATCCGCATTGTCCAAATTCGATAATTGCCAAGTTGCCGTTGATGTACTTTTTGAGAGAGAAAGACTTAAAAATACCCCAAGGCCCAAAACGGCTTCATTGATAGATGGAATGGATCCTGAAACCTTAACCAAAGAAGAAGCCCTACAGCTTCTGAGCCTCCCCAAGGTTCTAGAGCCAGATGGTGATTCGCAAATTACTCCTACAAACCCTGATCCAGAAACCGAAACATCAGAAGAAGAAATACCTGAAATTACTGTTCATAACGGACCCTACGGACCATATCTACGTTTTGGAGATGACACCAGAAGTCTTGGAGATGATGATGACCCATTCACAATTACATATAGCCGTGCCCGTGAAATACTCTCACAGCCGAAACAGTTTCGCCGACGCCAATCAAAAGAAATTACATTGAAAAACGATGACGGGAGCCCATGTACTGATCCGGTATCAGAAAAACCTATCGTCCTCAAAGAAGGACGATTTGGTCCATACGTTACCGATGGCGATACAAACGCAAGTCTTCAACTTGGCGACTCCGTCGAACAAATGAACGGTGAACGAGCGAAAGAGCTTCTAGCAGAACGTCGAGCCCAACAGTAGAAAGCGACTGGATCCTCTGATTATCTCTCTCAAATTTTTTGTTGTGTTTATGCCTTGCTTAAGACTTCAAACTACTCTGATCGCGTGACTTCAGAACAATCTTCAACTTCTCATCATGGGGACCTTGTTGCAGGCCATCAGAGCCTTGCTGGAAATCTTTGGGTCGAGAAAATATTTGGAAGTTTTCAATATTTCCGTTTGTGGATCGTGCAAGCAGTTGGATCTACTGGTGATTGGCTTGGTTTTCTAGCTATCGCCGCTGCGGCCACTGAACTGGGAGGAGGAACACCTGAAACAGCTGTAGGGTTTGTCTTTTCTGTTCGGATAATTCCAGGCCTCTTCCTAGCTCCTCTTGCGGGTGTGCTTGTAGATCGCTGGGACCGTAAGAAAGTTATGATTTACTGTGACCTCGCTCGAGTGCTTATTCTACTTCTTCTTCCATTTGCCTCAGCTGTATGGCATTTAGTGCTGGCATCCCTTGCTCTAGAAATCTTTACCCTGTTGTGGATTCCAGCAAAAGACTCTGTAGTTCCAAGTATCGTCCCAAAAGAAAGCCTGACGACCGTAAATTCCCTCCAAATGGCAGCAACCTACGGAACTGTTCCAATAGCTGCAGCCATCTTTATCTTTCTCGGCCGCTTGGCCGACAAAATTTCATCATGGCCCGGAGCTTCGTCGTTTAATGCTGATCAAATTGGATTAGGTTTTTTTGCTGATTCACTCACATTTCTATTTTCAGCATTGATGATTCTGTTTATTGCTATACCTCAACGCTCGATCTCTGAAACTTCACCCAAACAGAAACCGCGCCTTGATTTATCATCAACAATTAAGGAATTGCGCGAAGGTTGGGAATTTATCTTCGTGAACCCAGTCGTCCGAGCTGTTTGTGCCGCTTTGGGTGCCGGTTTAATTGGTGGAGGTATGTTGATCCCCCTAGGTCCAATTTTCGCAAAGGATGTCTTGGGAGAGAATCCAGCTGATGGTATGTCCGTCCTTCAGACAGCATTAGGTATAGGTGTTGCAGTTGGGGTTGCATCTCTTGCAATGTCAAAAAATAAAGTTGGACAATTGAAGCTATTTGTCTTTTCAGTCTTTGCTGCAGGTGCCAGTCTTCTCGTTGCTGCATCGATGTCTGGTTTATGGCCTGCGGCAGCTCTTATAGGTTTATTAGGAGTCTTTGCTGGGGCAATTTATGTCTTGGGATTCACCCTTCTGCAGATCAGTGTTGCTGAGGAACTTCGCGGAAGAATTTTTTCAGCCGTCTACACCATTGTCAGACTATCTCTAATCATTGCAATGTCTATAGGTCCATTCGTCGCCGCTACCCTCAACGGACTTTCTGAAGAAATCTTCGATAAGCGGCTCAGCATTTTTGGTTGGACCGTATTTATTCCAGGTGTTCGAATTACATTATGGATGGCAGCCCTGATCATTCTTGGAGCTGGTTTCCTTGCCTTCACTTCGGTGAGAAATTTTCTAGAGGATGATCTAGCCTTAGATAGGGAGGAAAAAACTAAGTGACTGGATTACTTATAGCTTTTGAAGGTGGAGATGCCAGTGGGAAAACCACTCAAGCGCGCCGTATATCCGACCTTATCGGAGCTTTTTTTACTCGCGAACCTGGAGGGACGGAAGTTGGAGAGTCACTTCGCGACCTTCTTCTTGATGCTCAAACCCCACTTGCATTTCGAACGGAAGCGCTTCTTATGGCCGCATCAAGAGCCCAGTTAGTCGAGGAAGTCATACGACCTAATCTTGAAAACGGAATACATGTAGTCTCAGATCGATTCTTAGCTTCATCTCTCGTCTACCAAGGATACGCAACGAGTCTTCCTGTAAACGATGTGAGAGAATTGTCGATCTTTGCGACAAATGGGCTTCTCCCAGACTTAACAGTACTCATAGACGTTCCTGTGGAGTTATCTATGCAACGAAGAACAGATATGCCTGACAGGTTTGAAAGTGAGACAACTGAATTTCACGAAAAAGTTCGTAGAGGTTATTTGGCATTAGCTGAAAGCGATCTTGAAAAGTGGGTAGTTATTGATGGCTCAGGTTCTCTAGAGCAGGTTAGCAGCCTTGTTGACCAAGCAATAACCGGGCACTTAGGTCTTTCCTTAACTAGTTCGAGTTCGTGATATGGGAATGCAATCTTCAGTATTTGATCGTGTGGTTGAACAAGAGAAAGTTATCCAGCAACTAAAAATTTCTGCTGCAAATCCTCTTCATGCCTATTTTTTTGTAGGTCCGAGGGGTTCGTGCCGATGGGAAGCAGCGAAGGGGTTTGCCGCTCTAATTCTAAGTGATGGCTTAGGTCGTGCTGAAGCTGAAAGAGTAAAACGGCTGATACTTCGTGGAGAACATCCAGACTTAGTTCGGGTTTCACCACAAGGAAACCAGTATCGAGACGAAGAAGTTCAGATAGTTATAAATCAAGCGAGTCGAACCCCAGTAGAGAGCCCTAAAAAGATTATTGTTGCTGACAGATTTCATACTGCCAATGCCACTGCTGTGGGTCGTCTTCTAAAAACTCTTGAAGAGCCCGCACCCTCTACGATCATCGTACTTATGGGAGAAAATATTCCTGAGGAGCAAATTACTATTTCCTCGCGATGTATGACATTAGAGTTTCATCCAATTTCTGCATCTGGAATCTGTAATTGGCTTGTTGAACAAAATTTTGAGGCCGAAACAGCCAAAACGGTGGCTCGTGCGTCACGAGGGGACCTTCATAGGGCTTCTGACCTGATCAATGACCAAAAAATCACTTCTCGATTAAACATGTGGGAATCCATTCCTGAACGGTTAAATAAAGATGGGCATGTGATCGCTGAGATCGTTGAAGAAATTCGAAATAGTCTTGATGAAGCTCAGACCGTAATTGATAAGAGACATGTTCAGGAAATCGAAGAATTAACAGAGCGCGAAGAGGCTATAGGTGCTAGGGGGTCCGGAAGAAAAGAACTTGAGTCTAATCACAAAAGAGAGATTCGGCGTTTACGAATCGATGAACTTCGCTTCGGTTTTGCCACCCTAGCAAATGTTCTTCGGGACAAGCTTCATCAAGATCCTTCTGAGTCACTCGCGCGTTCAATTGAGCATATCCGAAGAGCAAATGGAGCCCTTAACAGAAATCCTAATGAAAGCCTTCTGCTTCAAGGACTTCTCGTTTCACTTTCCGATGAAGAAACATAATCTAAGTCGTCAACCTGAATATGTGTTGCTACGGTATGAATTCTCGCCCGGGTAGCTCAGTTGGTAGAGCGATTCACTCGTAATGAATAGGTCAGGGGTTCAATTCCCCTCTCGGGCTCAAAATTTTTACCATCGTCGATCTAAAAAGCAAACGCATGGGAGTTCCTATTTTTTAGTCGGTAGACTATAGCTATGGCTGATCAAGCTGAATTTGAAACGATGGCGATGCCCTTTATGGATCAGCTCTACTCGCATGCCCTCAGACTTACAAAGAATTCGTCAGATGCGGAAGATCTTGTGCAAGAGACGTATCTAAAAGGCTATAGGGCATTTTCTAGTTTTAAAGAAGGCACAAACCTTCGCGCTTGGTTATTCCGAATCCTCACGAATAGCTTTATCAATAATTACCGAAAGAAGCAACGAGGTTTTGAGGAGGAAGATTTTGATGAAGTTGATGACTTGTACCTTCACCGACGTTTAGGCAGCATACAAAATAGTACGTTAGGGATGAGCGCAGAGGATATGTTATTTGAACGATTGACTGAAGACGAGATTAAAGATGCTGTGGAGAACCTTCCTACCCAGTACCGAGAAGTAGTTCTACTTGCAGATGTACAGGGTTTCTCCTACAAGGAAATAGCTGAGATACTTGAGGTTCCTGACGGTACTGTGATGTCGCGTCTCCATCGTGGAAGAGCAAAACTTCAAAAAGATCTTTTGGAATTTGCAAGTAAACGTGGACTACTCGTGGGATCTTCCCAGATGAATTCATCTGAAGAGCTGCTACCGGAAGTAGTAGGAGTAGGAAGCAGATCATGATCAATCCTTCCGATAAGAACGACGCGTTAGAGCAGCAATCTTCCGAATCACTTTACAGCGCTGCAACAGATGCCCATAAGTGTGAAGATTCTAAAATGCTTATTACTCAAGCTCTTGAAGGCGTCCCAAATCCTCGATTGATTCAAGCAGTGAGGGGCCATTTTGGTGGATGCATCCAGTGTCTCAGCGCACTCGATCTCGAAATACGTTTCAAATTAGCTATGGCACAGAGAGCGACTGATAAAGCGCCACCTTCCCTTCAGCTTCGGATAAGTGAATCGCTGCAAAGAATTGATCTTAAAGATATTACGATCTCCGACCTTTAGGCAGCGTGTCGCGTATCTCGGACCGAAGCAATAGCGCATTGAAATAGGTATGGTATTTTACGAATTTTGTAATTCCCCTCTTTAAGGTGTCAGATGCCCCTATTTCGCGTCTACGATCAAAATATGGATATTCTTGCAGCAAACGAATGGCATTGGTGGATTGCCGTTATCCTCACCCCAGCCACCATACTTACGGTTCTTGCTATATTAGGCGGTTACTTGTTTAAGGTAGTCAGGCCGAAATATCCTCCCCGTTACAAAAAACAGACACCGGATATTTAACGGTGCAAGACAATTCGGTTGATTGGGATCTGGCTCGCCGAGTTGCAATCCGAATAAGCGAGCGAAGGCCTTCTAGTTCTTCGTATCATTACGCAACTCTCGCTCCGGATTTCGAACGTTTCACGGCGCAGGCAGAGCAGTTAGTTGCAGAAGAAACGGGTCTTCATTCACATATGGGTGCGGCCAGAGGAAGAGTTGCCGACCGACCGATGTGGATTGAAGCGAACATTGACTCTTTTCAAAGACTTCTTCGGCCGCTAGCCGGGAAGCTGGCCAGTAAAGAAAAGTCATTTCTAGGTGAGTTCGGCATTAAAGCTAGCGGCGCTGAAATGGGTATGCTCCTCGGGTGGATGTCAGGTCGCGTCTTAGGTCAGTATGACCTCCTCATAGTCGAAGATGAAAATCCAGAAGATCAGGACATGGTTTATTACGTCGGGCCAAACGTTCTTGCTTTGGAAAGCAAGTACGGGTTTCCCCCTGAAGAATTCCGCCTGTGGCTAGCTCTTCATGAATGTACTCATCGGGCACAGTTCACTGGAGTTCCTTGGCTCCGAGATCATTTTCTAGGACTAGTAAACCAAACCCTTGACACAGTTGACCCTGACCCGGAAATTCTCAAAGAGGCCGTCAGTCGCATTATAGAAGCTAAAAAAAACGGAGAGGACCCATTTGCAGAAGGTGGAATCCCAAATCTTCTTACAACCCCAAAGCAGCGAGAAACAATCAATCAAATTTCAGGAATGATGAGCCTTCTAGAAGGACATGGAGATGTCACTATGGATCGTGCAGGAGTAGATCACATCCCGAGTGCCAGTTACTTTGCGAAAACGCTTCGGGATCGTCGAAACTCTGCAAAGGGGCTTAGCAGAATTTTCCAAAAAATTATCGGTTTAGAAGCAAAACTAAACCAGTATCAAGCTGGAGAGGCCTTTATTTCAGCAGTTGAGAGTGTGGGGGGTCAACAGCTTTTAAATCGGGCATGGGAAAAGCCAGAAAATCTTCCATCCATGGAAGAAATCCAACTTCCAGATCTTTGGATAAGCAGGATAAAAGATGAACCAGAAAAAACTAGCTCCATTGGAGCTTAATCTGGAGGCCAAGTGAAGCTGAGAAAAAATTGAAGTGAAAAATATGATTCAACCCCTGTTGGAACGTTGTTCCTTTCCTGATGGACCGGTTAATTGTGCTGTTTCAGGTGGGGCTGATTCTATGGCATTACTAGCGTTAGCTTCTTCAGCGGGACTAGAAGTTACTGCTATTCATGTTGATCATGGGATACGACCAGGCTCTAGCGAGGAAGCGGATATTGTTGCCGCCACCGCAGAGCGCTTTGGTGCTCAATTTGAATCACGATCGGTTACTGTCGATGCTGGGCCGAATCTTGAGGAACGGGCGCGCCAAGCGAGATACAGTGTTCTACCTGAAAAGGTCTTAACTGGGCATACGGCAGACGACCAAGCAGAAACGATTCTGCTAGCTTTACTTCGAGGAAGCGCTTGGCAAGGTATGGGTGGCATCGAACCAACAACCAGCCGTCCTATATTGCAATTGCGTCGCTCAGAGACGGAAGACTTGTGCTCCTCTCTTGGGATTACTACATTTTCTGACCCAAGTAATAGAGATCCGCAATTTCGCCGTAATCGAATTCGTCATGAACTCCTACCGCTGCTTTGCGATATAGCTGATCGGGATCTTGTGCCTGTACTTGTAAGGCAATCAGAACTATTTCGAGATGGAAGTAAATTTATTTCTGAAGGAGCAAAACAGATCGACCCTACCGATACGAAAGCTCTAGAAAATGCCCCAAGGATCATTTCCAGAGAAGCTATCCGAAATTGGATTTGGGAGACACGCGGTGATGATCACCCACCTGATTTAGCGACTATAAATCGTGTACTTGATGTTGCTTTTCTTGAATCACTAGCAACAGATATTGGAAAAGGATGGAGAGTTGCTCGAACAGATAGAGTGCTACGAATTGAGAAACCTGATTCAATATGAAACTATTCACTCATGATGTTCTTACATAGATTAGTTACGCCGTTATGACCGAAGAGTTAAAGCCATCCGGAAATGTGCTTCTTACTAGAGAAGAAATCCATAACCGTATCCAAGAACTTGGTCGACAAATCACAGAAGACTACCAAGGTAGATTTCCATTACTTATCTGTGTCCTTAAAGGAGCATTTATATATATGGCAGATTTAGCCAGAGCGATAGATCTTCCAGTCGAGTTCGATTTCATGGCTGTCTCTTCATATGGAAATGCGACTAAAACAAGCGGAGTAGTTCGAATAGTTAAGGATCTTGACATAGAGCTAACTGGTCGAGACGTGATTATTGTCGAGGATATTATTGATAGCGGGCTTACCTTAAATTATCTCCGTAAGATACTAAACTCTCGAAATCCTGATTCACTCGAGGTATGCGCTCTTCTTGTTCGCTCCGGAAGGCAAGAAGAGGATTTGGGACTCAGATATATTGGTTTTGAAATTCCTCCAGATTTTGTTGTTGGTTATGGTCTTGATGTAGCTCAGCGTTACAGGAATCTATCTGATCTATGGAGTTACGACGAAGGTTAGATCCTTAATGAGAAACTGAATTCAAAAAATCTTTCGTAAACCTTCACATTGGAGCAAGGAACAACACTAAGCTCCGGCTAGTTACATTTTTATTCTTATTTGGAGTTCTTTTGGCATTAATGAATATGAGAGGTAAATGGGCAGAAGGGATTATGCCCAGAAATCTCATCTGGATCGTAAAAGACCGACTCGCTGTTTGCGAACGCCCTGGAGGTTATGGGCCTCAGCATCGGAAAGTGAGGCGTATCGAGGAATTAATTTGGATTCGAAGGAATGACTTCAAACGCGTCATCTCTATCATTCCCGCTGCACATAACCTTCATAATTACGAGGAGTTTGACATTGACTATGTCCATCGCCCGATTGCTATCGGCGATCACCTACATGAAGTCCTCGGAGTTTTATATGTAGACCTGAACAAACTCATCGCCCATGGTGAACGACTTCTAATGCACCATGAAGATGTTGGAGATGATATCGGGGGGACTATGGCTGGGTATCTTGTCTGGAATGGATTCGTTGACACCCCTCACAAAGCAATAACAGTCATTGAACGAATGATCAATCGTGTCATCGGTTCACATGGGAGAGAAATTGTTTCGGCAGCAATGGAACTTCCATCACCTGAGGAGCTTACTCCCCAGGGAGATGAAGAATCGACGATGGAAGATGAGAGCCTCCAATTTCAGGAGAGCTCGAACTTCGAAGAGATCGCCACTGAATAGAGGTCGTACTATGCCTCAAGCATTTCTCGGACTTGGATCTAACCTTGGAGACCGAATGCAGTTTCTTCAAGATGCTGTGGAAGAGATCCCTGATCTCGTTGGTGTTTCCGGGGTATACGAAACCGATCCGATTGGCGGTCCTGACCAAAGTAAATTTTTAAACATCGTAGTTGAACTTGAAACAGATCTTAGCCCTAGAGATCTCCTCAATCTCGCACAAGCATTAGAGAAAAAAGCAGATAGACGAAGAGAAGTCCACTGGGGTCCTCGTACTTTAGATGTAGACGTTCTATGGGTTGAAGGACATAAGGTTAATGATCATGATCTTGAAGTTCCGCACCCACGGATGAGAGAAAGAGCATTTGTAATGGTTCCTTTAGGAGAATTATCTCCAGATTTTCTAAGTGGCTGGGTTGACTCGGAAGAGGGCCAAGTTAGCCGGATTTCAGATTGGTGATACGTGCGTGTACGAATCGTAGGACCTGGCAGGGCGGGCTTAAGTTTTTCAAGAGCTTTCACGAAAGTCGGGTGGGAAGTTCTTGAGCATTTAGGGAGAAATGATGATCTTTCAAACGCTGCTGAAGGAGTTGATATCGTTCTACTGTCAGTCCCAGATCAGCATATAAATGAAGTCGCCCAGAAAATTACCGTTACTAACTCTGCAGCGATTGTCCACATATCTGGATCGCTTACGCTAGATCCGATAAGCCAACACACAAGGATAGCATCCTGTCACCCTCTTCTTTCTTTACCTGATCCTTCACTAGGAGCGAAACGTCTTCTTGATAAAGCATGGTTCGCTGTTGCTGGGGATCCCATTTCCATCGAGATCGCTCGAGCTTTTGACGGTGAATATTTTCATATACCTGACGAAAAAAGGGTCCTCTATCATGCCGGAGCCTGTATTGCGGCAAATCATTTAGTTGTTCTTCTCTCACAAGTCGAACGTATCTGCGAAATGGTTGACATTCCCTTTGAAGCTTATCTAAACCTAATTCAAGGTACTTTAGATTCAGTTACAACAATAGGGTCAAAGAAGTCGTTAACAGGCCCCGCCGTTCGAGGAGATCTATCAACAATTCAATCGCATCTAGATGCACTTCCCCAAACGGAAAAGGTCCTTTACAGCTGCCTTTCTGAAGCAGCTCAAGAATTTGCAACGAAAGAAACCAAATCCCAGAATATGAAAGCATGAAATTAATTTCACAAGTATCTGAAGTGCATGAATTCATCGATGAATACAGAGCACAAAAAAACACTATTGGCTTAGTTCCAACTATGGGCTTTCTCCATGAAGGCCACATTTCTCTCATGCAACGTGCAGCTAATGAAAATGATAAAACAATTGTGACTATCTTCGTTAATCCTCTCCAATTTGCTGAAGGAGAGGATCTTTCTAGCTACCCTCAAAATCTCGACAAGGACATAAACGAATGTGAAGCTATCGGCGTTGACCTACTTTTCATTCCATCTTCTGAAGAAATGTACTCGCAGCCGATTCTTACTTCAGTCCAAGTTGACCAATTGATGAGCACCATTGAAGGCGCATCCCGCCCCACTCATTTCTCTGGAGTAGCAACGGTTGTAGCAAAGCTCTTCAATATCGTTGGGCCATGTAACGCATACTTTGGTGAGAAAGACTGGCAACAATTACAGGTAATCTCAACAATGGCTAGAGACCTTTCATTTCGCGTTAAGGTGCTTGGATGCCCGACAGTGCGACAATCTGATGGTCTAGCACTTTCGAGCAGAAACGCATATTTAACTCCAGAAGAACGCGAAGCAGCGACAGTTATATCACGTTCCCTGCAAGTTGCGTCAGAAAATGTCCAAGCCGGTGAAACATCAGCTTCAGTAATTAAGAGCCAAATCGTTGATGAAATGACTGCCGAAACACTCGCTACCCTTGATTATGTTGAAATAGTAGAGGGAAGTTCCCTACAAACTATTGATCAAATTACGGAAGGCGCTCGAATCCTTATAGCTGCAAAAGTTGGAAAGGCGAGACTGATTGACAATGTCAATCCATATTTTGGGATTAAATGAACTCGCGGGCCAAAATCACGAAAATGCATCTATTAGTAAAGAGAATTGATCAATTCCCAGCAATACACCTCAACGCCTGCGACACTTAATCTCATATGGAACTTCCGTATCAATTCACCGTTACTGCAACAACAAAGGAAATTCGCGCAGACTACGCCTCGCTAGACGAGGGTACTGGGTCAGGTAAGAGCGCGACTATTGCCGGAAGACTTATGTTAAGGCGAGTTCAGGGCAAGGTAGCTTTTGGTGACCTACAGGATATGAGCGGACGCATACAACTCTTTGCTCCTGCAAAGGCAACTCCTGAATTCGATTCTTTCACGAGTCTCAATATTGGCGATTGGATCGGCGTTACAGGTGAGATCATGAAAACAAAGAGAGGAGAACTGTCAGTAAAAGTTGAACAATGGGTAATCCTTGCTTCAGCGGATAGGCCTTTCCCCGATAAGTGGCATGGTATCACCGACCCAGATTTACGCTATCGGCAAAGATATGTAGATCTATGGGTGACTGAAGAGGCGCGTGAGAACTTCCTAATGCGGAGTAAAATGCTTTCGCTTACTCGCCGCTGGCTCGAAGCTAAGAATTTTCTAGAGGTAGAAACTCCCGTCTTTCACCCAATTCCCGGAGGTGCTTTAGCTCGACCATTTTCGACACATCATAATGCGCTCGATACCGAACTGTATCTGCGCATTGCCCCCGAACTGTATCTAAAGAGATTGATCGTTGGAGGCTTTGAGAGAGTTTTTGAAATCGCCCGAGTGTTCAGAAACGAAGGTATATCTACCAGACATAATCCCGAGTTTACAATGCTTGAACTTTACCAAGCATACGCTGATTGGAACGATATTATGGAATTGGCGGAAAGCCTCATAGAACATCTTGCTATTGAGCTCACAGGTTCAGCCCTTATCTCATACGATGGAAAAGAAATCGACCTGACTACTCCTTGGAGGAGGGCGACTCTAAATGACTTGATAGAAGAACATTCTGGGTTAGATGTCTCTCTTGATACCCCAGTAGATGAGCTTCGTAGTATCTGTAAGAAGCTAGATCTAGAAATTTTACCCGCTTGGGGAGCCGGAAAATTACTTCTTGAAATATATGAGAAGACGGTTGAACCGAATCTATGGGGCCCTTGCTTTGTCACGGAATACCCTAGTGAAGTTTCACCTCTTTCAAGAGAGCACCGTCAGAAACCAGGCTATACCGAAAGGTTCGAAGCAATTATTGCAGGTAGGGAGATCTTAAATGGGTTCTCTGAGCTTGTGGATGCTCAGGAGCAGCAGAAACGGTTTGAGGAACAACTAGCCCAAAATAAAGCTGGAGATGAGGAGGCGATGGTTGTCGACTCAGACTATGTCCGTGCATTGGAGTACGGGCTTCCTCCTACAGGCGGTATTGGTATAGGAATTGATCGATTGGTGATGTTGCTAGCCGACGTTCAAACGATCCGTGATGTCATACTTTTCCCAACTCTTCGACCCGAGCAACAAACCAACTCACGGACCGAACTAGACTTACCTCGAGACTAGGCTCCTATCTAACTAGCTGATTGAGCTCGGTCGAGTAGATGGTTTGTAGCAGCAGAGAGGGCATTTGTTGCTGGAGAAGAAGGAAGTGACTCCAACTCTAACTTAGCTTTCTGCGCCCAAAACTGTGCTCGAGTGAAAGCTTCTTCGACAGCACCTGTTGAACGAATCAGGCTCAGAGCTCGATCTCTTTCATCTGTACTCAGTTCTTTCCCGAGGAGCTCTTGGAGCTGTTCTCCTACATCTGACTCCAACGCGAGAAGAACTGGCAGCGTGTACACCCCTTCGATAAGGTCGTTACCTGCCGGTTTCCCTAACTGATCTTCAGAAGCAATAACATCAAGAATGTCGTCAACAATTTGGAAAGCCATCCCATACGTATGACCAAAAGTGGTTAATTGGTCAACCGTATGTCTTTCGAGTCCTCCAGTTAATCCTCCTATTCTGCATGCTGTAGAGAGAAGAGAAGCGGTCTTTCCAGCGATAGACTGCTCGTAACTTTCCTGAGTTCTCGAAGGTTTATAAGTCGACTGGAGTTCTAGGATTTGTCCTTCACATAGTTCTCCAATTGTTCTTGCTAATAAACCCGCTATTTCTGTTCCTAACGAGGCGGCGATTTCTGAAGCTCGGGCAAGAAGAAAGTCTCCAGCTAAAATCGCCGTATGATTTCCCCATACAGCGTTTACTGATGGAACGTTCCTTCTCATCTCAGCTTCATCCATAACATCGTCGTGGTACAAAGATCCAAGGTGAACTAGTTCAACTGCAACACCACCCATCAGAACCTCGTCACTTACAGGAACAGCATTTGACTGTTCAACAGCAGATGATGCGATAGTAAAACCTGGTCGGACTCTCTTTCCTCCAGCAGTAATTAAGTGTTTTGCTATTTCAGTTAGATATGGGTCTTTAGCGACGACTGAATTTTCTAGTTTTGTTTCAACGAGTGCCAGGTCATTTTTGAGAGTCGGAAGAGCTGACAAATGAGATAAAAGAGCCATATGTGGGAAGTTTATGACCCCAAAACGTAGACCACACCATCGTAGAGAAATTGTTCTTGCATGAAATCAAGTGGCCTTAAAATGGTTGTAATCACCTTGGTAATTTACGGGTTGAGATTTAATTCTTAATTAAAGATAAAGATTTTTTAGATTTCGGGAAGAAAAGCTGCTGTTTTTGCGTTGTATGTATATAACAAGAATAAGTATTGTCTTTAATGTACGTTTATCGTATTAGTGCTCTAAGTACTAAGATAAAAATTAACTGTAGTGGTTGAAAGGTTACGCTTTGTTTGAAAGGTTTACGGATAGGGCCCGAAGGGTTGTGGTTCTAGCTCAAGAGGAAGCACGGCTTCTCAATCATAATTACATCGGAACTGAGCATATTCTGCTTGGCCTTATTCACGAGGGTGAAGGAGTCGCTGCAAAGGCACTTGAATCTTTGGGAATTTCACTTCAAGCTGTTCGAGATCAAGTTGAAGAAATCATTGGGCAAGGTGGATCCTCTCCAAGCGGTCACATTCCCTTTACTCCTCGTGCCAAAAAAGTTTTAGAATTAAGTCTTCGCGAAGCTTTACAACTTGGTCATAATTACATCGGAACTGAGCATATTCTGCTAGGTCTAATTCGTGAGGGTGAAGGTGTCGCTGCCCAAGTGCTAACAAAGCTAGGGGCAGATTTATCTCGGGTGCGTCAACAAGTGATTCAACTTTTATCCGGGTATTCCGGTTCAGGAGCAGATGGCCCAGAAGGTAGTCGTAAAGAAAGAGCATCGGCGACCACTGGAGGCGGCAGCGGAGATGCTGCCTCAGGTTCACTTGTTCTTGATCAATTTGGCAGAAATCTTACTCAGCTTGCACGAGAAAAGAAACTCGATCCAGTCATCGGAAGGTTGCGAGAAGCTGAGCGGGTTATGCAGGTTTTAAGTAGGCGGACAAAAAATAACCCTGTTCTAGTCGGTGAACCAGGAGTAGGAAAAACAGCTATTGTTGAAGGATTAGCAAGATCAATTGCTGCTAATGAAGTTCCTGAACCACTAAGAGATAAGCAACTCTACACGCTGGACCTTGGTGCTTTGGTGGCGGGATCCCGATATCGCGGAGATTTTGAAGAACGTCTTAAAAAAGTACTTAAAGAGATAAAAACCCGTGGAGATATCATCCTGTTTATTGATGAACTCCACACGCTTGTTGGAGCAGGAGCTGCAGAAGGAGCTATAGACGCTGCTTCAATACTCAAACCTATGCTTGCTCGAGGAGAACTCCAAACGATTGGGGCTACGACATTAGACGAATACCGAAAGCATTTAGAAAAAGATGCTGCCTTAGAGCGCCGCTTTCAAAAAATCATAGTGGACGAACCTGCTGTGCCTTTAACAATTGAAATTCTCAAAGGCTTGCGTGAACGTTACGAAGATCACCACAAGGTAACAATTACTGACCAAGCCTTAGTTGCTGCAGCTAACTTGGCAGATAGGTATATCTCCGACAGGCATCTTCCCGACAAGGCTATAGATCTCATAGATGAAGCAGGATCAAGACTCCGCCTTAGAAGAATGGAAACCCCGCCAGATTTCAAAGAAATTGAGAATGAGCTCGCACAAGTCACAGAGGAAAAGAAAGCAGCTGTGGAAGCTCAAGATTTCGAAGAGGCAGGGCGGCTTCGCGACAAAGAAAAAGATCTTCTCCAGAGAAAAGAAAACATGGAAACGGATATGAAAGATTCTGGCGTTGACCTTTTTGACGAAGTTGATGAGGAAGCTATCGCCGAAGTTCTTTCTGTATGGACCGGAATTCCTGTCTATAAATTAACCGAAGAAGAAACTGCTAAGTTACTCCGAATGGAAACTGAGCTTCATAAGCGGGTAATTGGTCAAGAGGATAGTATCAAGGCAGTAAGCCAGGCAATACGTCGAACTCGAGCTGGATTAAAGGACCCCAAACGCCCTTCAGGCTCATTCATTTTCCTTGGGCCTTCCGGTGTTGGAAAAACTGAGTTAGCAAAAACGCTTGCGGAGTTTCTATTTGGAGACGAACAGGCCTTAATTAGTCTAGACATGTCGGAGTACATGGAAAAGCACACAGTTAGTCGTCTAGTTGGTTCACCGCCAGGATACGTCGGGTATGAAGAAGGTGGACAATTGACTGAGGCTGTTCGGAGAAAACCTTTCTCAGTCGTCCTTTTCGACGAGATTGAAAAAGCACATCCTGACGTTTTCAACACTCTTCTACAAATACTCGAAGAAGGACGACTAACCGACAGCCAAGGTCGCTCCGTTGACTTCCGTAACACGGTGCTTATCATGACTTCAAATTTAGGGACTCGTGATCTTCGTAAGGCCAACCTAGGGTTTACCAAAAACGATGAAGCGCTCTCTTATGAACGTATGAAAGAAAAAGTCACCGAATCTCTTAAAGAACATTTCCGCCCAGAGTTTCTAAATAGGGTTGATGAGGTTATTGTTTTCCATGAACTATCCAAAGACGAAGTAACCGAGATTGTAGATTTAATGGTTGCACGCGTAGCTGTTCAGCTCGAATCACAAGGGATGGGGCTTGAAGTCACAGTTGATGCTAAACATCACCTAGCGGATAAAGGCTATGACCCAGAACTTGGCGCACGACCTCTACGTAGAGCAATTCAACGTCTTGTAGAAGATCCGCTTTCAGAGAGACTCCTTCTCAAAGAATTTAAAGCTGGACAAATCGTTGTTGTAGACGTCGAAGACGACGAAGAAAATCCAAACCAAAAGTCGATTGTATTTAAAGCTGTAGAAGGATTTGAGCCCCCATCTGTCGAAGAATTTGTCGTAGCTGAATAAAATTCTCAACTTTTCAACCAAGTTTCAATAAACATTCGGAGTATTTAGCTGTTCGGGTTACCATGCAAAGGTGGCTTTGAGAAAAATTCGATTACTGTTTCTATCCATAGGGATAGCTCTTATCGCTGCAGCGTGCAATATCCAACTTCAAGTAACTATTGATATCCAGGAGGATGGGGCTGGAAAAGTCATAGCTGGAGTTGGGCTAGATGCTATGGCCCAAGATAAAGAAGTATTTGCAGATCTTGAATCGATACTTCGGACCTCAGATCTTTCTACAAGCGGCTGGGATTTTGAAGTTGTAGGAAAATCAGCTGATGGTTATATGTGGTACGAAGCATCTAAGGCATTTTTAAGCCCTGAAGATATTCAAGGAATTCTCGAAGAGCTAACCAGTTCCCCTAATGTTTTCACAGGGTGGGAACTTTCTATTGACTCCACTCAAGGAAAACGTGTCTATGGCATTACAGGAGAAGTAGACCTTCGTGAGGGCTTTAGTATTTTTACTGATACCGAACTTTCAACTCTTCTGGAGGAACCTCCTCTAGGAATTTCGTTAGAAAGTATTGAAGCCGATCTCGGACAGAAGCCCGAAGACGCCGTAACTATGCAGGTGACAGTGAATCTTCCCAGCTCAGGGGAACAGTCATATGACATTCCCCTCGGGCAGCGGCGATCGATTGATGTTACGGGCGAGAGAATACACAGGGGAAACCAAATACTTGGCTGGGTGATCTGGGCACTGATGGCCCTACTCGCCTTAGCTTTGCTAATGACTGCTCTAAATTGGTTTCTTGATATTCGACATGCAAAAAAGCAACCACCACGCAGGCCATCACCAGTTACAAGTGGGGTTCCTGGGAGCAGTCAATCATCATTATCTCCTAACCCTCAGCAGCCATCTTCTGTTCGCCTTTTGGTTATTGATATGTACAAGATCATCTTTTCTGAAGGTAATGATTCGATGGAACATCTCGCCGGCCATATTCGTTCAAAGGGCGGAGATATTCGAGAAGAAGACTTACGAGAACTTCATCGCCAAGGAACTTTAGGTCGCCTCTCGTCACTAGACTTCTGGACTCAAGTTGGGGTAGAAGGAGATTCCCACGAACTTGATAAGGAATATGTGAAAAGCTTGACCTTAAGATCTGGGGCGAAAGATTTTCTCTTAGCTATGCATAAAAGAGGGATTCAAATAGGAGTCGTAACAAATGATTTCGCTGAATGGTCTCGAGCCCTTCAAGACCTATATGGACTTCAAGGTATGAAACCGTGGATAGTAAGCGCTGAGTCTGGAGTTCGTAAACCTGATCCTGCAGCTTTTGAGGTATTTCGGAAAGCTGCTGAAGTCCCCTTTCACGCATGTCTAGTAATTGATGGATCAGAGAATGTTCTAGATTCTGCGTCAAATCTTGGAATGAAAACCGTATTACTAGCAGGCAAGGAGACCGATGTGTCTTCTTCGGACCACCCAGTTATACAAAAACTGTCAGAATTTACACGCAGATAGGTTAAGTCGACCGGATTTCTAATTGTTTCCGGTCGAGAATAACGTACTTTTCACCTTTTTGAGTAAGCCATCCAAGTTTAATAAATGAAGCAAGGGACTTATTTACCCGTTCTCTGGAAGCACCGATCATTCCTGCAAGCTCTTCTTGTGTTACTGGAAGCTCAAATTCTTCGTCAGTTCCAGCAAGCTCCAAAAGACGTTTAGCTGTTCTGCCTGTAACATCAAGAAACATTGAGTCAGCTAATGCTACGTCCATAACCTTTAGACGCTCAGCAAGCATGTCGACGATTTTCCATAACATTTCTGGATGCTCTTGATATAAAGATTTTACCGGTACATAAGGAATCACTACAACGGAAGAATTTTCAAGCACTCGAGCATCAGCTGATCGCCCATCAGGTCTGAAAAGTGGCATCTCGCCAAATAGATCACCAGACTCCATAAGTGCTACTACTGACTCTCGACCATCAAATGATCTATTCGCTATTGCAACTCGACCTTCAAGAACAATGTATAGGTCGTTTGCTTCGTCACCTTCGCTGAATAACATATCTCCACGTTGAAGTGACTGAACGCTGGATTGGTCGACTATGGGTTCGAGAAGCTCTTGCTGAACCCCAGAGAATAAATCCATTGAAGAAAGAAAAGTAACATCAATCATTATGCTTGTAGCCTAATACGTTCTGACATTTCAATCACATTGACAAGACTTTGTTGATTAGAAAGAAAACAATCCTTAAATTTCATCAGGTACCATCTCAAAATGAATAGCGTGCTTTTTCAATGATCTTGATAAAGTTTCACTCAAAGAGGAAGGCGAAGATATGATGCGAGTCGGCCACGGATTCGATTCCCACGCCTATATAACCGATCAAGAACGTCCCTTGATTCTTGGTGGGGTTACTTTTGAATCTGACTTAGCACTTCAAGGGCATTCAGACTCTGATGTTGTTACCCATGCATGCATCGATTCAATTCTTAGCCCAGTCGGATTGGGTGATATAGGAACTCTATTCCCCGATAACGATCCAAAATATCTAAACGCCAACAGTCTGGAATTACTTCAACATAGTGTTGAGCTCATTAACGATGCCGGATGGGACATTGTTAATATAGACTGCTCAATTATCGCAGATATTCCAAAAATTCAGCCGAGCAGGTCATTGATTGAAACAACACTCTCAAAGATTGTTCAAGCTCCAGTAACAGTAAAAGGTAAAACTCCAGAAGGTCTTTTGAACTTCAATGGGGTTGCGTGCTTTGCTGTCTGTCTACTGAAAAATTCAAATGCCTAAGAAACAAAATCGCCGAAAGTCTCATGGGCACAGTTCAANGCGCTCCAGTAACCAAANGTCTAAACATAGAAGANCCAAGGAAAAACTTCCTTTCGATAGGGCATCAGATAAAGGCACNACCAAAGGAATAGGTGGGGATGTCATCGAGGGAAGGCAAGCAGTTCGTGAACTTCTNCTCGCTCAAAAACGAAAGATAAAGGAAGTAGTTTTTCTTGCTGGGTTGGATCCTTCGCCTGTCCTTGCGCAAATTAGNGATCTCGCAATGGAAGCCAGAATACCTTTGCATGAAGTAGCACGAGCGAAATTTGATCAACTCGCGATCACTGACGCTCCTCAAGGAGTTATCTCATATGCAGAGCCTCTGCCTANCCTTGGAATAGACGATCTTCTTTCAACGACAAAGAAACCTTTCCTATTAGTGATGGATGGAATTGTTGATCCAAGAAATCTAGGAGCTATGTTACGGAGTGCTGAATGTGCAGGAGTAACAGGCGTATTACTCCCGAAGCATCGATCAACAAAGATTACACCCACAGTAGCGAAAACTGCTCAAGGAGCAATCGAGCACCTCCCAATAGGATCTGTAAGCGGAATTCCCAAAGGACTATCGCTTCTAAAAGAAAAGGGAGTTTGGACAGTTGGTTTAGATTCAGATGCTTCAACAGAGATTTTCGAATTAGGAGTCGCTGATGAGCCTTTGGCACTTGTTTTAGGGAGCGAAGGCCAAGGTCTAGGAAGATTAACTCGAGAGAGATGTGACCTTTTAGCAAAGATCCCAGTATTTGGATCTATTGAGTCCTTAAATGTTTCAGTAGCATCAGCCATCGCCTGCTTTGAGATTGCCCAAAGACGACGATCATAAAATATAGTGATAGGTATGGAACTTTCCTAGACTAAAGATACGCCGGGTTAGCTCAGTTGGTAGAGCACTTCTCTTGTAAAGAAGATGTCGTCGGTTCGATTCCGACACCCGGCTCGCATAGAAATAAACGAAGAATGTGTAAAGAAAGTATTCTTTGAAATTTTACGACTTGACCTATCGCAAACTAATTCACAAGTGCGGTATACCATAATCGAGTGGAACTTACCGATAGGGAAATAGCAATTCTTGATTTTGAGAGAACGCCTTGGGAAGTTGATGGGCCCAAAGAGCTTGCGATACGTGAGAGGTTCGGGATTTCACCTTCACGTTATTACCAGATAAGGGACTCGCTATTGGATAAGGCTGAAGCCCTAGAACACGACCCACTTTTAGTCCTCAGATTACGTAAATTAAGAACAAAACGTCGATCTATTCGATACGGTATTCCCCAGATTCATTCGCCAATTCGCTAAACCTATCCGAAGGTTTTAATATATATAAGGCTACGGACAAGATATCAGGAGATGCTTGACATGAATATTGCAGGGAAGGGAGTACTACTTCTTGGTGTTTTTGTCGCCATCGGTATCATCGTCCTAAGTGAAGGTTTCAGTGATACATCACGTAACGTCGAGTCTCTTCCAGCTACCCAGAACGCCGAAGANTCAAATGAGCCATCTACTACATCTGAAGAAGAGGACTCTATTGAGGAAGANGAAGTAGCGGCTGAAGAAGAAACTACTACTGGGCAAAATAGTACTCCAGTNCAAAGTGAACCTGTTCCGAGTAGTGAGTCNGTCCTTCACCCACCTGCAGAAGTCCGAGTCCTCGTAGCTAATGGAACAGAAATTTCNGGCGCTGCTGGGGCAATACGAGAAGTACTGATCTCTGATCAAGGCTATAACGGNTTACCAGCNGTAAATGCGGCAACAGAAGAAGTGCCGGACTTCTCCTTCGTATACTATGCGAACGGCTATGAACTCGATGCTAGAAATGTTGGCTTAATAATTGGCGTTGATTCAGCAAACGTTCTTCCAATGCCAGCTGCTCTCCCTGTTGAAGATCTAGCTGAAGCCAATGTTCTGGTTCTTTTAGGGTCTGACCTGTATCCACCTGAAGAGTGATACTGGAGGCCTCTGATGAGGATTCTTGTTGCTCCAGATAAATTTAAAGGGACAGCATCAGCTCAAACTGTAGCTGAAGCCATTAGAGCTGCTCTTAGCGACGACCATGAAGTCATTACCCAACCCCTTNCTGATGGGGGAGAAGGAACAATCGAGGCATTTGGAGGATCAAATCGCACCGACGTTGTTTTAGGTCCTCTTAGTAGCCCAGTTAGTGCTCAGTGGAGACTACATGGAGATACGGCAATTATTGAAATGGCTCAAGCATCTGGACTGACATTAGCTGGGGGATTAGAAGACAATGACCCAATAGCTGCATCCACAATCGGTACTGGNCAGCTCATTGCCATAGCAATTGAAAGAGGAGCAAGAAATATTATCGTTGGGGCAGGCGGGTCAGCAACCACAGATGGCGGTTTAGGGGCTCTCGAAGCNTTATACCCTTTAGAGAGACTTCGCGAAATAACAATAACNGTTGCATGCGATGTTGCAACACGATTTGTCGAAGCTGCAGAAACCTNCGGGCCTCAAAAAGGTGCATCCCCATCTCAGGTACGGTTCCTAAAACGTCGCCTAGAGAGAGTTGGGCAGATCTACCTAGAAGAGCGGGGAGTTGATGTTCTTCAGATGGATATGGCTGGNGNAGCTGGNGGNTTAGCTGGAGGTCTAGCATCGGTCGGAGCATCTTTGGTGAACGGATTTAATGCTGTTTCCGAGGAAGTAGAGCTTTTGGACTTAATAGAAAACGCTGACCTTGTTATTACTGGAGAGGGAAACGTAGATAAATCAAGTTTCGAAGGCAAAGTTGTTGGNGGCGTGTTGAAACTCGCAGATGAAACAAAAACCGATGCAATAGTAATAGCGGGAAACTTTGAAAAATCACTTCCCTATTCGGCTCCAATATACGGGCTTCAGGATGANGTNGGNACGGAANCCGCATTTTCTCAAACGCAAAAATCCATAGAGAACGTTGCGAAGAAGGCCGTCTCCAACTGGGAAAAAGNCAGATAACATACAATCAAGATGGTGAGGNACGTATGACTGATCGAATAGAACTAAAAGGTATTAGAGCCTTAGGAACAATAGGTGTACTACCCGAAGAGCAGGAACGTGCCCAACCATTTGAAGTTGATATAACTGTTGAGAGTAACCTATCGATATCCGGAAAAACCGACTCACTGCATGACACAGTAAATTACGCAGAAGTTACTGAAACCATTATCTCTATCATCACTAACGAAAAACATTTCCTTCTTGAACGAGTTGCGGAACGCATAGCGGAAGAAACCCTTAAAATCGATCTCGTTAATGCTGTCAATATCACCATTAAAAAATTACGTCCTCCTGTCCCGCATCATCTTGAATACTCAGCTGTCACAATACGACGTGAAGACAAACTCTAACCGGATAACAGAGATGCTCCGAAGCAGCGCAAGTTTATTTCTCTAAAATTTCCCTACTGGCATCAAGAACCTGTTTAGGAACATGGGTACGACCGTAGTCAAATCCAACCTCTAAAAGGATATCGAGCAACTCTCTCCTACCGTCCTCCATTTTCCACGGCAACGCGATATAAATTGGTAACTCGAAGACACGAAGCCGGTCAAGATTTCGATAAATTCTCTCTTGGAACTTAAACCGCTCTTCCCAAGCCCAGTCAGCAGGTCCAAATCCAGTTCCAGGATCAAGAATTAGCTGGCNTTTTTTAATTCCAGATTTCTCAAGTTTTTCTAACGTCTTCTCAAACCAAGGAAGAATAGTCTCTAAGGGATCTCCAGAAATGAATTCTAAACTTTTAGGATCGTTTCCATTTAAGAAGGGAAGTACCACTGGGACTTCCCTATCAGCTGCAAGATCGATCATTGATGGATTTTGAAGGCCATCAGATGCATTCATAAAATTCGCTCCAGCATCAAGAGCTCTTTCCATAATTTCTGGGTTCCAAGTATCAATTGAGAGCTCAATGCCTAAAGCCGATATTGCTTCAATNTTTCCTTCTAGTCGTNCCCACTCCTCATCTGTATTTACTCGATCGGCGTATTGGGTTGATCCTGCTGCACCTAANTCAATACCTACNCATCCCTGCTGAATCAATTCCTTTGCCCGTGAAAGAGCATCATCAACAGTAAGAGCTATCGAAAAGTCAGCTAAAGAGTCATGAGAAGCGTTAATGACGCCATGAAGTTTCACTCCGCCTACCGTAGAGGCCTATCGGCCGAGTTGCACCATAATCTTTTACTCTTGATAAAACAATAACTAAAAATCGAAATTTATCCGGAGCAAAGAGAACGAATTCCGATAAATTCANATTATGGCTGTAACTATACGTATTCCAACGACCTTACGCATTTTGACTTCCGGTGAAGCTGAAGTAAGTGCCAAAGAAGGAACAGTCTCTCAGATTATTGATGANATTTGTGAAAGTTATCCTGATTTTCAAGGAAGACTTATCGACGAAGATGGAAATCTTCTCCGATTTGTCAATATATACGTAGAGGATGAAGATATACGGTTCCTTAAAGCTTTAGAGACTTCTGTAACTGATGGACAAACNATTTCAATTATTCCTGCTGTCGCAGGTGGTCGATANTCNATATTTCGTAAAGATCTTTTTATAGCAAGTCGGAATCATTTCCGAGTTTCAGTACCATTACTAACGCTTAATCATTTCCATCATGATCAAAGAAAAATAATGATCAAAAGGGAATAAAGTTTATAAGTATTTTGTTCATATAAAAAGAAGCCAAACAGGAGAAATTCAATGGCAAAGATCATTTCATTTGACGAAGAAGCCCGACGTGGACTTGAAACTGGGATGAATACCCTAGCGGATGCAGTAAGAGTAACNCTTGGCCCAAAAGGCCGGAATGTTGTGCTCGATAAAAAATGGGGAGCACCCACAATAACAAACGATGGCGTCTCTATTGCAAAAGAAATCGACCTCGAAGACCCTTACGAAAGGATCGGCGCTGAATTAGTGAAGGAAGTTGCNAAAAAAACTGATGATGTTGCCGGAGATGGAACCACAACAGCAACGGTTTTAGCTTGGTCCATGGTGCGCGAAGGACTCCGTAATGTTGCTGCGGGAGCCAATCCAATGTCACTAAAGAAAGGAATTGAAGCTGGTGTTGTTTCTGCAGTTGAATCCATTAAGGGCCAATCGCAGGATGTCTCCTCCAANAAAGAGCAGATAGCTAACGTCGCTGCAATNTCAGCAGCCGATACCGAAATTGGTGGAAAAATCAGCGAAGCAATTGACAAAGTTGGAAAAGACGGCGTTATNACAGTAGAAGAATCTCAAACTTTCGGAATGGATCTCGATTTTGTCGAAGGTATGCGTTTCGACAAAGGTTACATCTCTCCCTATTTTGTTACTGACCCAGAACGTATGGAAGCAGTATTGGAAGACCCGTACCTTCTCTTTATCGGTTCTAAGATTTCTGCAGTTCGAGATATCGTCCCTGTTCTTGAAAAAGTTATGCAATCTGGAAAACCACTCTTAATAATCGCCGAAGACGTCGAAGGGGAAGCTCTAGCCACGCTCGTAGTGAACAAGATCCGAGGAACATTCACATCAGTAAGTGTAAAAGCTCCTGGATTTGGCGATCGACGAAAAGCTATGTTGCAAGATATGGCTATTTTGACCGGTGGACAAGTTATCAGCGAAGAAGTTGGACTTAAACTCGANTCAGTTTCCTTGGATTTACTTGGTCAAGCCCGCAAAGTGGTAATAACAAAAGATGAGACCACGATCATTGAAGGTTCAGGCGANCGAGAAGATGTTGATGGCCGAATAGCTCAGATTAAAGCTGAAATTGAAAATACTGANTCGGATTATGACAGAGANAAACTACAAGAGCGTTTAGCGAAACTATCAGGAGGCGTGGCTATTTTGAAAGTAGGCGCAGCNACGGAAGTTGAACTTAAAGAGAAAAAGCATCGCATCGAAGACGCTGTCTCAACGACAAAAGCCGCTATAGAAGAAGGNGTTGTTGCTGGAGGCGGGGTAACGCTGCTTCGTGCCCAAGCAGAAGTCTTAAAGACAGTGGAGGGGATTGACAATCCTGACGAAGCGACTGGTGCTCGTCTAGTAGCTAAAGCGTTAGAAGGGCCTCTGAACCAAATTGCTGTTAACGCCGGCCTAGANGGTGGAGTTATTGTTGAGAAGGTCCGAAACCTCGAAGGAGCAAATGGACTGAATGCATCCAGCGGAGATTACGAAGATTTAGTTAAGGCCGGAATTATTGATGCAGCGAAGGTAACTCGATCAGCGCTTCAGAATGCTGGTTCCATTGCAGCTCTGTTTTTAACGACAGAAGCAGTGATCGCTGATGCGCCCGAAGAGGGTGGAGCCCCCGCTGGTATGCCAGATATGGATTTCTAAGAGGTCTATATCTCTATAGGTAATTGAACCGGTGCGAAGTTTCTACCCTAGACTTTAACAATGGAAAGTAACTCTCTCCGAATAGCCGAAGGTTTAGGCGTCCTTCATCTCTTTTGCAAGATTCAAAACGAAATCGATAAGCACAAGATCGAAGAAATAGTCCAAGATGCACTTGAATCTTCGATGCAAGTAGTAACAGTATCCATTCTTGGTCATAAGGCAGATATTGCCTTTATGGTTCTAAGTGAAGATTGGGTTCAATTACG
>PBPU01000035.1 GCA_002724825.1 Acidimicrobiaceae bacterium
GAACCTTTCGGACCCCGAGCACCGAAGCCATCAATTAGAAAGCGAAGATTGCCATTGGGCTGACCTCATAATCGTATTCGAGTCGGAGCATGTGCAATATATTCGACGTAAGCACCCTGAAGCAACCTCTATTACAGGTACTCTCCCTCGTATCGCAAAGTTTCTCAAGGCTTCACAATCAGACTTTGCACATAGAGTCACCGAATTACAATTAGGTGACGTCATGATAGAACCCTGGGAGGAAGTACAAGATCCAGCTGGCGGTGATCAGGATATTTTTGATGCATGCGCTCAAGAAATAAAAGGGTATCTCTCTTCGCTACAGGAGAACCTGAATGGATAATGAAATCCCAAATTCGCTATTGGTGATTCGCCAACGGGCTGTAGAGCGTCCACGATTCCGAGGAGTTCTTCATACCTGGTGTTTTTTCCTTTCTATTCCAATTGCGGTTGTACTTATTTGGACGGCACCATCAGCTAGAACGGCCTTCGCAGCGTTTGCATTTTCCTTCGGTATTTCTGCGATGCTGGGTATAAGTGCACTATTCCACCGAACTGATTTCGATGACAGGCAATGGTTGAGATTCCGTAGGTTAGACCATGTCGGGATCTACTTTTGCATAGCTGGAGGGTACACGCCTATCGGCATGCTTGTTGTAGATGGATGGCTTCAATTAACCCTTCTGATATCAGCGTGGGCTGGAGTTGGTGTCGGGTGCTTGTTACGCTTTCTGCCCTTTGAACCACCGTATGGGTTAATGAATGCACTGTTTCTTACTCTCGGGTGGGTATCAGTTCTGGCATTGCCCCAACTGTGGGACACCTTAGATCGCCCATGGATGATATTGCTGGGATTAGGAGGGCTTCTCTATACCTTCGGTGCCTTTATCGTAGGGTTACGAAAACCAGATCCTTGGCCTTCAATTTTTGGGTACCACGAAATTTGGCACCTTATGGTTGTAGCGGCAGCAGCTCTCCATTACGTAGTCATGGCGTTCGGAGTGCTACCGTTAGGGAAGTAATAGAAATCTTTCCTGAGAGCTAAGAGCATGACAAATAGCTATTCGTATATAGATTCAAACCTGTTCGAAGAGGAATTTGGATGCCTGTAGGCCCCCATCCGAAACCATGGCCTGATGACGCTCGACTAGACCCTGAACTTCTGCTGAATGGGGACAGTAGAAATGTTATTGACCGGTATAGATATTGGACACGAGAAGCAATAATAGAAGATCTTGATGCGGTTCGACATCCATTCCACGTAGCAATAGAGAATTGGGAGCATGACTTTAATATAGGAACCGTTGTTCGAAACGCGAATGCTTTCATGGCAAAAGCTGTTCACATTATCGGTAAACGGCGTTGGAATAGGCGAGGAGCGATGGTTACAGACAGATATCAGCATGTTCAACACCACAAGACAGTAAAGGAATTTTCGTCATGGGCTAAAGCTGAGAATATAGCAGTACTCGGCGTCGATAATATTAGGAACTCAGTCCCTATTGAAACCACGAAACTTCCAGAACATTGTGTTTTAGTTTTTGGCCAAGAGGGCCCAGGGCTAAGCGCTGAGATGATTAGCGAATGTCAAATAATATTAGCGATAACTCAATATGGATCTACAAGATCGATCAATGCCGGAGTCGCAAGTGGTATAGCTATGTACGAATGGTTATCTCAAAACGGCTAGAAGCTTTTTCATTGCCTATTCGAACGGAGGAAATGTTCCTTCCATGTAGGCCTGTTCTTCGACTTTTTCATTAATTCTCCAACCTGATTCCGTTCGAATACANGTGTCGTTATACCATCCCCCAACTGTGAATATGTGAAGTTGTTCGCCAGCAGGATCATAGANTCCTTCTTCGTTAATAGGAACCCCCATGGGGTTAGAAAATATTGTTCGACACGTTGCCGAATCACCATCAATTTCGATTAAAGATTTGCCGATTAAGTGTTGGGTCATGGGGAAAATAGCCAAACTANTCTGAAGCCATAGCTTGATGGNAGGATAATCTCCTTTCCCTTCAGGGCCGCCAGAACTTTCATAGTCGAGATGGGCATCTTCAGTAAAGACACTATCTAGCAGGTCCCAGTCCTTAGAGTCGATTGCTTCAATGTAACGAACCATCAATTGCTCTATTTCAAGACGATCGCTTATTTCGGTTATCTCCATATTTNNCTCCTAAACGATTCGACTATTCCTATCNCCCCAGTATTCATCTCGGAGAAGGCGTTTATATAGTTTTCCAGTTGGATGTCTTGGGAGTTCATCTCTAAAGTCGACAGTTCTCGGGCATTTAACCTTTGCTAGTTGCTCATGGCAAAAAGCTAGCAANTCTCTCTCCACATCCGCACTTGCTGACTCAGGGTCAATCAGCTGGACTACTGCCTTCACTTCTTCACCTAAGTCATCGTTTGGAACTCCAAAAACTGCTACATCTAAAACCTTGGGATGCATAGTGAGCACGTTCTCAGCTTCTTGGGGGTAAATGTTTACTCCACCGGANATAATCATGAAGGCTTTTCGGTCAGTGAGGTAGAGATAGCCATCTTCATCAAGACGACCGATATCGCCAAGAGTNGACCAGCCATTTGCGAGTCTCGCACCCTTTGTTTTCTCTGNATCATTGTGGTACTCGAAAGTGGAATCACTTTCAAAATAAACTGTTCCGACTTCCCCAACCGGTANTTCTTCCCCNTTGTCATCGACGATGTGTAAAGTCCCCTGTATCGCACTTCCAACGGTCCCTTCATGCTCAAGCCATTGTTGGCTATTGCAATAACAGAAACCATTCCCCTCAGTTCCTGCATAATATTCGTGAATGATTGGCCCCCACCAATCAATCATTTGTTTCTTGACAGGTATCGGGCANGGAGCTGCTGCATGAACAACTCCTTGAAGAGAGGTGACGTCAGCTTTATCGCGTACACTCTGGTCGAGCTTCAATAGGCGTACAAACATCGTAGGGACTACTTGGAGGAATGAAATCTGATACTTCTCTATGCTTTCCAACATTTCGTCGGGGCTGAATCTTGGCATTACAACTACCGTTCCTCCGATTTTGTGAATTCCTCTGCAGAATCTAAGCGGGGCTGCATGGTAGAGCGGGGCAGGAGAAAGGTAATTTGTTTCTTGATTTGCGCCAAATAGAGCTCCCATTAGAGCAGTAACTCCGTCAGTTTCTCCCAGAGAGGTACCAGGGAGAGGTACTTTCACTCCCTTCGGGCGTCCAGTGGTTCCAGAAGAGTAGAGCATGTCAGCACCCTCAATTCTCGGACCTNCCGGGCTAAGAGGNTGCTGGTCCAAGAGGTCTTCTAGAGAGTCAAATCCATCAATATTNCCCCCGACACATAACCGNAGAGAAACNTCAGGTATTTCTGAAGCAACCTCTAGAGCTTCAGCCCCTTTATAAGGCGAAGTAATGAATGCCCTTGCCCCACAGTCCTTTATGATGTATTCAATCTCCGGTGCAGTTAGNCGAGAACTGATAGCTGTGTAGTACAGGCCGGCGTAATGGGCGCCCCAACAGATAGGTAAGAATTCAAGTCGATTCTCCAGACATAAGGCAATATGATCTCCGGCCTTAAACCCTGCATTTTGTAGAAGGTTTGCCATCTTTTCTGCGTAAGAGTGGAGCTCCTCNTATGTCATGGTTTCACCAGTATCTGACATTACAAGAGCGGGCTTATTTGGATGACTTTTTGCATGAACGCCGGGATACATAACTTTCCTTAATTCAACTTTCTNTAGGTTCTTCGAAGTAAATACCAAGATACCCCTAAGACTTAGCCCCGCCCAATTAGATCATTTAGATCGTGAAAGATTTTGGCCAATCATCAGGGCGGAGTAAAGCATCTGATCCGCCATCAACGATGACTACCGAGCCACACATAAANTCTGCTGCGTCAGAGAGCATCATTTCTATCCACTTAGCAATTGTTTCAGGAGANCCGAAACNCCCAGCAGGAATCGGTAATGTCTTGATGGCATCCCCAAACTCTTCGTCATCTAGGCCTCCCTGCAGNAGAGGGGTAAGTATCGCTCCAGGAGCTATTGCGTTTAATCTAATTCTGGACCCAGCCCACTCTTNAGAAGGGGCAGATCTTCGGACGAAACGAGCNACCGCCGTCTTCGAAGCTGCATAAGCAATAGCCATTGAGGCCATGCCGGAATAGCCTCNAAGAATTTGATTACATTTCTCTTCATCAAAAGCGAGACATGCTTCTATAAGGCTTTCAGGAACATTTGGTGTAATAGTCGTTGAGTTTGAAGACACAGCTACCACTTTCGCAGTGGAATTCGAAACAGCTAAAGCTTCGCGCAATCCATTGATAATCTTGACTGTCCCCAACCAGTTGATAGAAATAATCTTCTCGGGGTCATAGGGCGGTCCCACNCCTGCAGAAGTAACAAGGCCATCTAAAGCACCTCCTGCTNTATCAAGCGTTTCTGATATAGCTTGATTCCTGCCATCGACGTTACTTAAGTCCGCTATAACATCCGCATCATTAAGGTCGATCCCGATAACATTAGCGCCATCCGACTCTAAAGAATTCCTTAAGGATGCCCCAATGCCAGANGCACTTCCTGTAATTGCGATCGTTCTCTCTTTGTTGGAAGGCATATAAAGGTTTTAGACCATACTCCTTAAATAAACAATCAGAGGGGAAAGAGGATTTTTGTCTGAAGCAGGCCAAACTGGGAAAGTGACTCAAGACAAAGAACTGGGGCCTTCATCAGAAGTCCCACATAACCCAATCACTCCGNCAGGAGATAGAAATATATGGGAAGCTTTGTTCCCCTTGTTCGCTTTCATTGTCGTTAATCGCTTGTTTGGTTTGCTATGGGCGATTGTTGTAGCGACGGTTTGGTCGCTAAAAATTACATTTCAAAGATACCGACAGGGATACCCTATCGGCCGATTTTTGCCAATAGTAACTATCGGGATTATTGCTAGGGGAGTCGTTGGAATCATTACAGACAGCGAAGCNGTGTATTTCGGAATCGGAATCGGAATCAAGGCATCGGTCGGCTTCGCGCTCATTNTTTCCGTTTTTCTGAAAAAAAATCTGCTGGCGAAATATGCGCCGCTCATTTTAGGCCTNAAAAAAAGCATTACATCTCAAGAGGTCTATGTGAAGGCCATGAACCATATTTCNGTATTTATAGCTTTCGCACAATTTTCCAGCTCTGCATTCGATATTTGGCTATTTAACAATGCTTCGGTTGACGGGTATTTAATCATCCGGTTTTTTGTAAATTGGCCNTTCACGACACTTGTAATACTCGGATCCTTCTTTTACTTAAACCGACGTTTGAGCCAGATTCAAGNNTTTCCTGGGCTAGCAACAATTATGGAAGAAAGACTAGCGAAAGATGANCCAGGTNAAGAGCGTAAGTGAAATACGAACGAGACTTGAGGTATGACCTAAATGAGATATAAGGAGGAACCAGATGGTTAAAGATGATTTAGTCGGAAGTGGAGTTCTAGTAACTGGAGGTGGTACTGGTATAGGTAAAGCGTGTGCTGCTTCCTTAGTGCGCAATGGCGCTTCAGTTACTATCTGTGGACGAACCGAGGGGCGACTTCAGCAGGCACAAGAAGAAATCGCACAAGCCAGTGGTAGGGAAGAAAAGATTCAGTATCGGGTTTGTGACGTGACTGAAGAGGAACAGGTAGAGGAGGCTATGGCAGCAGCTTCCCATTTTGGAAACGGACTTAATGGAGTGGTTGCCAATGCAGGTGGAGGCGGAGCACTAGCCCCATATCACCTCCAAGGTCTTGAGGAGTTCACTAGGGTCCTTCACCTCAACGTATTAGGGACAATGCTATGCATAAAGCATTCGGTTCCCTACTTAAAAGAGTCAGGAGGCGGTTCATTTGTAGGAATGTCGTCAATCGCCGGGCATCTGACTCATCTTTGGTTCGGAGCGTACCCTGCAGCAAAAGCTGGGATAGAAGCGATGATTAGGAATGCAGCAGATGAATTTGGGAAGTCGAACATCCGCTTCAACGCAGTTCGCCCAGGCTTTATTGCAACTGAGATAATGGAGGGAGTTCCTAGAGACAGCGAAACCTTTAAGTCCTACATAGATAATACGCCCATGGCAGATGTCGGGACTCCTGAAGATGTTGCCTCCTTGGTGAAATTCTTGATCAGTCCAGATTCCCGATGGATTACCGGTCAATGCATCAATGTTGATGGAGGGCATTCACTTCGTAGAGGTCCCCAGTTCACTGAATTCTTAGTAGGCCTAACAGGCGAGGAAATTCTCGGAGACCCTAAGAGGTAGAAGCTAACAATCAGTATTAAATGCCTCGCCTGTTTCATCATAGATCAGTTATAACAAGAAATATTTCAGATTTCCTTTTCGAGCTGCATAAGGCATGAAGCTAGCCCATAAACAAATGAATTCGGCATTTCGACAGGATCAGCGAGTAACTTAATGCTGGCTATACGTTCGAGAAATATTTCAAAGAAAAGTTTTATTTCCAATCGCGCTAATGATGCCCCCAAGCAAAAATGAGTACCGAACCCAAAAGCAATGTGATGATTGGGATCTCTAGCAATATTTAGATTTTCCGGATTTTCAAAATGAGAAGTGTCACGGTTTGCAGAAGAATACATAAGAACAATCTGTTGCCCTTTTCGAATTACTTCTCCACCAATTTCATAATCCTCTGTAGCTACGCGGCACATATTATGGATAGGCGTAACAAATCGAATAAATTCTTCTACCGCTAAATCTAGGTTGGCTCCATTCTTCAAAAGATCCCATTGGTCAGGATTTTTAGTCAGCTCTAAAAGACTCCGAGCTATAACTGTCCTTGTCGTTTCTGCACCACCATCTAGTAATAGAAGACAGTCGCTGATGATTTGATCCAACCCAAAGTCTGTCTTATCTCTTAAACCATTTTTTTCAGCTTCGATCCAAGTACTCATAATGTCATCACTAGGGGATTTGAGTTTTTCTTCATATAAATCTGAACAAGCTTGAACGAATTCAAAAACAGCATTTGCCCCAGCTTCATTGGCATATCTCGGACCACCCCCAAGAGCTATCGTTTCTTCGGACCACCGTTGCAGCGCAGGCCAAAGTCGATCCGGGAATCCAAGCAGGTGACCTATCATCATTGCTGGTAGCGGGGCAGCTAGCTCCCCGACAATATCAACAGGTCGATCTTCTGAAGTAGCATTATCCAATAACCGGTGGACTGCACCTTCAATATGTGGGGTCCAAGAATTAACTGACCTAGGCGTGAACCGCCGAGACACAAGCAATCTTCGCACACTATGCTCTGGGTCATCAAGACCAATAATTGACTTGTCAGCGGGCATATTCGGGCGGTACCCCCCCTTGTCTCTGTCCGAATTAATGAACACCGTCTTATTCTTCTCAATTTCAACTATGTCGTCATATCTTGAAATTCCCCAGAGCTCGTTTGTTGCATCCCAATACACTGGGCACTCAGACCTCATCCACTGATATGCCGCATACGGGTCATCTACGTAGAATTCGCCATCTAGTAGATCGATCATCCTATCAGCCATATTTCTTCACCGTAGCTTCTATATGGGGTCTATGCTCTTTGGTGAGTAATATTCATAGGTTGTTAACAGATAGTTTAATAAACACTGCCAGGACGGTCTCCGAAGAACTAGAACGCGATACCGTGAATGTATGACTTTGGATATCGATATAGCGAAATATGGACTCTTGCAGTCAGTTGTGGATCAGAAAAATTATGAGAGATCCATAAGCAGATTCCGAGAGGCTGGGATTCTATTACCTACCTTTGAACAACTTTCCAACCCTTCTTCAATTCCCGAAAAGATCCTTACTAAATTAGAAGAAATTGACCCAAACGAAGCTCACCCACTTAATCTCTTTCGTGTGCATTGGTACAATTCTTTTCAGAGTGCTCGCCAAACAGCTTTGCCGGAACATATCCTTCTTCCGAAGGAATTAACCGGAGTTGATGCTCAAATTGTTCTTTTGTTCGGTAACCGTTTTCCAATGATTACTGCACATAAAGTACTCGCAGCATATTCATGCTTTTTGCCACGAGTAGTTAGTGGACAGTTCAATCCTGATATACATCGTGCAGTGTGGCCATCTACCGGAAACTATGCTCGCGGAGGAATAGCAATCTCGACTCTATTGCAAAGTCGAGGTGTCGCAGTGCTGCCAGAGAACATGAGCAAAGAGCGTTTCGACTGGTTAGACAAGTAGGTACTAGACCCAGAGGACGTAATACGAACACCTGGATCAGAAAGCAATGTCAAAGAGATTTATGACGCGTGCAATGAACTACAGAAGGACGAAACCAACTTCATCTTTAATCAGTTCTCAGAATACGCGAATCACATAGGACATTACAAGGTAACTGGGAAAGCTCTAGGTCATGTCTTCGAGACAATGCGAATGGCTAACCCTGATCTTGAATTGAAAGCATTCGTATCTGCTTCTGGTTCTGCAGGAACCCTAGGAGCAGGAGATAGATTAAAGGACGATTTCGGAGCAGAGATCGTTGCCGTTGAAGCATTAGAATGCCCTACCATGCTCTACAACGGATACGGAGAGCACAATATCCAGGGAATCGGAGATAAACATATCCCTCTAATTCATAACGTCATGAATACGGACATAGTCGTGGGAGTCAGTGACCAAGCAACTGATAGGTTGAATCTACTCTTTACAACTGATGAGGGAAAAAAATTCCTTGTTGAAGAAATGGGGATAGATGCAGAAATTGTTATGAATCTCTGCCATTTTGGTTTCTCTTCAATCTGCAATATGACAGCTGCAATAAAGACTGCAAAAGCTCTCAACCTTGGCGAAAACGATGTTGTGATAACTGTTGCAACTGATGGTTCTGAGCTTTACGAGAGTGAAAAACAACAATTGTTGCAAAGTGAATTCAATAGTGATTTTAATATGGGTCATGCCAGCGAGATAGCATCCACTTTTCTTAAGGAAATTAATACCGAACATCTATTGCAATTGGATGAAATAGGTCGGGAGAGAATTTTTAACTTAGGTTATTACACATGGGTAGAGCAACAAGGAGTTAGTGTAGAAGATTTTGACGCTCGGCGGGATCAGAAATTCTGGGACTACCTTCACACTATGACGCCGGCATGGGACAATATGGTCGAAGAGTTCAATGATCAGACAGGTGTGACGGTCTAGGTGCTTGAACAAACAAATGCCTCAAGTCAATCTTGGCTTCCTACTCCTCCTAGGGCGACTTGGCCAACACCTGAAGAATCTGCATCAACCCCATATATTAAATGGAGAAAACTCCTATGGTCATGGCAGTATGCCATTGACAAAGGCTGGACCGATGAAGACTATGTTTCGTTAGTAACCGAAATCGATAAAGCAATTGCAACTATAGATGGTTCCGGGTTCCGAATAACTCCTACAGGAACATGGATAGACGCTTCAGATATGCTTCCAAATTTCTGTCTTTGG
>PBPU01000036.1 GCA_002724825.1 Acidimicrobiaceae bacterium
CTTTTAGCCACTCTCCGAAGGGTTGAGCAGACGATAGCGTTTCTTTAATTTCTGCATCTCGGACGATTCTTCCTTGTTCTGTGTCTATAAAGAACATCTTGCCAGGCTGAAGTCTTCCCTTCTCAACTATTTTTGAGCTGGGTATATCTAAGACGCCTACTTCAGAGGCCATTATCACTAAATCATCATCAGTAAGCCAATAGCGTGAAGGTCGAAGGCCGTTGCGGTCTAGGACTGCTCCAACGACTTCTCCATCGGTAAAAATTATCGATGCTGGTCCGTCCCAAGGCTCAATTCTTGTCGCATGGTACCTATANAANGACTTGAGCGATTCATCCATGCTTTCGTGATTTTCCCATGGTTCTGGGATCATCATAAGAACAGCNTCAGGTAATGAATAACCGCTCAAAACGAGTAGCTCTANACATTCGTCAAATGCAGCGGTATCAGATGCCCCTGGGGTGCATATTGGGAATAGTTTCTTNAGGTCTTCACCGAAAGCTTCCGAATCAAGTGCTGCTTCTCGAGCTCTCATCCAATTCCGGTTTCCTTGAACGGTGTTTATNTCTCCATTGTGAGCGATGAACCGATATGGATGCGCAAGTGGCCACGACGGAAAAGTATTTGTTGAAAACCTTGAGTGAACAAGGGCTAAGGCACTCTCTACACGCTCGTCGGATAAATCTAGAAAGAACTCACCCAGTTGTGGAGTAGTTAACATTCCCTTATAGACAAATGTTCTAGATGACAAGCTCGGGAAATAGACACCGGAATGCCTTNTGGACATGCCTCCCATTCCTTCTCCTGCTACATCTGCTCTTTCGAATTGGATTTCGTGTTGGCATCTCTTCCGTAAAATATAGGCTTTACGATCTANATCTATACCAGAGAGATAGTGTCCATCATCGTTCCTNTAAGTTAGGAAGATTTGGGTGAATTTAGGCATAGTGCCTACGGCCCCAGATCCCAGATTGGAACTATNTACTGGAGTCTCGCGCCATCCGAGTATTGAAAACCCTATCTCTTCAGCGATTATTTCTACAGAAGAAACGGCTTGGTTATATTCTGACGGGTCTTGCGGCATAAACGCTATACCTGTGACAAACTGACCTTGCGCAGGAAGTTCGAAATCAACCACTTCCCTGAAGAATTTGTCAGGTACTTGAATTAGAATTCCAGCNCCATCTCCCGTGTTCTCCTCTGAACCTAACGCTCCTCTGTGTTGAAGTTGACAGAGTGCTCCGATAGCAGAGGAAACGATTTTATGACTTTTCTGGCCTTTTAAGTTGGCTATGAAGTTCACACCACATGAATCATGCTCAAATGAAGGATCGTACAATCCTTGTCTCTGAGGTAAATCTGGATTCATAGTCATGAAGACTTCCTTCATNTTTTNGATACTGTGCAGGCGAAGAGGGCCAATAACCATATTCTACCTTTTTAGCCTCTATTCCCAAAGAATTTTTNTGCAGGATGGAAAACTACCCTTCATCAGGCAGAATGACTGTCATGGAGTTTGTTGAAGGCCAAGAAATCATTAATCTNAGGAAATTTTTAGATACCTCCACATCACCTTTCCATGCTGTCAGTAACGCCANGGAGCTTCTTGTAAATCATGGATTNANAGAAATAGCTGGCCAGGATAGTTGGTTGGATCGCGCAGATCGGAATTTCTTTGTTAAGGATGGAAGCATTGTTGCGTGGATTGAAAGTAGTGACTTACCATACGAGAACGGATTTAGGCTCCTTGGAGCTCATACTGATAGTCCAAATCTCCGTTTAAAGCCTATTCAACAACATCCGAGTAACTTAGTTGAACAGCTTTCAATAGAAACTTACGGAAGCCCATTATTAAACTCATGGCTAGATAGAGATTTAGGGNTCTCCGGAAGAGTAATACTTCGAAAAGGCTCTTTAGAAGAGACCCTTTTCTCATCGGAGAAACCTATTTGTAGGGTTCCTCAGTTAGCAATTCATCTGGATAGAGACATAAATGAAAGAGGGNTGAAATTAAACCCACANACTCAACTTTCTCCGATCTGGGCTGATTCAGTTTTGGAGCCTCCATCATTTAAGCAATGGCTTGCTAGTCAATTGGCTGTATCGACGGATGATGTTGTCTCTTGGGAACTGATGTTACATGACGCTCAGCAATCNAACTTGCTAGGTAGTGGGGATGAGTGGCTAGCTTCAGGGAGAATAGATAATCTAGTTTCATGTTATGNCGCNATTGCAGCATTAGCNGNGATAGAGAAGCGTGAGTTAGATAAGACGCCAATAGTGTGTTTGTTTGACCATGAAGAGGTTGGNAGTGTTTCNTCTGTAGGAGCATCAGGNAATTTTTTGTCGAATACTTTGAACAGAATCATGTCAAACCTNTCCTTNGAATCNCGGGCNATTGCGCTAGAGAANTCCTTATGCGCTTCGGTAGATGGAGCACACGCCACTCATCCGAATTACTCAGAAAGACATGATTTAGATCACATCATAAAATTGAATGAGGGGATAGTTATCAAACGAAATGCAAATCAGCGATATGCAACTGATGCTGTCGGNGAAGCTATAGCAAAGCACATATGTGTTGACAACGGAATCCCCTATCAGGTCTTCGCNAACAGGAGTGACCTCAGTTGTGGGTCAACGATAGGACCTGCAAATGCGGCGAACCTTGGCGTGAGAACTATCGATCTTGGGATCCCTCAGTTGTCTATGCACTCAGCGCGTGAAATGTGTGGTGTGAAAGACCAGCATTATCTGAAAGTTTTCTGNAACTCGTTTTTAGCCGGATAAAGGCTACTTNCGTATGAGAATTCGATTTGCTGGAGCAACTAGCATCAATAGGACAGCATAAATTTCTAATCGACCTAGAATCATTAAGAATGCNAGAATCGATCGCCCAGGACGACTAAACNCNAAATAGTTGCTTGTCGGTCCCGCNTCTCCAAGAGCTGGTCCCATATTACTCATCGCAGAGATAGCTCCGCTGNCGGATGTCATTAAGTCATTNCCTAATGCTGAGATAGCTATTGTGCCGAGAATGACGAANGAGATAAANAAAGCCACGAACGCNAAGGCAGAAGAAATAATTCTGTCTGATACGGGCTGACGACCCATCGTGATCGGAAANACACCTTTTCGATGTTCGAATAATCTCAATTCTCTTTTAAGAGCTT
The DNA here is from genome assembly GCA_002724825.1 of Acidimicrobiaceae bacterium. Classification (GTDB taxonomy): domain Bacteria; phylum Actinomycetota; class Acidimicrobiia; order Acidimicrobiales; family UBA8592; genus UBA8592. The sequence goes on from PBPU01000036.1 coordinate 3,174, forward strand.
TAAGNCCAACTTGTAGCCGCAATACTTTCATTCCGCCTGCAGTTGAACCTGTTGTTCCTCCAACCGTCATTAGGAAGAGAATTAGAATCTGCGAAGCAGCGCCCCATAGAACAAANTCCCCTATTCCGTCTGCTCGTACATTGCCGAAACCTGTCGAGGTCGCAAGCGCCACAACATTGAAAACTGAATCGCGAAGAACAGTCGTGAATGATCCAAGGTCATCTGAGGTATTTATGATCGTAACAAGGAGTGCGGCAGTGAACGTAACGCCCAAAAATACTCTAGTTTCTGATGAGCCGAACCAAGCATATTTTTCCCTTTGAGCGAAGGCNCTGTAATGCAAGGTGTAACTTATAGCACCAAAGAGCATCGCCAGGATAAGAATGACTTCAACCGCTACAGAGTCNAAATGCCCTACTGAAGAGTTGTAAGTTGANAAACCACCTGTTGCTGCAGTCGANAATGCGTGAGTTACTGCATCAAATAANGTTGGGCCAGGNGTAATCCACANGGCAATCGCNATNNNNANNGTNNNAGCAAANTAAACTNNCCANANTGTNTTNGCTGTNTTGGTNGCGCTTGCTCTGAACATATCTGACTTGTGTCCTGTAGCCTCTTTACTCATTAGAGCTAACCCTCCAACACCAAGCCTTGGGAGTACTGCNGTAGCTAATACGATCATTCCCATGCCGCCATACCATTGAGTAAGTTGGCGCCACAGCAACATGCCTTTTCCTAGACTCTCGATATCTTCCAACACCGTTGACCCNGAAGTTGAGAAACCAGATACAGATTCGAATAGCGCGTAATCGAATTTACCCCAAGGGAAAACCCCACCCCAAAGGTAAGGCAATGACCCCANTACGGAGCAAGCAACCCAAGACCATGCGACCATTGANAACATCGAAAGAGGTTTTACTTCTTCTGAAATCTCAGTCAATGCACGTAGTGTTAGACCAAGATTTAAAGAAATCGCAGCTGAAGCAAATAGGGGCCACTCATTATGNGAAGTTGCTGANNCCCATTCAACTATTCCAGCAAGGAAAAGACCTGGACTNAGAAAAGCTAGCGCTAAGCCCATGACATTTAAGGTCGGCGAATCGATTGGCCCCTCGGTGAACAAGTTTGGATTTATTCTCATGATCTCTGCGCCCTATAGCCAATTCTTCTCAATGGCCCTTCTCTAAAAGTACGAAAGGCAGCTACACCAAGGTAGGCGATAGGAAATATGGATAAGCGACCCAGAACCATGAGCACTGAGGCAACAACATGAGTAACTGCATTGAANTCAATACCTGAATCAAGAGCNGTNGAACCNAGAAACGGTCCAGCAGTAGCNAAGCATGTTAGGGAGAAACTCAATACTTCANTAAGGCCTGTCCTTGGACTTGCCAGAGCTATCAGAAATGCACCAGCTGCAACAAGAGAAAGAAAAATCGCTGTAAAACCATGNAGGCGTTGGAGTGCTCTTTCGTCGACCACTTCTCCACTTATTTTCACAACACGAACCGAACTGGGCTTGTACTGTTGGGTCAGTTCTCTACGTGCAAATCGATAATGCTGTAAAACACGTGCGGATCCATATCCACCGCCTGACGAACCGGCCATTGCACCTACACCCAAAAGAAGTAAGACCAGTACAGTCATTCCTGAAGGGAACTCCCAATTAACGCTGGTAAAACCTGTAGTGCTAAGAAGTGAACTTGAGAGGAAGAAACTTTCTCGAACGATTCGACCAAACGAACCAATACCTCTTCTCCAAATGGAAAAACAGGCAATAGCAGCCATCAAAAGAATTAAGTAGAAACGAAGATCAGAATTTTCTAGGATCTTTGTGAATTTTCGCTTCCACACCCACCAAAGAATCACCACATTGATTCCAGTGAATAACATCACTGTTGCCACTACCCACTCGATGGCGTCCGATTCAAACCCTGCTATAGATGCGTTCCTTGTGCTGAAACCACCAGAGGAAACTGAAGTGAGAGCATGACACAGACTATCGAACACACTCATTCCGGCGACCACAAATAGTACACCTGCGATTAATGTAATGACGCTATAGAACTTTATAAGGCGAAGTAAGGTACCTGGAACTGTTCGAGCAGTGAACGACTTAGCAAAGGAAACATCAAATTCGTCTGTTCTATCTGCCGCAGGCAACGCTACGAAAACCATTACAAGAGCACCTATCCCACCTAGCCACTGG
>PBPU01000037.1 GCA_002724825.1 Acidimicrobiaceae bacterium
AGGAGCCATACTTCTACTTCCAGACTGACTATAAGTTCAAATAATCTATACGTTTGGGGGTGGAGTTTATCGGCTAGTTACTAAAACGATGGTGATATTTATAAACTCGGTGCTTTTTCTTATAAAAAGTGGAAGTTTTGCCTGCTCTAAAGGCATACGATCGTCTAATTCAAGAGTAACCTCTATGAAGATCTATATTTTGAAAAGCTATGAGCGATAAATCTTCCAATAACCCATATCCAACTGTTGGCTCCAAGCCAGATCTACCGAATATCGAAAAGTCTATTCTTGATCGCTGGGCTAAAGAAAAGACGTTCCAGACATCGATAGATGAACGGCCAGAAGATACTGAATACGTATTTTACGATGGTCCACCGTTCGCTAACGGGCTGCCCCACCATGGACATCTTCTGACTGGATACGTCAAAGATGTCATTCCTCGGTACCACACAATGAGAGGCAAAAGAGTCGAACGCCGGTTTGGTTGGGATTGCCATGGATTACCCGCTGAAATGGAAAGCGAAAAACAACTGGGAGTGTCAGGTAGGGCTGCTATAACAGATTTCGGCATAAAGAATTTTAATGAACATTGTGAAAAATCTGTACTTAAATACACCGACGACTGGGAAGAAATAGTTCAAAGACAAGCCCGTTGGGTCGACTTCGAGAACGATTATAAAACTATGGACCTTCCTTACATGGAATCCGTAATGTGGGCTTTCAAGCAACTATGGGAAAAAGGCTTAGTTTATGAATCTTATAGAGTCATGCCTTACTCTTGGGGGGCTGAAACACCGCTGTCAAATTTCGAGATCCGGTTAGACGATGCCACGAGACCAAGACAAGATCCTGCCATAACCGTAGCCTTCGACATGGAAGAAAGACCAGGCGATCTAGGGCCCATGAAGATACTCGCTTGGACGACAACACCTTGGACGCTGCCAAGTAATTTAGCCCTTGCCGTTGGAAATGATATACGGTATTCCATTCTTGAATACGAAGGGCAGCTTTTTGTCCTTGGAGAAGAAACCGTTGAGCACTACGGAAGCCAATTCCCTGAAGCTACCTTCAAAGGAACACTTCTAGGAACCGAACTTTTAGGGAGAAAATACACTCCTCTTTTCGATTTTTTTACAAACTATGACCCAAATGCCTTTCAAATTATCTCTGGAGATTTTATTGATACCGAAGAAGGAACTGGAGTCGTTCACATCGCACCGGGATTTGGAGAAGATGACCAACGAATCGCAGCGGAAAATCAAATCGGAACCCTAACCCCAGTTGATGATGCCGGATGTTTCACTTCTGAAGTCAAGGACTGGGAAGGTCAAAACGTCTTCGATGCAAGCTCTGACATTATCCGATCACTTCGGGAAAAAGACAAACTAATTCGCCATGACAGCTACGAACACAACTACCCACACTGTTGGAGGACAGACACACCGATCATATATAAAGCTGTACCTTCTTGGTATGTAGAGGTAACAGCTATTCGTGAGAAGCTGCTTGAATTAAATCAAGAAATTAACTGGATACCATCAAACGTCCGCGACGGGCGTTTTGGCAAATGGCTTGAAGGCGCCCGCGACTGGTCTATCAGTCGAAATCGGTTCTGGGGTTCGCCTGTTCCTGTGTGGAAAAGCGATAACCCTGAATACCCGCGAATTGATGTCTATGGAAGTCTTGACGAACTAGAACGCGATTTTGGTGTAAGGCCCGACAACCTCCATAGGCCTTTCATCGACGACCTAGTCCGACCAAACCCTGATGACCCATCAGGAAAATCAATGATGCGGAGGGTCCCTGAAGTTCTAGATTGTTGGTTTGAATCTGGTTCTATGCCATTCGCCCAAGTCCACTACCCCTTTGAAAACAAAGATTGGTTCGAAGAGCACTTCCCGGCAGACTTCATTGTTGAATACATCAACCAGACCCGAGGGTGGTTCTACACGCTACACGTTCTAGCAGGTGCTTTATTCGAAAAACCAGCTTTTAAGAATGTGATATGTCACGGGATTCTCCTTGCAGATGACGGTGCAAAATTATCTAAAAAACTTCGGAACTACACAGAACCGACAGAAATCTTTGAAGTCCAAGGTTCTGACGCTCTCAGATGGTATTTCATGTCATCAAATATTGTTCGAGGAGGTGATTCTCGGATAAGTGATCAAGGTATTGATGACGTCGTTCGTCAGATAATCACTCCCATCTGGAACGCTTACTCATTCTTCACGCTTTACGCGAACATAGACAATTACAGAGCTGATTGGAATGTAGAAAGCTCGAATCTTCTAGATCAATACATACTTGCAAAGACACGCCTTATGGTCGAAACAGTTACCCAATCAATGGATCAGTACGACCTTCCAAGAGCAACGAGCGAAATTAAAGCCTTTATCGATGCTTTAAACAACTGGTATATAAGAAGAAGTCGAGATCGTTTCTGGGCCCCAGGTAGTCCCAAAGATGACACAGATAAACAAGCCGCCTACGATACCTTGTTTACAGTTCTTAAGGTCCTTTGCCAAACAAGTGCACCTTTACTCCCAATGACATCTGAGGAAATCTATTCCGGAATTACTGATAGTACAAGTGTCCATTTGTCTAACTGGCCAGACGCTAGCTCTCTTCCGTCAAATCCTAGCCTTGTGAAGGCAATGGACCTAGTAAGAGATATCGTGTCGACTACACTTAGGGTACGAGAAGATGCAAGCCTCCGAGTTCGACTGCCTCTTACTAGTATCACCATCGCCGGCGAAGAACTTTCTGAACTTGAGAAATATCTTGACATCATCAAGGACGAAGTGAACGTGAAGGAGGTTATCCTCTCAGACGATATTGCTAATCATGCGCAGTTTATTTTGAAACCTGATGGCAAAATTCTCGGCCCACGGCTGGGAAAATCTGTACAAGATGTATTCAAAGCTGCAAAATCTGGAAACTGGGAATGGGTAAGCGACGAGAGAGTACAAGTAGGAAGCCACGTCCTCGAAGGAAATGAGTTTTCCATCCATCTGGAAGCTAACGAAGGTATAACTGCTGGAGCATTAGCAACATCTAATGGGGTCGTCATATTAGATACAAATGTTACCGAGGAGCTTATAAACGAGGGGCGTGCTCGTGACACCGTGCGAGCAATACAGGAAGCAAGAAAAACTCAGAATCTAGTTGTGACTGATCGAATTCAGGTGATCATTGATGCCCCAGAAAGCATCCAGCAGGCTATCGACACCCATCTGCCTTACATCGCTGATCAAGTTTTAGCTGTGTCAATTGACTTCCAAGCCGTCGATACTGAGATGATGGTTCATCAGGGCAATATAGACGGTGAAAGTGTTTCTATTTCCCTCTCTGCATCTCTACAGTAATTCGGTAAATAGGTATCTTTGGCGATTCNGCTGGATTCTATTCTTCGTCAGAAAAAAAGGATGAAATAGCTTCATCAGTTTCATCATCGACCAAACCGAGGACGCTTTCATGGGGNTCAGANTCACGTAACTCTTCAAAAAAACGGTCGCCCGAAACTCCTTCACTNCCTTGAACGATAGGAGTGATCTGAGTCGGAGGGCCAGCGTCTTCTTCANCCTCAATCCAATTCTCCCCTATCCCTTCCTCTGCGCCTGCTGCTGCTGCGTCAATCCAGGACTCAAGGTCTTCTGTTGAGTGGACAAGACTCAATTCTGGCGGCATCTCTTCGTCAAATGGNCCTTCNGCAACTTCCGTTAAGTCTTNCCGGTCTTCAAGAGCGATATCGCTAATTTCGCCCGTAGCAGANATACCATCCAGNTCNACTGTCTCACCTTTTATATCTTCTGCAGCTGAANCTTCAAGAAGTCCTAGCCCTNATTCACTNGAATCTTCTTCCANCTCTTCNACTTCTTGATCAATATCCATCTGAAGTTCGCTATCTTCAATTAATTTTCGCATTTCATCAAGAACTATAAGAAGTTGATCTTTTCCTGCGTGAAGCTGCCCTTCCAGATATCCACATCTTTCTTCAAGGTTTTTACGCCTTGTTTCGAGCGTTTCTATCTTCCGCCTAAGATCAGCTTGAGACTGCTCAGCCATTTTTCGTGCTTCTTCAACCACAACTCGCTTGATATTATCCGCTTGCGCNTCAGCTGATGCTACGAGTTGTTCAGCCTGAGCCGATGCTTCCTTTGTGAGTGAGTCAGCAGTTCGCTGAGCTGCCGCAAGTAACCTTTGTGCAGCTCCCTCTGGGTCATACAGCTCCGAATCTTCTGAAGCGTTTGTAGGGACTCTAAAGTCTTCCGATTCCAACAATTCGGCAAATCTTCTAAGGAAGGAATCGACCTCCTGTGTGTCGTATCCTCCCCTTCGGTGCCTTGAGAAACGAACATTGCGAATAAATTCCGGGGTCAAAAAACTTCGAGTTGTGTCGGATAGAGCCATACAAAAAATAATACTATCTTCAGTAGGCTGGGTCAGGGATTGCCTTACGATGATCTGATTTGAGTGCTATACAGAAACAGACCCGCCAAGACGNTGGCGTTCTTCATCTGATACTTCTACATCTTTGGGAGTAAGAAGGAAAACATCATCTCCCGCTTTGACAAATCCTCCATCAATACCGACTTTTAAACCTGAACAAAAATCAATTACTCGAACTGCNACTTCATGATCAGCCTGCTGGATATTGACTATCACTGGTTGCCGTCGTTTAANTGCTTCTGAAATCTCTTTGACGTCACTAAACCGAACTGGAGTTACCACACAAGGTTTAGATACTTTCGGCGGGGCAATAGTTCTTACAGCATTAGCCAAACGAGANTGTCCNGTATCTTCGCTCTTGGGGATTGGACGTACTGTGGTCACTCCACTGGTCTGTGGTGCAGGTGGAGGACTTGCTGCGGGGGCACTTCCATGGTCATGCAATTCTTGAAAATCTTCATCAGAGCCTAACCCTAAATAAAGCATCGTCTTTTTTAGAAAACTGGTCATCAATTTCTCCTATTGATGTAAGTCAACACATATAACCTAACACCATAGAGGCTTCGTTATCAATCANGGTCGCGGTTTCCAAAAATTGCTCTTCCGAGGCGAAGTATTGTTGCTCCGGCTTCAAGGGCTAAATCATAGTCATCGCTCATTCCCATAGAGCATTCTGCTAACCCAAGCATATTAGCTAGCTTCTTTAACTCTTGGAAACAAACCAGCGTTGCATCTCGATCTCGACTTGCACCAATCGTCATTAGGCCTTCAATATTAATTCCGGATTCTTCAAACTTNTCCACTAAAGAAGGCACNTGAGAAGGAGGTATGCCCCCCTGNGTCTCCGCNCCTGTCATGTTAACCTGAAGCAGAAGTTTGGGACTGATGCTGCGCTTAGCAATTTCCTCACCCAGAGCAAAAGAATCAGTCGNNTGCCACATAAAAACCGAACTTGAGATTTTTCGCACCTTATTTCTCTGNAGATTTCCAATAAAGTGCCATCGACAATTTTTNCCTTCGTCTAGATCCTCCAGAAGGTCTCTTTTTTTCATCATCTCTTGCGCATAGTTCTCACCAATGTCATATATTCCAGCTTTGGCCGCTGCTTTTATAGCATCAACCCCAAAGCCTTTGGTTACGGCAACAATAGTGACTTGGTTGGAAGACCTTGAGGAAACCATCTCCAGGATACTTCCTACGCGGTCTGCTACTAGCTGATTATTAATAGGATTCCNCAAAATCATCCTNTCTCNACTCTATCCACCCAACCATTGCCTGACGTTTACGGTCTTTTCTTAACCTATNCGACCAAAACTTCTTTGGGTTTGATGTGCANTCATCGATTCTAACAATCTCGTTAATACCATTTTGGGTTAATGAAATTTCCACTGCTTTTGGNAAGTTAAGCGCCAAGTGCCCTTCTCGGGTTTNCGAGCGCACGCTATCTCCAAAAACATTGCAAATCATNCTCATTTCTTTCTCACCAAATTGATAAACGTTTGGATGAATACAAGGACCAATTACTGCCACAGTTGGCGCNTTNCCTAGCCCTGCCATCAGTTCTACTGCCCTGTCAATGATTCCTAACGTNAAGCCTNTCCAACCTGCATGAACTAAGTTCAAAGANCCTAAAGGGCTCACAAGAGCAACGGGTGCACAATCTGCAACTTGTATAGAAATCGGGACTCCAGAACTATTCGTCAATAGTGCATCTCCAGGTNNTCCCTGNNACTCNCCTGGTGAGTGCACGTGGACAACTTCTGTTCCATGCACTTGGGTCAGATAAGCCCACTTTTCATCGATAATAGACCGCTGTGTAGAAATAAGGGCTTGTGGGTCTTGATCCGTTGACAAATCCCCGTGATCTTTTGTTGTGAAAATAACATAAGCTGTCCTGCCATCATCAAACTGAAAAGACCAAGAAGGTTTCTCATGTCTCATTAGTCACAAAATTTGGGCAACCGNATTCGGTGTATCTTCCCAGTTATTGGAGGAAATCTGGGACATCAAGNCCTGAATGCACTTCTGTCGCTTCTTCCGGCTCTCCAAATACATCAGGTATATCGCTTTCCACAGGTGTACGCCTCACAGGGCGNCTGCCATTCTCCCATCGATCGAATCCAGCAGCTATAACAGTAACCCTGACTGTGTCTCCAATAGATTCGTCCACAACAGTACCAAAAATAATATTCGCATCTGGGTGGGCTACACCNACAACAAGTTCTGCAGCTTCATTAACTTCACTTAACGTTAAGCTACTCGATCCAGTGATTGACAGGAGGATGCCACGTGCTCCGTCTATAGGTGATTCCATAAGTGGGCTGGAAATCGCTTTTCGAGCAGCGCTTGTTGCNCTTTGTTCACCACTNCCTTCGCCAACACCCATCAACGCTGAACCCGCATCATTCATGATCATCTTTACATCTGCAAAGTCAGTGTTGATCAAACCAGGAGTAGTGATGAGTTCAGTTATTCCCCTAACTCCGTCAAGAAGGATCTCATCAGCTTTGGCGAAAGCTTCAACGACAGTTGTTTGTTCATCTGCTACGGACAATAAACGGTCATTAGGTATAACGATTTGAGTGTCGACTTTTTCCCGAAGGCGAGTAATTCCTTGATCAGCTTGAACAGCTCTTCTACGCCCTTCGAAACCGAAAGGCCGGGTTACTACGGCTATCGTTAAAGCTCCTAATCCCTTTGCTACATCAGCAACAATGGGAGCTGCACCTGTCCCTGTTCCTCCCCCTTCACCGGCCGTAATAAAAACCATGTCNGCGCCCGATAANGCTTGTTCAATTTCTTGTCGATTATCTTCTGCTGCCTGGCGGCCAATATCAGGATCNGANCCAGCTCCTAGNCCACGGGTAAGCTCTCGGCCAATATCAATTTTGACTTCTGCATCGGATAATAGAAGNGCTTGNGCATCTGTATTAATTGCATGNAACTCTACTCCACGGAGACCGGCATCGATCATTCGGTTTACAGCATTCACACCGCCGCCNCCGACACCTACCACCTTAATAACAGCAAGATAATTATGCGGATTAGTCATTTCGTCTCCTTATATTTTAGAACCTTAAAGCCTTACAAGAGGTTTAATCAATGAATCACAATCTATGTGTGCTTCTATGTAGAAGGGTACGAGCAACTAGGGTCACGACACAACACAGGCGTTAGCGGCGCTCTTACATCAATGTGCAAAACAGAACTTTGGTCCACTTGGGAAAGTATGGTTGCAGCAGCTAGCGCCTTCTCTTCAATATCAGAACTATCACCAAAAAGGATCTTTCCACCACCAAATAGAAGGAGCTCAATCTGGTTNCCCCCTTTGATNGAGGAAACGTCCCCGGTAAGTTCGGTCGAGATAGTTCCAGCGACTTGGATGAGGGGTATTACCTGCTCAGGAGCCCATTCTCCTATTGAAAGGCTTCCTACCTCTTCCTCTATTGGCAACAAGTCATACGGCAGTTCGTCTTCCTTATCAAGCACACGCCCCTCGATATCGACCACTACCCAACCTTCTTCACTCAGAAATGCTGCAACAGGTTCTCTTGTAGAAACTCTGATGGTAATGGTGCCGCCCCACGACCTTGAAATTCGGGCTTCTCTAACCCAAGGTATCGCTTCAATTCTCTTCGATGAAGATGAACTATNAACCTCAAGTAGAGGTTTACCTTTATTNATATCCGCTGCCTNTCTGACCTCTCCTTCTAGTTCTGTCGATACACCTTCAATGACAATTTCATCTACGTCAAAAAGTGANCTCTTAGATAGAAAATAGCCTCCTACNCCCAGAGAGAGCACTGCAATAATAAGAAGCAGTAATCTAAGGCGACGTCGACCTTTAGCGCGCATAACATCTATTCTTCGAGACTGAATACGAGGGTCCATATCTTAATCAAATCCTAAAAAGTGATTTTCTGAATCCAGTTCTATTCCAAATTTTTTAAGGACTTGACTCCTTACTTCTTGAATAAGAGCAGCAACATCCTCTGACTTTCCCCCATGGTCAACTTGTATAAAATTTGCGTGCTTCTGAGAAACGCACGCTGTCCCTATTCGAAGACCCTTNCACCCAGCTGCCTCTATNAAGCGCCCTGCTGATTCATTCTCTGGATTGGTGAATACTGACCCGGCGTTTTGACCGCCAGGCTGATTCTCAACTCTCCATCTAACTATCTCAGAAAGTTCGATCTCAGATTCACTNGTATTTCCTTCCTTAAGGTCTAAGACAACTTTCGTAATAACCTGACTTCTGCTAATCGAAGAATTGCGATAAGANAATCTCAACTGATCTAAAGATAAGGAAAAGTGCTCCCCTGTTTCTAAATCAACTCCTTCAACNCTAAGAACGCTTTTACTCATGTCAGAACCATGCCCTCCAGCGTTCATCCGAACAGCCCCTCCCATTGAACCGGGNACACCGACCGCCCATTCAAAGCCTGTCAGGCCAGCTGCTACTGTCTTTCTTGCTACGACAGGTAAAATTGCTGCGGCGCCGGCGATAACTATTTCTTTCTCGATTANCAGAGATTTAAACTCTGGCCCTAAACGGAGAACTAGTCCGGTAAACCCAGTATCGGAAACTAGTAGATTTGACCCATTGCCAAGAACNGCGACAGGGATNTCCAAGCCAAGAATACGGTTAGCGATCACCTGNAGATCGTTTTCGCTCCCNACTTCGATAAAGATATCACATGCTCCACCAGATCTATAGGTCGTCTTTTCACCAAGAGGCTCAAGTCGCCTTACTTCACTGCNGTCTAAAGAAGTTTCAAANAACTCGCAAAGTTCTCCCCAAGGGAGTTGCTCTTGTGTCATGCNAANCCAGANATAAGTTCANTTGGTAAAGTTGTGATGTCGCCGGCCCCAAGTGTAAGACATAGGTCACCTTGGGTGAGTTCAGAACGAATATGATCAACTAATTCTGTTCGGTGTTCGCAATAAACCACCTGTTTNCCCGATTCNGANTCTCGGACNNTATCAGCAATTAGGCGCCCCGAGACTCCTGGNATCGGAGATTCTCCGGCAGAGTAAATACCTGTTACGTACACTACATCTGCATTCTGGAAGGAGTGGGAGAAGTCGCTCCAGAAGTCCTGNGTTCTGGAATACCTATGAGGTTGAAAAACGCAAATAATACGACCCCAGTCTCCTTCCTTTGCAGCTTGGAGAACGGAGCTCACCTCAGTTGGTAGATGCGCATAGTCATCTATAAACGATATGCCATTNTTTTCTCCTCGATAATGAAACCTTCTGGCTACTCCTCCAAACTGTGCGAGTCCTTCTCGTAGCAAGTTAAGATCTGCGCCTAAATANTCAGCGAATGATAAAGCAGCCACTGCATTTTGAACGTTATATATGCCTGGCGTCGCTAAGGAGAAATCGCCTAGTTTTCCTGAAGGCCCATTAAGTGAAAATCTAGATCCGAATCGGGAACCCTTGTAATCCACAATAGAGTAGTCTGCCTCAGGATTAACCCCATAAGTGATCACGTTAGTCTCCCGCACCAAACCTGTTAAGCCTTCGTCGTCGAGACATACGAATGCTTTATTCTTTATATTTTTTANAAATTGATTGAAAGCAGCTCTAAGATTTGCCTCATCTCCATATTGCCCTAAATGGTCAGGTTCAACATTGGTAATAATTCCGTAGTCTGAGTCAAGCGTTAGAAAAGTTCCATCTGACTCGTCCGCTTCTACTACAAATAAGTTGGAGTCTGGNTCCCACAATGCCCCACACCCAATCTCATTGACCTCACCACCAATTATAAATGAAGGGTTTAGATTGGCTTGAGCAAGCANCACTGCCANCATCGATGATGTAGTTGTTTTGCCATGAGTTCCCGCAACAGAAANAGTGGGCTTAATTCTAGTAATAGCACTTAAGAGTTCTGCTCGGCTGACTACAGGGATAGANCGCTCTCGAGCCTCCCTTATCTCAATATTCTCATCGGCTACAGCAGTGGATCGAGCGACAAGGTCCACCTGCCCAACGTTTTGCCTTGCGTGTCCGATCGTAATCTTAATTCCAGCAGCTACNAAACGATCTAGACCTGCTGAACTTTTTAGGTCGCTCCCTGTTATCGAGTGACCCATCGTCGCAAGAACTAGTCCGATAGCCCTCATTCCTGCGCCTCCTATACCGACAATATGTATCGATAACTTGGGCCCCAAATCTAATCCATTNCTGACNGAAGCTTCAGTCATAACGCTTCCTTCTTCAATAAACTTGCAAGAGATTCTGATGCGCTGATCTGACTATTNTTTTCTGCTCGTTGCCTCATCCTATGGAGTTCTTCCTGATTNTCTGTTAGCTCATTCAGCAGANCNGAAAGATGGNGCCCATCACAATTTTCATCGGCCAATATTCGGGCTGAACCCAAAGCCTCCATAGACTTTGCATTAGCTGTTTGATGGTCGCCAGGGGCATTCGGAAGAGGGACTAACACTGAAGGTAAGTCTAATGCCGCTATCTCAGCAGTAATTGAACCGCCTGCTCTTGAGATAATTAGATCAGCTGACCTAAGAATGCTCGGCATATCGTATTCAAACTCAATTGGCCGATAATCAACATAGCTTCTAAGTTCTTCTTC
>PBPU01000038.1 GCA_002724825.1 Acidimicrobiaceae bacterium
ATCAAGAGGTTTAAACCTATCTATATCAACGCCAGGTGGAATCACGCAGATAGGAAGATCTTGTTTCGCAGCTCGTATTGCTTCTTTCGTTGAATAGTCACCAGCGGTAACTACAAGCTTGGCGTTTTGAAGCACGTTTGCGATCAGAGCTCGTGCTATTGGCACTCTTCCAGGAATGGTTACTTCTGCCCCATGAAGAATTACTCCATAAGGGATTCTGATTTTTGGACCGAGTATTCCAATCGGAACTGCTGGGTCATACATAATGAAGTCAATGTCTTCATCCTTTGCCACTGTACGGATCTGGTTTGCTACTTGCTTTGTAGGAAGAAGAACACGCTGCTTACTCCTGATTATTTTATGTGTTTGTTGTTGATCAAATGACTCAGAATCTGGATGGGGTGTGGTGTAGACGACAACCTTATCTTGCGGCAACCTTCTATAGATCTCCCATAGGTAGGATTGAATCCCTCCAACTTTGGGGGGATAGTCATTAGTAACTAATAAATGTCGCACGTATCAAGAATGCCTTCGTTTTTTATTTTTTGCTCGAACTATTTCTGCTTATTCCAGCTCACCTCTCGTTGTAATTCTTCCTGAACTAGCGGCGATGGATCATCTTTCATCCCCCCTAAGAGACTGTCTAGTTTAAGTCGCTTTGCTGCCCAAACAGCATGACTACGTATCATATTATCACTGTCGCGAAGGTACCGTCTGAGTATTTTTTGCGTCTTTTTCGAAGATGCTTTTGATGTATTTCCTAGAACGATAAGGGCGTTACGCCGAAGATACTTTGGGTCTCTTTTGGGGATATACCACCTTCCGAATCTTTGTATCAGTTTTTCGTCAGACATCTCCAGCATCTCATGAATACGGACTGGATCACCGAGACTGTTCGATGCAGGCTTTTCATGGGCTCGTTCTTCCATCCGATTTATTGGGCAAGATATTTGACAGTCGTCGCAGCCATAGATTCGGTCTCCTAAAGCTTCGCGAAACTCGATTGGGAACTGGCCTTCTGATTGCAGAAGCCAAGCTAAGCATTTGTTAGCGTCTAAAATTCCCGGAGTAGTAATTGCCTCGGTTGGACAAGCTGGAATACATCGCGAACATGTGCCACATCCTCTTTCTTCTGGAATGTCAGGAGGAAATTTTGCATCTGTGATAATTGATCCCAAAACGAACCAACTTCCTCGGTTCGGAAGTAAAAGGTTGGTGTTCTTTCCGTACCAGCCGATACCGGCTCGATAAGCTGCTTCGCGATCAACGAGAGCATTGTCATCTATGAGAATTCTTGAATTGAATCCATGCTGGTCTAGAAGCTGAACGATTGCCTCCAAGCCGTCCCGTAATAGCTGGTAGTGGTCCTCAAGAGCGTATAGAGCTACTTTTCCTAGCGGCTCATCACTATTCGCTACCTTTGGACGCTTGCGCCAGTAGGATCGAGCTCCAACGACTAATGTTTCAGCTCCCACTAGAGTTTGAGTTGGATCCGTTGAACGTTCTGGGTTTCGATAGGTAAATTGCATACCCCCATGTAGACCTTTTCGTTTTCGTTCAACTAGGTGTCTCTTTGTGGAAGTGAAAACTTCTGCTTTGGCAAATCCTATAGAGTCCAGGCCATTATCTGTACCGGCTTTCCGTAGCTCTGTGACCGTAGGCATTGAAGGCATTGTTTAATAGTCGCAGATATTTTGTATTATTTGCAGTATTAGTACATAGAGTTTTCACATTGTTTATGTTGTAACTCTGGCAGCAGCCCAGCCTTATTCAAAGAACGCATAGAACGCCATTCTTCCATGCTAATGACAACTGCTTCTTCAGGTTTACGGTCACAGATGTAAGTTACGATGCAATCTGAGCATGTAACTGTGTCTTTCATAATGCATGTTCTGCAATCAATAGATATGTAGTTTTCTTCCATGATTGGATGGTATATGTAAGGTGTGACAGTTTTTTGAGATAATTCGATGGAAAGTATCTATATTTCAACTACGTCTTTACTGCTTTCGCACCATCTGCAAATTGAAGACTCGATGGTTTCTTCCAACGTTTCTGCATCTTCAATTTCTAGTTCACCACCAGTGGTGAAGTGATGAAATTCGCGTACTCTCTCTGTCCGTATGACATCGAATCGTGTTAGGTTCCCACATGCTAGGCATTTATATCGTCTGGTTTTAGTCATCCTCACTCATGTTCTTTGTAAGTATTTGTAGGTCGCTCAGACATTTGAGAGCAGCTCCGGAGTCAATAGCAGCGTTTGCTCTTTCAACTCCATCGACAAGATTTTCGGCGATCCCGGCGACGAGTAGTCCTGCGCCGGCGTTTAAAGCAATAATATCTCGTTTAGGGCTAGGCTCACCCTGAAGAACTTGGAATGCAATCTGGGCATTTGTCTTGGGGTCGCCTCCGTGGATCTCTTCTTCGGTCGCTCTCTTTATACCGACTTCTTCTGGCGAAACTTGTGAGGTTGTAATGCCATCAGGGGTAACAGTGTGGATGGTGTTGGGTCCTGTGATCGATAGCTCGTCTAAACCACCATCTCCTGTGACAACCATAGCTAATTCTGTTCCGGTTACTTTAAGGACTTCGGCCATTTGTTTTCCTGTCGCTTCAACAGGAACGCCGATAACTTGGCGCGTAAGTGATGCTGGATGAGAGAGAGGTCCTAATAAGTTGAATACTGTGGGGATGCCTAATTCCACACGTACTTGACTGGCGTAACGCATTGCCGGGTGGAATGAGCGCGCATATGCGAAGCCCACTCCCACCTCTTCGACGCAACGTGCGACCTGTTCTGGAGCTAACTCGGCAGCAATAGAAAGCTCTTCGAGTAGGTCAAATGAACCCGAAGTAGATGATGCCTTTCTGTTTCCGTGTTTGCAGACTTTCGCTCCTGCTCCAGCAGCGACAAATGAAGCGATTGTCGAAACGTTTAGTGCAGCTTTTTGACCCATTGGAGACCCTCCAGCTCCGACTAAGTCAATTGTCTCAGGCGGGCAGCTGATCGGTATACATGCGGAACGCATAGCGTGAACAAGCCCGCTGAGCTCATCGACTGTTTCTCCCTTTTGTCGAAGCGCTACAAGGAACGCTGCAAGTTGTGCATCTGTAGCTTCTCCATTTAGAACTGATATGAGGACAGTTTCGGCTGTCTTTGAGTCTAAATCTCGACCTTCAGAAAGACCTGCAAGAACGATAGGCCAATTCTCGAATTTTTGTTCTGGCATGTTTTTAGTATTGCCTTGAAATTCAATAAGTCAAAGCATTTACTAAAGCTAATGTTTTTGCTTGCCTTTGGGAATCGGCATTACATCCTTAGGAGTTGCTAATCAGCCACTCGCGTTAGCGTGTTGGTATCGGTATGATGCAGAAGCTCATCTTGGATCGACATCTTTAGAACTGAGTCTTCTTCGTAGGACCATTCATTTTCTCCGATGTTGATACTGAGTGTGTACTCTACCGTTGATGCATTTTCTGCAAGATACTTGTTCTGTAGAATTCCGTAGGTTGTCGAACCGAGCTCTGCTGACATGTTAAATGAGGTAGCGTCAGCTTCGCATTCTCCTCCTGCGATAACAACTGTCCCTCTCGGAACCATGAAACAGCGCATGATCTGCTTTGCTTCAGGGTCATATAGCCAATATCCGATCTCGGTATGAAATGGGTCTTGATCGAGCTCGTCAGATCTCCAGGCTGCCATCCGGTAGTCCAATCCATAGAGATGTTGGTTACCATTGTCAACTGGGCCAAAAGTTGAGAATGTTACTCGCTCAAAATAGCTGGTATTGCCAGTTTCGCCTTCTTCATGGTGGTAGGAGAAGTCAACACCTCCGTGCCCTTCCCATGTTCCAACAAGTGAAAGTAAAGGCCCAAAATTTGCAACCGTTAAATCTTCTGGTGCAGTCATAAGAAATTCTCCAAATCTTGTAGGTGTGGCTCTTTGCTGTGTTGCTGCGAAAACCACAATGGTCTACTTAGGAAAATAGCACTTACTAGACGTTAAGAATACTCAGAGCAGGAATTTTTTAAATTTAGATTTATTTGTGTTGTTAGGTTCTCGAAGTCAGAATGTTGTGCTTTTCGTGTTTTGGCGTAAAAATAGGAAATGGTGAGTTGGCCGGATGGCTGCAGCATATTTATTTATGTTGAGGAAGGTCGGGGCTCCAATGAACAGAGTGCTGATGAGAGTCAGGATGGAGTGATCTGTCGATTAGGGCAACAGAGAGTAAACCGCCGATGGTCATAGAAATATGGAACAGGTAAGGGTGAAAGGGTGCGGTAAGAGCGCACCAGCATTCGAAGCGATTCGGGTGGCTAGGCAACCTCCACTCGGAGCAAGGTCAAGTGTGGAACATGGGTCGTTCGTCCCGGTTACTAGAAATGGTACAGTTCCCAGGTGGACCGCATAGATGGATAGTCATCAAGGGAAAATATAGAAATAGATTCCTGAACAGACCCCCGCCTATAGGCCAACTCACCTATTTTCAATCTGCTGCTTTTTAGCTCTTTTGGGCCACAAAGCGCCAACCATGAGAAACGACAACGTTGATACTGCTGCAAGGAAGACAAAGGCGTTACGGAATGCTGGAAGGGCACCTACCCCTACTGAGTCTCCTATAATCGCGACGAGTATGGCGATGCCTACAGCAGAGCACATTGCCCTTCCCGTAAGGAATGTGGCATTTGCTCTGCCATAGACTTGTTCAGGTACTTCTGAAAGCGCAGCGCTATTTAGCGGAGCGAAGGTCAACCCCATTGCTACTCCATACAAAAACAATCCAGGAAACATATTTCCCCAGTAGTTTATATCAGATCCGTAAAATGAAATGAACCAACAATTTGCTGCTATCAGTAGCGCTGTCCCTACTAGAAGTATCCCTCGGTAGCCGTAATTTTGGACCCAGCGGCCAGTTCCGATCGAAACAACTCCCGCTAAAAGCGGAGTAGGAGTAATCGCTAGACCGATTTGAATCTGAGAGTACTCCCAAACAGTTGATAGGTGTATTGGCCATAGAAGCCAAACTGAAGAACCTACTAATGACACGCCCAAAGAAACAGCGTTTGCAGTAGTGAAGGTTGGGATCGAGAAAAGTTTGAAGTCAATTAGAGGTACTGGTTGGCCTTTATTTCGGTAAAGGAAGATTGGGAAAAGAGTCGCTGAAGCGATAAACGCAAGAATGGTTCCCCAACTCATCCAACCCCATCTGGGTCCTTGTACGATTCCTAATGCAAGACACCCTATTGCAGCAGTTCCTATCGGGATTCCAAGAATATCTAACGACCCGGTATTGATAATTTCTGCTGAGATCTCTTTTGTTTTATGGAGTGCTATTGCGATGACTACCGCTGCCGCGCCAATTGTTTGCACTGCGAACATCCAACGCCAGTCCGCGATCTCAAGAATCAATGAGGCGAATGTTGGTGATAAAGCAGACCCTATAGGAACCGATGCCGCCCATATTCCTATCGCTAAAGGGTGATGGGTTTTATGGAATCGTAAAAGGACCATTGCCAAAGACGAGGGAGCATAGATTGCTGCACCTATTCCCTGCATAGTGCGACCAGCTATCAGAAAGCTTACGTTAGGTGAGAATGTACAAACTAGTGCCCCAAAGAAAAAAAGCAGNATTCCCCTTGTGAACATTCGTTGAGAACCGAGCCGGTCTGATAGCTGCCCTCCAAGTAGGGTAAACGCTGCAGTTGTAATTGCATAGCCCGAAAGTATCCAAGACAAGGTAGCTCGATTCGATCCGAAATCTAGCTCGATCTCTGGGAAAGCGATGGTTGTCCCAGTCAATGCTGCTGGAAGGAGGATCATGGCGAAAACTGAAATCGCTAGGATATACCAGGCTGCGCGAGTAATGGGCTGATTCACTTTTGCTCNGGTATCTATGAGTGTTCGAACAAAAAAGACCGGATCGTTAAATCAGTTTTTTGAAGGGTTTCTGGACTTTTCCAGTGTTCAACAAGCGTGACAGAAGGAGCAAGGTCNGCTATCTTTCGTGATGTGATCTGTGGGTGATAAAGGTCATCTCCCATTAGGACCAGCATAGGGAGTGTAAATTGGGCAACGTCTTCTTCCGACGCTGTAAGTAAGAATTCCCCATCCCACATATTNCCTCTAAATTTTTTTAGTGTTTCTTCTTCTACGCCACTGGGTAGGGCATCCGCCCAGTTATCGAACATATCGTAAAATGCTTCTCGGTTCCCATCGATACCTACCGGCTGAAGCATCACGGCTGACAGAAAACGGTGTGGCGCTGCTTTAAGTAGTCCGGCTATGAATGGTCCACCAATGCACATGCCAACTAGGTGACATTTCTCAATATCCAAATGATCCAAAAGAGCTAGTTGGTCCAACGTGTACTGGCTCCATCCATCAGTTGGACTGATCGGGGCTTCGGACTTTCCAGCATTGCGCTGATCCATGCCGATCAATTTAAACTTTTTGATAAGNGATTTGCGCGGGTTCCATGGCATATTCTCCCAAAGAGTGTTTGCAGATCGCATTCCTCCTGGGGCTAGAAGTAGAACGGGAGTTCCTTCACCTTCGACTTCGTAGAATATTTTTGAATCACCGTTTTCGAAAAAAGCCACATTTACCTCACAGATAAAGCTATGTGGAAGGACCCTTCTAGGTCAATTCCTCATCAGCAAGTAAATTGCTATCAATCCGAGTGCCGATGATCCAAGAATAGCTGCTTCGTACGATGTTTCNAGAACAGGTATCCAGAGGACGGGAAGGATTCCGGTTCCTAGAAATCTAAATGAAAGTATAAATGATAGGGTTCCTCCTCGGTTATTGGGGGCTTCTGTTGCACCGAGCGCCTGAAGGACAACAGACATGTATCCGACCATTCCTCCTGCAAAAAACCATAGGATAGCTAGCATCAATGGACTTGACGCAATAAAGAGCAAAGAAGAAAAGGTAGTTACNGCGCCTGCGGCCAGCAACGATGATTTTCGAGAGCCTANGCGATCTATTGTTCTTCCCCAGAAGGGACCGAGGAGAAACATAGAAGCTGCGCCGACAAGCAGAATCAGTCCAGCTTGGGATCCGGAGACATTAAACTTATCCCGAGCGGCAACAGCGACAAGTATATTTACACCCATTGGCCCTGCGGCTACAGCTAGTGTTGCGAGTCCGATTCGCAGAATTCGGCCTTGGAGTAGATTACGCAAAGAAGGTAGATTCGNTTCGTCTCTCGGTTGCCCAGTTGGTGGGAAAAGCGAAAGNACAAATGAAACTGCAGCCGTTCCCCAAAAAGCCGCTTCCCACGAGGTATCGGCAGCGATACCACCCACGATCGGAGCCAATCCTACCCCTAACGCTTGAAAACTAGAATAAATTCCGACCTGTCTTCCGAAGTGTTCTGGTGGAACCATTTCGGCTAGCCCAGACAAAAGTAAGGGAGTAATAAATGCTGTGGCGATTCCTTGAAGACTTCGAGCAAATAAGAACATAGTGATGCTAGGTGATACTGCGCATAATACCGACGCGAGCGTGTATAGAAGGTAGGTCGCCCTAACGGTCCGTTGCCTTCCCCATCGCTCACCAAGCGTTCCTGAAACTAATAAGAGAAGCGCAAATGGAAGGAGGTAGGCGGTAAAGCCCCACCCAATTGCTTGGGAGGATACATTGAAGCTACGTCGAAGCTCGGGGAACATTGGAAGGATTACGGTTGCCCCAAAAGGCCCCATGAAACCGCCTACGTAAAAAGGAAGATGNAATTCTCTAACTTTCATGAACTTACCGACTCTCGCGGTTGTCTTTAATCACTTACGGATGTACAGATATCGATAACCAGACGAGGAGGATCAGGAATCTCAAGGACTCGGAAGCCTGTCCTATTCTTTGCGCCAATAGCCCAAACCAATTTGCCTTCTACCTCTCCCCCAAATACCGCTTCAATGACATTAATCGTTCCCGTTGCTTGAATTTCTGTAAGGCCTGAATATTCAGATGGGATTGAGCCTCTGCTATATGCATAGGCATGAAGGAGAATCTCGAGATATTCAGNTCCTTGGACCTCGATGCTTTGCCCGCTNCCAAATTGGATAGGNGGTTGGGAAACCCACTGTATGGAGTAACTGTCAGGGGGGCCCTCAATATTGNCAGAGGGGTTTGATTCAAACTCCAGAACAAATCTATCAAAGTCGAAATGCGCCCCAAGTCTTGCGTCTTTCATGAGGAGGTTTTGGGCATCTCCATAGGGCGATCTATAGGGCCAATAGGANATATTTGGTGGAGTTTCTTGCGAGCAATCTAACTCTGCATCAGCTGNATTTTCTTTTTTTTCTGGAATTGGCTGCGTAGTTTCTTGAACTGGATTTTCTGGGATTACGTTTTGCTGAGGGGTGTCCTCTTTGGCGTTTTCATCTTGGTTTGAATTTTGAGATTCCGTTAACTGGGCCTGGCTGGGACTCTCTTTAAGTGCTTGCTCACTTACACTAAATTCCATTTCCCCTGTGCTACATGCGCTGATAAGCAATGAAGTAGAAAGCAGAAAAAAGACCTTCTTGGTTCGAAAGCCATCAAATAGATTAGTNTTCATTCCGTTCCTTTAACCGCCACAGTTATTCGATTACATANGAGTCTTTCCTATAGATTAGAACGGATCGTCTTCTCGTTGGGGTCGCTAGTAAGAAACTTCCTAAAACCTGCNTTAGTTAAATTTCTTTTACCTAAGTTCTNTAGGAAGTTACGTTGAAGTTGAGGAGGATTCGTTCATCTCCGAAGAAACCGATTTGAGTATATGATGCGGTTGAGAGGCGGGTTCTTAAAACAGGAATTTCAACTCCGAGAACCCAGTGAAATGCTGACTTTATTGGCAGTGTATGGGTTACTACAAGAAGGTGTTCCTCTTCACCGATGGAGAGGTTCTCGAGTGACGTNAAAACTCTTTGNTTTACCTCTTGAATCGATTCACCGCCGGGTGGTTTATAACTTAGATCTGTTTTGTATCTCTCCCATTTGTCAGAATCGATGGATGATATGGGATGCCCCTCCCANTCTCCAAAATTGCATTCAATCCATTGCTCATCTACATCAGGTAAAATCCCGAAAGCTTCAGCAGTTTTTTGCGCCCTCTGAAGAGGGCTCGTTATAACCCTGTCAACTTTTCCAATGGATGCAGCCGCTCGTTTGGCCTGTTCTTCACCTACTGCGTTAAGAGGTTCGTCTACACGCCCCTGAAAAAGTGACTTTGCGTTATAGTCCGTCTCCCCGTGTCGCAGTAACGTTAGTAGCCCCATAGGTTATTCTTTCTGACTCATATTCGCTCTTTTGATATGGCCTTTTGTGAAGAACAAAGACCGTTCGTCTTTGCCAAAGAGCTTATATGTTTTTNCGGAGTAAGCTACTGCTGCCAATCCTATAATCTCCATAATTATNAGAGTGGGTACCGATTCCCAGTTGGGGTTATCCAAATTTCGNATGTCAATGCCAGAAAAGGGCCACCAAAACATCGTAGTTCGAGTCCATGCCCTATCTAAGGCTAAATATAGAAACATCCCTATAGGCAAACCTAACCATTTACGTTGTCGAAGGCGTCTGCCAGCAAAAACGATCATGACAATTGACATTACAGCTACTGGACTAGCTAGAGAATGAAGTACCCACGGGCCCCCAATGTACATTTCTATTGTGGGTAACACTGCACCTAGAACCACTAAGCGNTAATCGATCATTGGGCTTACAAAAACTTTAGCAACAATGAGAAAAGATAGTCCTGCGAACCAGAAGAACATATTTAGCGAACAAGAATGCAGCCGCATTCTTCACAATGAACTAACTGATCTGGGGGTAGTTTTTTTAGGCGGTCGACTTCTACTGCGGGCAAGTCGAGGTGGCATCCTTTACAGGTCATCCCGTTTAGCTGAGCTACCGCTATATTTCCTGACTGTTTTCTAATTTTTTCATATATCTCAAGTAATGCGGGTGAAGTGTCCAAAGCTAGCTCAGAGCGTTCGGCTTCAACGTCTTCGATCTGTTTTTCGATACTTTGTTCTTTGCGAAGTAAGGCTGCTTCTAACTCGGCTTGTTGTTCGGTGTTCGTTTTTTCTTCTATCTCAAGTTGGTCAAAGAGAGTCTTAAGAGGTTCGATCTGTTCCATTACAACAATAATCTGATCCTCAACTAGGCGTTTNCGCTCCTGNAAGCCAGCTATGTCTCCTTGAATNGCTTGTAGGTCTTTAATTGCGGATACCTCTCCGCTGTAAAGATTTNCCTCCTGTTCCGAAACACGTTCTTCTATTGCATTTACTTCGTCTTCGAGTCGCTGTTGATCATCTTCTTTCGATATGAGCTCTTTGGAAACAAAGTCTTTCTTCTTTTGTANTGTCGAAAGCGCTTCTAGGAGGTCAGCGATTTNTTGGCGCTCAGGAAGGTTGCTTTTTTGGTGTCGTAGGGCCGCGATGGATTTATCACGATCTTGAATTTGNAATAGATGTTCTAATGATTCTGGACTAGCTGAAGTCATCTCTGATGATCCTACTCATCTTCTTCGCTATTGGATAAATCCTCGGTGTCTTCTTCTCCCCCAGTTTCAGGTTCCTCTTGTTCATCTGGAGGTTCTTCTTCGCTTTCAGGGTCCCCTCCTTCGTCTGGAAGCTCTTCTTCGCCTTCTGGATCTTCTTCTTCCTCCTCTGGGGGAGGATCTCCGCAATAGACAGTGACGCGTACAGCTTCATCATCAAGGTAGTCATATTCATAATCACATTCTTCAAAGTTTTCTGGTAGTTCATCTTCACATGCATCTATTTCTTCATCACTGAAGTAATCCAAGGAAATCTGTTCCGGACATGGGTCTGTTCCTTCCTCCGGGTCATCTTCAGTGCGGAGGTACTCGCCATCGTTAGCAAAGTTTGGACAATACGGGAATGATCTATCAGGTAGATTCTCATGATATTTGGCATTGAAAAGCCCCCAGGCTACTGCAGGGAAAGATCCACCTGTGACATTGCCGAAGGGTGTAATTCCTCGCATTGTTATTTTCTCATCTGGATTTCCCATCCATACTGCTGTTGATAGATATGGGGTGTAGCCAACGAACCATGCATCTTCAAAATTCTCTGTTGTTCCTGTTTTGCCCGCAGCCTGCTGAGACCCCATTTGACTCCCTGCACGTGTGCCTGTTCCAGAGAGAACATTTGCGCGAAGAACTTCAGTAGTCCANCAAGCTATATTCTCGGTTATTACTCTTTCNGGAAGAAANCGGTCATCGTTCACGTGGTTATANATCGGTANCCATTCTTCCCCTTCTAGTCGCTCNATTCTCTCTATAAAATATGGNTCTCTTTGTACACCACCTGATGCTAAAGTCGCATACGCTGACGCCATTTCCATTGGGCTTACTTCTTCAACACCCAATGGAAGGGAAAGCACTGGNTCTAATTCACTTTTGATTCCTAGAAGCTTTGCAGTATCGATGACATTTGAAAGTCCAACTATTTGGCCCAGTTTCAAAAATCCACAGTTAGAAGATTTAAGAGTNAGGTCTCGTATTTGGGCTATTTCTCCTTCGTCATTGGCAAAGTTGTTTGCCTCATAGACCCCATCCGGCTCTGTGTCTTCTGGAAATTCGCAGGGGCCTTCACCGTTTATTTTATCATCAGTTTGAATTCCTCTTCNAAGAGCCGCTGTNATCACAAAAGTCTTAAATGATGACCCTGGCTGTCGGCGACCCTGTGTTGCTAAATTAAATTGACTTTCTGTATCAAAGCTCTCGCCCCCAATCATTGCGCGGACTGCTCCCGTATCGGGTTCAACTGAAGCGACTCCGATTGTAAATGTCGGATCAACCTGCCANCGNACTTTAAGGACTTCATCTCTGGCTTCCATTGCCATAGTCTGAACAGCTGGATCGAAAGTTGTATACACGCGGATGCCCCCGTTGATACCGAGGAGGTCTTCGATCCGTGATTGTAAACCCCCTCCTAAATAGGNTGGATCTTCAAGGAGGATTCGCCGCACTTCTGCCACGAAGAAGTCGTCAGCAGATGGCAATGATGGCTGATTCCTTTCGGTTGGGAGTGGGTATTGCGCATATTCTTGAGCTTCCGCTTCAGTGAAAAAGCCGAGTTCTGCAAGACGGTCAAGAACTATGCCCCGTTGGTATTTTGCTATTTGAGGGTTCACGGTCGGGTCGTTGACACTCGGATTACTGATGAGGGCCGCAAGCATGGCTGCTTCTGGCCACCCTATTCCTTCGTCGAGTGCGAGCGTTATTTCTTCTGGAGATTTATTAGCGAGGTCAACTCCAAAATAGACTTCTGCAGCAGCCTTAACCCCGTATGCGGTGCTGCCAAAGAACACTGTGTTGAGATAAATTTCATATATTTCATCTTTTGTGAGTTGATCTTCGAGTCTGACTGCTAACGATGCTTCTTGGACTTTTCGCTCAACNGTTTGTTCTGAACTTAAAACGAGGTTNTTTATCAACTGTTGTGTAATTGTNGAACCCCCTTGGCTAATCCCTCCTGCATCNACGTTTTCAATTAGTGCTCTTCCTGTAGCTTTAAGGTCTATTCCTTGGTGCGCNTAAAAGTTTGCATCTTCTATCGCTANNATTGCTTGCTGAACTTCAACCGGAATTTGATCTAGGAGAATCGGGGAACGGTTCTCATCGAAGAACGTCGCCATAAGTTCTCCGTTTCGNTCATAGACAAGAGANCGGGTTCCCGTACTTGCTAGACCNACTGGGCTATGCGACCACTCTCCCGAAGTTGCTATATCCCCAACNTGAGGNGCGCCCAAAATACCAACAATTCCAACAACGAATCCTGAGAGGACNAGCACAATAGCTAGTCGGAAGAGAGCGCTTATCTTTCGCATACATATTTAAAATTAGCGCTTCTAGAGTCTCGAAGGGGGTCACATGGTTGAGTTAATAGGCGACGTCTAGTTTCGTGTGGTCCCATGTTGCTACACGTTGTGCTTTTATAACGACGGCGGTGCGTTTTGTAGACATTGATTCAGCAGCAGCATCAAGCATTTCCTCTGGGATCCCAGGATTATTTCTTTTCATAACACCTCGAGCGTAAAAATGGACGGTTTTAGGGTCGGAGTACAGTTCCGCAGTACCATTTATTTGAATCCCTCGAAGTTCTTCATACANAAGGCCGTCCTCTAAAAGGCAACTTATTCTTGGATCTCGTTCTAGATTNTTTATNTTTTGTGATTTCGTAAATGTCTCGAAGACAATGTCGCCATCAACAACATCAAACCACAAGGTAGAAAGATGGGGGGTTCCATCACGATTTATAGTTGCAACTTGAAGGCTCTTTTGCTCACCTATGAATTGGGCTTGTTCTTCTTCAGACATTCGGATTTGATCACGTCTACTAGGCATAACTCCAATCATAGATCTTTCTTTTCTATAGCTGCTAGATCTNAGTTTTTTGTTTCCTGTATGTAGTTTGCAGTTCCGAAATTGAAGGGCGGTATTCTAGAGCTATGGACGTCGACAATGTTCTCG
The DNA here is from genome assembly GCA_002724825.1 of Acidimicrobiaceae bacterium. GTDB lineage: Bacteria > Actinomycetota > Acidimicrobiia > Acidimicrobiales > UBA8592 > UBA8592. Next base: position 13,482 of record PBPU01000038.1, read on the forward strand.
AAATATTTCACGAGATTGCAGGTGAAATCCGTTCAGGCTTAGATGAGCTGGAAGATTGGGGATTATCTGGAGGGCACCCTGGCCAGTATGTTCACGATGTAGTTGCTGATGAAATAGCCATTCCTATCCTATGGGGCGCAGGATTAGGGATAGTGAGTGAAGAATCTGAAAGTCAGGGACTGGATCGTCCTGTAGTTGCGATCGTTGATCCAATTGATGGCTCTACCAACGCTTCNTTAGGGATTCCCTGGTACGCGACTAGTCTTTGCGCTGTTGATTCCGAGGGNTTGCTTGCATCTTTAGTTTGTAATCANGCAACTGGAAATACNTACGTAGCAGCGAGAGGTTTGGGGGCTGAATTAGATGGTCAACCTATTAAGCCCTCTCAAAAAGATAAAGTNAGGGACTCTATATTGGTATTCAATGGGCTTCCGCATAGCTATTTTGGNTGGAAGCAGTACCGNNCTTTGGGGTCAGCCGCACTTGACCTTTGTAGCGTTGCTGATGGAACTTTTGATGGTTTTGCTGACTTTAGTTCTGGGTTAGCGCTTTGGGATTATGCTGGTGCGGCTCTTGTCTGTTCTGAGTCTGGGGTTGTTATAAGTGAAACAGACGGGACAAAACTAGACTTTGGAAATCTTTTGAAGTCACCATCCTCAAGGATTAGGCTCTTGGCAGCAGGAACCCCACCCCTTCACGAAAATTTAATCGATAGCGTTGATGTTTAAATTCTGTCCGATTTATGGATACTATGAGACCCTTAGGGCGCATAGCTCAGTTGGCTAGAGCATCTCGTTTACACCGAGAGGGTCGGGGGTTCAAGTCCCTCTGCGCCCACCATT
>PBPU01000039.1 GCA_002724825.1 Acidimicrobiaceae bacterium
ATCCAGCTTTACTGCCAGTTAGAAAACCTACGGGGAAGTTTAGGAAACCAGCACCGGTAGCCATGACAGCTAGAATCACAAGCGGGATTGTGATTCGCTTTCCTGATTCATGCGGATCTCCATGCCCATGAGTATCGCCACGGAATTCCCCGAAGAATGTTAGGTAAATGACTCGTGTCATGTAGGCGCAGGTCAAGGCAGCCCCAATAATTCCCATTACTAAGGCGAAAACGTAGGTTCCATTACCGCCAGTACCGCCGAACAAACCCCAACCTCCGGTACCCACAAGTATCTCGTCTTTTGACCAGAAGCCGGCCAGAGGTGGGAGTCCCATCAAAGCTATCGTGCAGACTATAAATGTTTTATAGGTCGTAGGCATAAACTTTCGCATGCCGCCCATAGATTTCTTCATATCGAAACTATGCACAGAGTGACTTACTGAGCCAGCTCCGAGGAATAGTCCTGCTTTGAAGAAGGCGTGGGTGAATAGATGGAAAACAGCTGCGGTCCATGCTCCTACGCCGAGAGCCATAACCATGTATCCCAACTGGGAAACGGTTGAATAAGCCAATACTTTCTTTATGTCATCTTGTACAAACGCCAAAAGGCCAGCTCCTACCAAAGTCACTGAGCCGACAAGAGCAAGAACATTAAAGCTTGAACCCGCAATATCAAAGCCTTCGAAAAATACTCCGTAGAGTCTGGCAACCATATAAATTCCTGCAACAACCATTGTTGCTGCATGGATCAGTGCTGAGACGGGAGTAGGTCCTGCCATAGCGTCTGGAAGCCAGGTATGAAGAATAAATTGTCCTGATTTAGACATGACTGCAGCTGTTAGACATAAAGAAGCTATTAGGAGAGTGGACTGTCCGATCTCATTATTAATTGCAGCATTATTAATATCTACAATGCTCCAACTCCCCGCTGACCAAAAGAGCACAATCATTCCGACAAGAAGCCCCATGTCGCCCACTCGGTTAGTTAAAAAGGCCTTTAANGCTGCGTCAGAGTTTGGTTTTTCTTCCCACCANTGCCCTATGAGCGCGAATGAACAGACTCCAACTAGCTCCCATCCAACAATAGTTTGAAGGATATTCTCGCTTAGTACGAAGAAGAGCATAGATGCTGAGAAAAGGCTTAGGAAGGCAAAATAGTGTGTGTAACGCCGATCGCCTGCAACGTATTCAGTTGAATATATGTGAACAAGAAGCGAGATAGCTGTTACGACAAAGAGCATCATTACTGCTAATCCATCGACCATAATCCCGACCTGGAAACTTCTTCCGCCACTTTCCCACCAGGTAAACCTCTCTATTACGGGCTTGAGTCCTACGGAACTGTAACCATCTTTTTCTTCAGCAAGCGCAGATACGGTAATCTTTTCACTGGATGTAGATCCATACTCATTAGAAGATGTTCTTAGGATTTCTTCATTAAGAGTTTTATTTTGACCTGCTTCATCTGAGNGCTTTTCCTCATCATAATATTCTTGCTTCTCGCTGTAGCTGTCTGCATTGTTGACTTGTCCNATCCATTGTCCAACACAACAGATAGCAAAGATAAATGCGACTGCGATTGAGACAATGCCGAACTCAGCCCCTTTGTATTTCATCCGTTTCCCAAAGAAAAGGATTAAGACAAATGAGATTGCCGGCANNGCAGGAATTATCCATGCTTTTTCAAGAAACCATCCACCAGCTTGAATCAGTGATGTCGGTCCTTCGCCTGCTAATGCGCTCAAAGCTACCATTTCACCCTTTCATCGAATCGATAGACGATAAATCAACACTTCTTCTATTACGGAAAATCAATAGGACGATAGCGAGCCCTACACCCACTTCTGCTGCTGCTATAGCGATCACGAACAATGCAAACACTTCTCCAGCAATATTGCTTGTCATTGTTCCAAAGGCAACAAGGTTGATGTTTACTGCGTTCAGTATCAATTCAATAGACATTAGAACCATGACACCGTTTTTCCGAGCAAGAACACCGTAAATCCCTATGCAAAAGAGCACTGAACTAAGTAGAAGGAATTGAACTAATAACATGTNATTCCTTCCTCGCAACAACAACTGCACCTATAAGAGCTGCAAGTAGAAGAACTGACACTGCTTCAAAGGGAACAATATAATCAGCAAATATAGAATCAGATACGGCAGCTGCATTTGTTACAGACTCACGGGGTAGCTCAGTATCTCTGAAAGTATCAATTAGAGCGTACGTCATTACACCGAACATAAGGGCAGCAATTACTGCTGGAAGTGCACGATTAGGCATATTAAGGTCGGCTTCTTCNCCCAAGCTTGCTTTTGTTAGCATCACTCCAAAGAGTAAGAGAACAACTACAGCCCCGATGTATACGAGTACTTGTGTTACACCAACAAATTCCGCTCCAAGAAGAAGGAATTGGCCAGCTACTCCGCCGAGGACGACGACAAGCCAAAGAGCTGCATGTACAACGTTTTTCGTACTCACTACCTTTAGGGCAGCAAAGATCATGACAAGTGCCATAATCCCAAAGAAAACGTTCTGCGCAACCATCAGCGTGGAACCTTCCTTTGCTTCTGCTCCGACCCAGCTTCATATTCTTCGTAATCAGGAACAGTGTGCATCCATTCACTTAGTCGTTCTTTGTCGTGAAGTAGGTCAGCGAGACGAAGTTCGGAGAATTCATATTCCGGAGTCCAAAAAAGAGCGTCAAAGGGACACACTTCCACGCATATCCCACAGAACATACAAAGTGAATAGTCGATGTCGAANCGNTCTAAAGCATTGACTTTTCTTGGTTGTCCACCAGCTCGACGTGGTGGCGCCAGCTCTTTATGACCTTCAATATATATACACCAATCAGGGCACTCTCTTGCGCAAAGCATGCAAGCGGTACAGTTCCCTTCATGGAGGGCNATAACGCCCCTAGCTCTTGTGGGCGGAGCCTCCTTTTCATGTGGATATTGAACCGTAAGTGCACCTTCGCTAGGCCTTGGCACTGGATTCTTAATGCCGCCCGGGAAAAGCGTTTTGATCATGGTTCGGAATGTGACCTTGAGGCCTTTTAGTATTCCTGGAATTTGTGACATTATACGACCACCTTCAGAACGCCGGTTAGAGCTATGTTTGCGAGGCTAAGTGGAATGAGAAACTTCCATGCAAGACGTTGCAACTGGTCCTCACGGAATCTTGGAAATGTAAATCTAAACCAGAATATGAGGAANGCAATGACCATCATTTTCCCTGCNAGGATTAAAGGCCCNATGACATTAAATATGTCATTAGCNGGATCAATTCCTGGGATATACCANCCGCCAAAGAAAAGCACCGCAGCTATGGCTGAAAATACNCCGGCAGAAGCGAATTCTCCAATAAAGAAAAGTAAGAACCGTATCCCTGAATATTCAGTAAGATATCCCGTTACTAGTTCGGACTCAGCTACCGGCATGTCGAATGGGGCCTGAGTTAGTTCAGCTTGAACCGCAACCATAAAGATAAAGAATCCTATGAATTGGGTAAGTATGAATGGATTGCCGATACCGCCCCATCCTAAGATTTCTCCTTCTGCCTGAGCTAGAACAATTCCTTGCATATTCATGGTTCCAGCTTGAATGACAACTCCAACAACGGCGAGTATCAATGGGAGTTCATATGCGATAAGNTGNCCGGCTGCACGGATACCGCCAAGTAGTGAATATTTATTAGCAGATGCCCAGCCTGCCATCANAATCCCTATAACAGAAACTGAAGAAACTGCCATAGCAAAATATATGCCCGCATCTAGATTGACAAACATTGCATCTGGGCCGGCAGGAATAATTACTACCAATAAGAAAGTGGACATGAGCACAACGAACGGTGCTGCAGCAAACACAAATTTGTCTGCTTTAGTTGGGAAAATATCCTCTTTTTGAAGCCATTTTCCTACTTCTGCTAGCAACTGCATGGAGCCGTAAGGCCCTGCTTCCATTGGTCCCAGACGACTTTGCATAAAGGAGATAGCCTTGAATAGGTATAGATACACGATTGTTCCCGCTGGGAGTAAAACAGCTAGGAGTCCAATCGGCACTTTAATTAGGAATGTTTCCTGCCACCATGCAGGGTCTAGAGCTAGGACACTAGTCATCGGTCAATATCCCCCAGAATAAAATAGAGGGAAGCAAGGATTGAAATAATATCTGGCACGAACACCCCTTTGAGCAGCCATGGGGTAATAGACATATTTGAAAAGCTTGCTGATCTGATCTTGANTCTAAATGGGGTGAGATCTCCTTGGCTTACTACGTAGAATCCCATTTCTCCAAGGGGATTTTCGGTCGCAACATAGGCTTCACCAGCAGGNACCTTAATGATCCGAGGAACCTTAGCCATGATTGGTCCTGCTGGTATTCCACCGAGTAGCTGTTCGATAATGTCACAGGCTTCGCGAGTCTCTTGAAGCCGGACCCAGAATCGAGCAAAGGAATCGCCGTCAGGGTGAGTCCAAACTTTCCAATCAACCTCGTCATATACCAAACCCACATTGGCATCCCGCCGGATGTCCCAGTCAACACCTGAGGCTCGGAGGTTTGCTCCGGATAAACCGTACGATAGGGCAACTTCTGGTGGTATTACTCCGATACCCCGCGTACGGGCCTGGAAAATTTCATTTCCTAATACGAGCTCCTCCATTTCGTCGCAGAAGTCTCTCATTTTCCCAATTACAGTTGCTGTTTCTTCAATCCATCCTTTAGGAAGGTCATCTTTTAGACCTCCAATTCGATCAAAGTTAGGATGGAAACGACCTCCCGTAACTCGTTCTATTTGATTTAGAACAAACTCTCGGTCACGGAATGCGTAGAACACGGGAGTAGTTGCCCCTACTTGGACTGCCATATCTCCTAGAAATAGTGAGATATTAGCTATCCTACTTAATTCAAATAGCACTGTACGGATCCATTGGGCTCTAGGAGGCGCTTCTACGTCCATTAGCTGTTCAGCAGCAAGAATAAAGGGAACTTCATTAGCGAAGCTACCCAGCCAATCTATTCTGTTTACTAGCGTAGTTACCTGAGGGTAGGTACGCACCTCTGTAAGTTTTTCATACCCACGATGCATATAGCCCATAATTGGTTCGGCAGCGACAACTTTTTCTCCATCAAGTTTTGCAACTATGCGCAGGGTTCCGTGAGTAGCAGGGTGTTGAGGGCCTAAATTTAGTGTCATGCCTTCGTCGGTTTCAACTTCGACATTAACGCGAGCATCAGCTGCTTGCGCTGCAATATAGGCCATCTGCTCGCTCTCAGTTGTTACCATTATTCTTCATCTCCTGGGAGAAGTTCAACATCTACAATTCCAGGCCATGGCTTCATTCTTCTAGATAGCAGTGGGTAATCCTTTCGAAGTGGGTGTCCCTCGAAATCACCTGGAAGGTAGATATTCCTAAGATCAGGGTGTTCATCGAAAGTTAGCCCAAACATTTCCCTTGCTTCGCGTTCATGCCAGTTGGCCCCGGCGTATATGGGAATTAGGGATAGTGCTCTAGGGTCGTTGTCAGGAAGATCAGCCTTGATCATGACCCCTATCTTTCTAGAAATTGAATAAACACGGCATATTAACTGAAATCGGGTTTCTCCTCCCGTATATCCCCATTCCATTTCTTTCTCTTCGACTTCTTCTGAACCATCGCCAATTTGGTCTTGTTCAGTTTCGTGTTCGCGTCCATAGGGAGAGGGCATCCAGTCAATTGCCGACAGCCAATCAAAGAATTTACAATCAAGAGTTTCTTTCGCTGCTTTCGCAGCAGAACGCCAATCTTCGACATCTACACGGATCCAGAGACCTCTGCCAGGAGCTATGTGGGAGTCCAGAATCTTTCCTTCAAGCGCTGTTTCAAGAATCGAAAGAGCTTCTTCCGCATTCTCATCAGTTAGTACTTCTACCTCTTCGACCTCTTTAGTCTCTTCGGGCTCTTTTGGTTGAGTTGAATCTGTAGTCTCTGCCTTTTGTTGCGATTCGGCTTTCTCTCTAGCGGCCTGAGCGCGTTTAAGCAGATGTTCAGGTATTTCAGCCATAGCGCTCCTCAGAACGGGCTAAAGAATTCCATTTCGTGAAGTTACTCAACAACAATGGGATCCCCTTTCCATCTTTCAGCCATATCTTCGTTCATAATGCGTTCCTGAAGAAGAACAATTCCTTCAAGAAGCGCTTCGGGGCGTGGCGGACAGCCAGGAACGTAAACATCTACGGGAATGATCTGATCTACTCCTTTGGTAACTGAGTAAGAATCCCAATATGGGCCTCCACAATTCGCACATGAACCCATAGAAATAACATATTTAGGGTCAGGCATTTGTTCCCAAAGACGACGGACTGCTGGAGCCATTTTGTCAGTAACTGTCCCGGAAACTACTAAAAAATCAGCTTGTCGAGGGCTAGCAGGAAGAGGGATGACGCCTAATCGCATCACGTCATAACGAGGCGAAGCAAAGGCTGCGCCCATCTCGATAGCACAACAGGCCAAACCCCATTGGTATACCCACATTGAATACCTTCTACTCATGTTAAGTAGCTTTGTCAGCGGCTTAGGAATTTTTCCAGACTCTACAAGCCCCATAATTCCTCCACATCTTTCTTGAATTCTTCTCGCTTTAGAACCATTTCAGAACTCCCTTGCGCCAGGCATATAGCAGACCCAGTAAAAGAATAAAGATAAATATTGCCATTTCTACTAAGCCGAAATAGCCGTATGCCTCAAGCCTGGTTGCCCATGGGAAGATAAATACTGCCTCAACATCGAACATAACGAAGAGTAGGGCAAATATGTAATACCGGATGTTGCTTTGTGCCCAACCAGTCCCGACTGGGTCGACGCCTGACTCATATGTTAGGTACTTTTGATCTTGTTTCCTTGCGGGTCTTATTAGCGCACTGAGACCTACAAAAGCGCCGACGAGGAGACAAGCGAGCACACCAAAAACGGCGACTGTGAGATAGCTGCGTAGAAATTCAGACACGTTGATAAATAGTAGTTACTTGGGACCAATTGGACCAAGGTGTAAAGCTCAAGATAGCCCAAAGTAGAGCCTTAAACGTGGTTAAATGAGGTTTAGTTCTAATTGTTTTTTTGAGATAAGACACGTTTAGTATTTTGTATCCTTACAGGTGCTGTTGTGATCTGTTACATCGGAGTTTGAATGACTCATTTCCTAACTCGCTACTAGTACGGGAATTGCCCGCTCAACCATTTCAACTAAGGGTTCTGGCCAAATACCGAGGAACATTGTAGCGATAACTGAGATCACTAGTACTAGTCCGATTTCAAATGGAATAGGGAGATTTGCATTGTCTTCTTGTTCAGTTGCTTGGGTTAGCCAGATTGTTACAAGGATACGTAGATAGAGGAAGGCTCCGATTACTGCTGCAATCATTGCGATAATAGCTAGCATGAACGACCTTTCTTCTATCGCAGCTTCAATGACGTAAAACTTTGCAAAGAAGCCTGAAGTAAGAGGAATTCCTGCTTGACCTAGAAGAAAAATAGTGAATGAAATTGCTAGTAATGGCTTTTTCGTAGCTAGACCAGCTACGGACTCCAGACTTGTTTCTGTTCCTGAGTCTCCGGCATTTATTGCTACCACTGTGAAACTACCAATGACCATAAAGGCGTACGTTGCTAGATAGAAAAGGACTGCCTTTACACCTTGATCAGATGCTGCTTGAGTTCCTACTAATAGATATCCCGCATGGCTTATGGACGAGTACGCCAACATTCGTTTTAAATCTGTTTGTACTATTGCGAGTAAAGAACCAGTAAGTAATGTAGCAATCGCGATTGCATAGATAACGGGTTGCCAGTCAGCCCGATACTCTCCAAGGGTCACGTAAAGCACTCTGAGAATTGCTGCAAATCCAGATACTTTAACTGCTGAGGCCATGAAGGCGACAAATGGCGTTGGTGATCCTTGATAGACGTCCGGGGACCAGAAGTGAAATGGCACTGCTGCGACTTTAAATGCTAAACCGATAATTAATAAAGCCAAAGCGGCGAGCAAAAGGGCATCATTTGCTAGTTCGACTTGTTGGGTGAAGGCTTTAATTGCAGTAAACGATGTTGATCCAGTTGCTCCGTAGAGTAAGGCTATTCCGTAGAGTAAAAATCCTGAGGCAAAAGCGCCAAGGATGAAATATTTTAGTCCTGCTTCTTGTGATTGAATTCGCTTGGAATTCATCGCAACTAGGACGTAAGAAGATATTGAAAGTACTTCAATACCGAGGAAAAGAATAATGAAATCATTGGCTCCCGCCATAATCATTCCGCCCGTTGCAGCGAGGAGCAACAAGACATACGGTTCTGGTCCATTTACGTTTTCTCGCTCTAGAAAAGTAGATAAGAGGGGGCAGACAATGATCACAATGATAGTTATCAGCATTGTGACAAAGAGCGAAAACCCGTCTACCCCAAACGCTCCTGCAAGAGTTGAGTAGGGTCCTTCGGAACTATTTTGTACTTTGCCCCACAAGGGGAAAGTAGCAATTAGTGCTGCCAGTGAAGCAGTTGCTGTATAAGTAGACAGTATCTTGGTCGTTATTACATCTGGGAAAAGTGAGCAGATCGTAAGAAGTAAGACTGCTGNTGCTGCCAAGATAATTATTGGTAATAAGCCTGTCCATGCAACGGATGGTGTTTGNATTGACTGGAGGGCTAANAAAGTCATCTGTTTCATTCGTGGCCTCCTGAATGACTCTCATCTCCGTNATGGCCAGAGTCGTGCCCTTCATCGTGATCTCCGTGNTGGCTAGAGTCGTGCTTGTTGTGGCCATGTGATTCGTGAGTTTGCATAAGCAGATCGCTGAAACTAGTTCTGTTTTGGGTAGTTGGAACAGGTTCAGTNAATGAGCCANCCTCAATCGTCTCTTCAATGTGAGAGACAAGTTTGTCGACCGCTGGTTCGATACGGTCGAGCATCGGTTTGGGGTAAATACCTAGAAATACAATTCCAACGATTAAAGGCAGCAGAGTTAAACGTTCCCAATTGGNGAGGNCTTTTGTTGGCTCATCTTCGGGATTTTGAGGCCCGTGGAATACACGTTGGTATGCCCAAAGTAGATAGAGGGCAGCAAGGATAACCCCTGTAGCTGCGACAACTGCCCACCATCTGTTTGCTGTAAAGNCACCAAGGAGTATGAGAAATTCTCCGACGAAGCCGTTTAACCCTGGGAGGCCTATGGACGAAAGCATGACTAATGTAAAAACCCCTGCTAGTACTGGGGCTGATTTTTGCATTCCGCTGAGTTCAGAGATCTGCCTAGTGTGTTTTCGCTCATAAATTATTCCAACGAGCATGAATAAAGCACCGGTTGAAAGTCCGTGATTAACCATTTGTACAGTGGCACCTTGGATACCTTGTGTATTCAAAGCAAATGTTCCGAGAATTATGAATCCCAGGTGCGCAATTGATGAGTATGCAACTAATCGCTTGAGATCTTTTTGCATAGTTGCGACTATCGCTCCGTAGACAATTCCGATAACTCCAAGTGTTAGGAATAAGGGTGCGAAGAAGTGGGAAGCCTCTGGGAAAAGAAAGAGGCCGAAACGTATGAAGCCATATGTTCCCAGTTTCAACATAACACCTGCAAGAATTACCGAGCCAGCGGTTGGAGCTTCGGTATGTGCATCCGGTAACCATGTATGAACAGGGAATAGGGGAACTTTCACAGCGAAAGCGATAACGAAACCGAGGAAAAGCATTCTTGCTGCGTTAGTGGATATAGCTGGATTTGTTGCTATCTCGAGTANNTTAAATGTCAGAGCGGTGTCAGCGTTCTGTGAATGNAAAACAGCTAATGAAACTATGCTGACAAGCATTAGGGCGGATCCAAACATTGTGTACAAAAAGAATTTTGTTGCCGCATATTTGGCGTTGGCATGACCCCACTTCCCAATTAAGAAATACATCGGTATTAAAACAATTTCGAAGAAAACAAAGAACATGAAAAGGTCTAGAGATACAAAGACGCCCATGCATCCTGTCTGTAGTAGCTGAATCCAGATGTAGTAGGCCTTATGGTCGTGACTGGGATTTATCGCAACGATAACGAATGGGAATAGCAGCCCAGTNAGAACTACTAGAAACAGTGAAATTCCATCGATTCCGGCGAACCACTCAATACCGAGACTCTTGATCCATGATTGTTGGGATAGAAATTGAAATTCACTGTTTGTTTTAAAGGCGGTTAATAACCAAACAGAGATAGCTCCTGTCACACCAGTAAAGATCGTAGCTAGCATCTTGTGCAGGCCTACTCGAGCGTTCGGTGTAAGAGCCACAGCTATTGCTCCAAAAACTGGAATGAGCACGAGAGCTGGTATCACTGGGAATGTCGTTTGGGACGATGATGCTGCTAGTAGATTGAGGAAAGTCATTAGAACCCCATCCTGGAAATGAAGTATGCGATAATTGCTACGGCTCCAATGACCATGCCCAGTGCGTAACTTCTTATAAGGCCCGTTTGGACACCTCTCAACCTGGTGCTCACTCTTTGAGTTACTTTACCTACTCCGTTAACTGCACCATCGATGATGTTCTGGTCAAACCATGTGGTTGCTTCAAAACTTTTTCTTCCCGGGCCACCCATAAAACTACTTACGGTCGAATCAAACCTCCATGCATCTTCCAAAATTGCATGTTCAATCTTGCTAGTGGCGACCCTGTTCTTCAAATACACAAATATGGCAGCAATTACTCCTATGCTTGCACCAATTATTGCAATTACTGCAAGTAGCCATTTCGTCTGACCTGAGGCGGTAACGTGAACTTCATTCCCGAAAAGGATTGGTTCAAGCCACTTTTCGAGATGTTTTGTGTCATGGCTGAAAGGCAGATTCAAAAGTCCAGCAATTGCTGCGAGGCCCGAGAGAAGGACGAGAGGTAGCCACATGACCATCGGTGATTCATGAGGTGTAATTTCGTGTTTCTCCGTTTCGCTTTCATGAGCCTCTTCCTCTGTCGCTGCAGTTCCCCACCTCTTTTCTCCAAAGAAAGTCATAAACACTAGTCTGCTCATATAGAAAGCTGTCATTACAGCTGCTGCGAGAAGCATCACCCATGCAATTTTGTTTTCATTCCAAGCTGCCAAAAGGACTTCGTCTTTTGACCAGAATCCAGAAAACGGAGGTATACCTGCTATCGCTAACCATCCGATGATGAAAGTAAATGCAGTGATCGGCATCGCTTTTCTAAGAGCCCCGTACTTTCGCATATCTTGTTCATGATGCATTCCATGGATGACAGATCCAGCTCCGAGGAACAAAAGAGCCTTGAAGAAAGCATGTGTAATCATATGGAAAATAGCGGCAACGTACAGTCCGGATCCGACTGCGACAAACATGAATCCAAGTTGGCTGACCGTTGAATAGGCAAGGACTTTCTTTATATCATTTTGCGCAACTGCGGCGGTTGCGGCAAATAGTGCTGTGAAAAGTCCAACGATCCATATTAGGTCGGTGGACCACCCTGCAGCCTCAGCCAGTACTGGGTTCATTCGTGTTAGGAGGTAAACACCAGACGTCACCATTGTTGCAGCGTGAATTAGAGCAGATACAGGTGTAGGTCCTGCCATTGCATCAGGTAGCCAGAGATATAGCGGGAATTGGGCTGATTTCCCTGCGGCACCTATGAAAAGCATTGCGACTATTGCAGTCGCAGTTGTTTGAGTTAATGCATCTGCTTCAATGATCGAGGAGAAGATATCACTGTACTTCAATGATCCGATATTGAAGAAAAGAAGAAACATTGCGACCATGAAGCCCCAGTCGCCAACTCGATTAGTTACGAATGCTTTTTTACCTGCGGTTGCATTGGCAGGCTCTTCATGCCAGAAAGAAATGAGGAAATACGAACATGCCCCAACACCTTCCCAGCCAAGGAAAGTGATAAGGAGGTTATCTCCGAGTACAAGCATAAGCATTGCGAAAACGAAGAGGTTGAGATANAGGAAGAACTTTGAAAATTTTGGATCTCCATGCATATAACCAATCGCATACATATGTATGAGCGCCCCTACCCCAGTTACAAATAGAGCCATAGCTATAGATAAGGGGTCAGCCAGAAAACCCATACCAACAGATAATTCTCCTGATGGAATCCATTCAAAGAGAGTTATTTCATAGACTCTTTCTTCGGGTGGCTTTGTCGCTAACCCGAAGAAAACAGCTAATGCTGAGAGGAAGGACCCGCTAACAGTTGCTGTAGCTAGCCAACCTGCCCNTGGCTCTCCGAGGCGCCTTCCAAATATGAGCAAAAACGTAAATCCAATTAGTGGGAAACCAGGAATAAGCCATACGAGACTAGTCACAACTATCCCCTCAGTACCGAAACTTCATCTACAGAAGCTTTCGGCCTTCTTCGCATTACTGCAACCACAATAGCTAAACCTATTACCACCTCTGCTGCTGCAACTACAAGCACGAAAAGTACAGATAGTTGTCCACCGAGGTCTCCCATTTCCTTTCCGAAACTTATGAAAGCGAGATTTGCTGCGTTTAGCATCAATTCAATACACATAAACATGACAAGTGGATTACGGCGTATTAGAAGACCGCCAGCACCAATTGTGAAAAGAAGTGCTGAAAGCGCAAGGTAGTATTCTGGCCCAATTGATAGTCCTAAAATCATTCGCCGGATACCCCTGATTCCTCTGGTGATGACGTTTCAGACTCGCTCGACTCTGTGTCAATTGCTGGTGCATCGTTATCGCTACTAGTTGGGCGAAGGTCATCGTTATTTTTATCATTTCGAATGATCGAAGGTGGATCATCGTCTGGAAGCGGCTCTAATTCTCCTTTGGGTCTTCTCGTTAAGACAACAGCACCTATAACCGCAATGGTTAGAAGAAGAGCAGTTATTTCGAGCGCAAATACATACCTTGTTGAAAACAATGATCTTCCAACTTCGCGAATATTTTCCTTTGGGGCAATTGTATTGCCGGTATCGTCCTCTCTCGCTTCGTCTATTGATAGTCCTCCTTCAGAAGGCGTATAAGTGGCTTCTTGAGGAGGCACTCCAGTAACCTCCCCATTTGAAGCAACGCCTATTAGTACCCCGAAAGTGAGTAATGCTGCGAGCGCTAAAAGTGCTAAGTGGCGTTGACCGATGATGGGTTCCGCTCGAATACTTTCGGCACGATCAACTCCAAGCAGCATAATTACAAATAGGAATAAGATAACTATTGCTCCGGCGTAGACGATGACCTGAACTGCAGCTAAAAAATAAGCTTCGAGATTTATAAAGTGAATAGCTACACCGAAAAGTGTTCCGACAAGAGACAGTGCAGCGTGGACAGGATTCTTAAGAAGTACAACACCACAAGCACCAGCTAAAGCTACTCCAGCGGCAATGAAGAAAACAACTGCCTCCATTAACTACCCTCTTCTTCCGGAGAGAGAGTCTCTCCACTACTGCTTCTGTCTTTATGTTCTTGGCTACTTTCTGGTTTACGAATGCCATATCCTAATTCTCCAGCCCATTGGACTAAACCCACAAAATCAGCTGACCCTGATGGGGATGTTGCCCTCATCCATTCCGATGTATATTCATCTTCTCCCTGTCGCCAGTCTTCCCAAGGTAAATTTTGTGGTTTCCCATCATCTGCGACAACAAGTTCATCTTTGGTATATATGGCTTGCTCTCTATCCATAAAGGAGAATTCAAATAGTTTGGTTTCTGTTATGGCCTGCGTCGGACAGGCTTCAACGCAAAGGTCACAATGAATACATCTCAGATAATTGATTTCGTAGATAAAACCAAAGCGTTCACCAGGCGAGGTCGGGTTTTCTAGATCATTATCTGCCCCTCTGACGTATATACAATTAGCTGGGCAAACGCTAGCGCATAGCTCACATCCTATGCATTTTTCCATTCCGTCCTCATATTTATTGAGTACATGGCGCCCATGTAGTCGGGCTGGTTTTACACGTTTCTCCTCTGGATAGCTTGTTGTGACAACTTTCCCCGATTTTGATGCATGGTTTAGTTTGCCAAATGTGACTGCAAACCCTTTAAAGAAATTAAGAAAGCTCATAAGAGAAACCCTTTTCTAAGTCCCGTGATAGGAGATCCGTTTCTAATATTTCTCATCCGAATACCTCTTCGCCTTCTTGCTCTCGTTTCTCTTGCCCTTTAAGAATTGCGATCATGAGAAGGCCCCCAAAGGCCAATATGGCTACAACACAAATCGCTGCAATCAGTATTTGTGCCGGCCCACTTCCAAATCCTCTGTCATCGAAGATATCGAGAGCAGCTATGAGCAATACCCAACCTAGAGCTAGAGGTATCAATAACTTCCAGCCTAAATCCATGAGTTGGTCGTATCGAGGTCGAGGGAGAGTTCCTCTCATCCACACAAAGACCGATACGAAGATAAAGACCTTACCTACAAACCATAAAAGTCCCCAAAGCCAGGCTGGGCCGAAGCTTGGGTAGTATCCGCTTGGGCCTCCAAAAAAGAGGGTGACCATAACAGCAGACATTGTGATGACGTTCATGAACTCTGCCATGAAGAAAAGAGCGAATCTTATTGAGCTGTACTCTGTGTGGAACCCGCCGACTAATTCTTGCTCTGCTTCCACTAGGTCGAAGGGTGGTGAATTAAGTTCTGCAGTNGTTGCGATGAAGAAAATAATAAATGGGACAAACCCTGTAATTACAAGGCCCCAATCAGAGATTCCACCGTTTTGCTGAAGGGCTATGTCGTGAGTTGATAGTGTGCCAGTTTTTAATAAAACGGCAATAAGAGCTAACCCGAGAGCTGCTTCGTAACTTACCATTTGGGCTGATGCTCGAACAGAACCTAGTAATGGATACTTTGATCCTGATGACCATCCAGCAAGCATGATTCCGTACACAGCTATAGAAGACATTGCTAAGACAAAGAGAATACCTACATGAGGGTCAGCNACTTGAACAAAGGTCTCGTTGCCAAACCACGTTACGGTTCCATTACCACCACTACTGAAATCACCTGCGACGGGAACCACACAAAACACAAGGAGCGCAGGAACTAAGGAAAAGAATGGTGCAAGTTTGAATACGAATTTATCAGACTTGTTCGGAATTAAATCTTCCTTGAAGAAGAGTTTTATTCCGTCTGCAAGTGTTTGCAAAATTCCAAATGGGCCAGCTCTACTTGGGCCGATTCTATTCTGCATGTCGCTTATAAATTTTCTCATCCACCAGATGTAAAGCATGACAGAGACTAGGAGCAGCGAAAATGCCACAAGAACCTTGAGCAACACAATGAGNAGCACTTCAAGTGCTCCTGCATCACCTAAAAAAAGGGGGTCCAACCCGCTGAAGATCATGAGCCCGCCTTACTCGTAGGATCTATTCTGATATCTATACTGTGCGACTCTTCGATGAGTAATTCCCTTGGGTCGGCGCCATCAAGGTTTCTATAAATTAAAGCTGAGGACCTTGGTACGCGATTGTCTACTTTCACAGAGATAGAGAGATTNCTGCCCTCAGAAGTGACCTGCACATGNGTACCTTCCTTGATACCCAAACGTTCAAAGTCGTATTGATTGATTCTCAGTTGAGATTGCTCGGCTAGATGAGATAGGGAGGAAGACATTTGNGTGATTGTTCCTCTATCAAACATTCTTNTTCCTAAAATTAACCTCATGGCGTAGGAGTCAACAGGCCTTGTTTCTATCCGTTCCTCTACTGGAATAAATGGTATACGCCCCGTTGCTGTTATAAGGTAACNGCCGGGTTCATCGTCTAGCCGCGCATAATCAAAACGTCCATGGACCGCAGAACGTGAACTTATCTCTTCCCAAACATCCTCTGGACCGGTAATTTCGAGATCATATCCCAGCCGGTAAGCTAACTCGGCAGCAATCATCCAATCTGGCCTTGCAGTCCCGGGAGGTGTAATTTTCTGACGAATTGGAGTTATGCGTCCTTCTACATTTGTATGTGATCCATCGGCCTCAAGGAAAGATGCAGCAGGAAGAACCACATCAGACTCGTACACGGATGGTGTTACGAATAGATCTACAGCAACAACGGTTTGAACCTTCTGTAGGGCAGCTTCAGCTAGTGCTTTATTTGGAAAATCAGTTAATGGGTCAGCNCCTAGAAGGAAAAGAATATCGATTTCTCCATCGGATGCCTTTTGGATTATTTGTTTTGTATTTGCGCCAGTTTCTGTGGGCAAGTTAGTCCAAATGTCAGAGAAAACCGGAGAACCAGAACTAAGGGTATTCCGCCCAGGAAGGAGGCCTGGTGCCATCCCCATATCTAGAGCGCCCATTGTGTTCGCTCGTCGCACAAGTGGAAGGAAGCGGCAGTTATCGAGTTCTTGAAATGAGGTAAGCGCTTCAATAATTGGAACTTCTGACTGTGCCATGGAGGAACGACTTACAACAACGTAAACGTTCGTGTCTTTAAGGTATTTATGGGCTTGCGAAATTTCTTCTCCAGAAACTCCACCAATTTCCCGGGGAATATCGCCAGTAACAAGCGCTTCAACTACGTTTCCAATTTCGCCAGGTAACGGATGTAAAGAAGCCACTGCATCGCCAGAAAGCGCTGTTTTCATAGGTGAGAGTTCAACAATATTAACACCTTGATTTTTAGCTGCATCCCTGAGGCGAATAAACAATGTTCCATATTCTTCTTTAAGATCTGGGGTAAGAAGAACTACTGTGCTACCTGGAGAACATATCTCTGAGATAGTTGCCCTTGGCAAGCCAAGGAGAACGTGCGGTGGGAGCTCATCCCCAAGGTCAGCGCTGACATGGTCCGTTCCGATAACGCCTTTTGCGAGCTTGGCCCATGCATACTGTGACTCATTCGTTAATCTAGATCCACCGATTACACCAACACGATCGGGATCTGTACCGTTTAGGGATTCAGTAACTATACTCATCGCCCCTGCCCATGATGCCGCTACAAGACCGGTACCCGATTTATCAGCTTTATTGAGGCCACCTCCTCGAACTAAAGGATTGTCTAACCTATATTCGTTTTGGAACGCTTCGAAAGAGAAACGGTCCTTATCGCACAGCCATCCCCAATTGACTTCTTCACTGTCTAATCCTTGCAGGCGTAAGACCTGGTCTCGAGATGATTGAACCACTATCCGGTCGCCGAGTGGATTCGGATAGGTTGATTCAATCTCTTCTAAGTCCCACGGTCGAGCTTTAAACCGGTATGGCTTAGCTGTTAAAGCACCCACTGGACACAATTGAACAATATTTCCACTGAAATAAGAAGCGAATGGGTCTTCTGGAAATGTATTGACCTGCGTTGAGTTTCCTCGATCAATGAATTGGATTAATGGATCCCCCACAACTTCATCGGCAAAACGCGTACAGCGGTCACAAAGAATACATCTTTCACGATCAAGATAAACATTGTCGCTAATCGGTATTGGTTTCTCAAAATGACGTTTTTCTTCGACAAAGCGAGTTTCTCCAGGCCCATAGGCCATAGTTTGGTCTTGAAGGGGACATTCTCCGCCTTTATCACATACTGGGCAATCCAGTGGATGGTTCAGTAGAAGGAATTCAAGCACGCCATCCTGAACCTTCTTGATTTCTTCTGATTGAGTGTCAACGATCATCCCTTCACTGACATCCATCATGCAACTTGGTTGAAGTGAAGGCCCACGGCCGGTATCGACTTCCACAATACACATCCGGCACATACCAACTTGACTCATCCGCTTGTGATAACAGAATCTTGGAATATCAACTCCTACCTCCTCACAAGCATCTATGAGAACCTCACCTGATTTTACTTTGACCTCCTTCCCATCAATTGTGACGGTAATGAGCCCTGAATCTTGCTGAATCTCTGTCATGATGACACTCCATCTACTGAAACAGGCGTAACCGCATTTGATGCTATGTAAGCATCGAACTCTGACCTATAGCGTTTTAAAGCCGATGCAATGGGCGATACTGCCGATGGCCCCAGCGGGCATATCGTTGTTTGTTTAGGAGGCCATGAGATCCCTGGACTGATATTGTCGCATACGTCAAGAAGTAGATCTATATCTTCAGGCCGGCCATAGCCGTTTAGAATTCGATCTAAAATCTTTTCCAACCAATTGGTTCCCTCTCTACATGGAGTGCATTTACCACAGGATTCTCGCGAAAAGAATCGGACGACATTATGACATGCTTTAACAATGTCGGTTGTCTCATCCATGACAACGATGGCGCCGGAGCCAAGCATCGATCCTTCTTTATCAACTACTGTTTTTTCTAACGGAATATCTAAATGCTCTTCGAAGAACCAAGGGGCAGAAGCTCCTCCTGGAATAAACGCCTTTATCGAATTACCATCTCGAATACCACCCGCATACTCGTCCCCCATAATGAGATCTCTAAATGTTGTTGTTCCAAATTCAACTTCGAAAACTCCCGGATTTTGGACATGACCTGAAACTGCAAAGATTCTTGTTCCAGTAGATTGCTCAGCCCCCATCTTTGCAAAAGCATCTCCGCCATGTTCAATAATCCATGGGATGTTAGAAAGGGTCTCAACGTTGTTGACGATTGTTGGCTTGCCATATAGTCCGATCGAAGCTGGGAAAAAAGGTGGCTTCAATCTAGGCATACCCCTGTTACCTTCGAGGCTTTCGATTAAGGCTGTCTCTTCCCCGACAATATATGCTCCCGCTCCCCAATGGAGAATGACATCTACCGAGAATTCAGTCCCGAGAATATTTCTTCCGACATATCCATGGTCATATGCTTCGTTTAGCGCAGAAGCGACCCGCTCCTGTCCGTGGGCCATTTCTCCTCGAACATAAAGAAAGCACTGAGATAGCCCCAAGGCNAAGCAAGTAATCACACAACCTTCGATCAATTGGTGAGGGTCTCGTTCAATTAAGAGGCGGTCCTTGTATGTCCCTGGCTCTGATTCATCACCATTGACAACCAGATACCGAGGCCATACGTCAGACGGAAGAAAGCCCCATTTGATTCCGGCTGGAAACCCAGCTCCTCCGCGACCGAGAAGCGAAGCTTTCTTTACTTCTTCATGAACTTGATCAGGTGTCATTTCTAGAGCACGGCGAAGACCTTCATATCCGCCCGTTCGGAGATACCCCTCTAGGGTATGTCCGTCTTCAACATCCCAACGNCTAGTAGTTATGAGAGGGATACTCATCGCTCATCCTCATTCCGCTGAAGCCACGCAGGTGGCGAGGCGTTTTCAACTTCTGCGGGTCCTGCTAGTTTCTCAGATTCTATTTTTTGTCTGGTTTTTGCGAGGGCACCATGCTTCGGGATCTCAGCTTTTTGTCCGCTTTGAAGNTCAGCAATAAGTTGATCAAATTCAACTGGGTTGACCTTGTTAACGTACCGGTAATTCACTTGCAAACAAGGAGCTTCTGTACATGCAGCGATACATTCAACTCCTTCAAAGCTAAATTTTCCATCTTTTGTGATTTCGCCTTCTTTGACCCCTAAAGATTGTTCTGCGTGATCTANTACGTCCTCTGCACCAAGGAGGTGGCATGAAATTCCATGGCAGATATTGATCTGGTATTCACCTACGGGATGCCTTTTGAACATCTCATAAAAACTGCAGGTTCCGAGTACCTCGGCGGGAGTCACTTCAACAAGCTCAGCAATATGTTCCATCGCTTCATTAGTAACCATGCCATTTTGTTCCTGCGATAAATGCAGCAGGGGAATTAGTGCAGACTTTTTCTTTGGATACAAAGAAAGAATTTGGCGAGCTACTCTTAGGTTCTCTTCATTAAGTCGACTCATCGGTCAACCTCTCCCATGATCGGATCGACTGTAGAAATAACTGCTACAGCATCAGCTACTAAAGCATTTTGGAGCATATGAGGGAGCACTTGAAGGTTGGTGAAGGAAGGTCCACGGATATGCATTCTGTATGGTTTGGGTCCCCCATCGGAAACGATATAACAGCCAAGCTCACCACGCGGAGATTCAACCGCTACGTAAACTTCACCAGCTGGCACTTTGAATCCTTCTGTAAAAATCTTGAAATGGTGAATAAGGGCTTCCATGGACTCGTCTATACGAGTACGAGGAGGAGGGGTAATTTTTTTATCTTGGGTTCTGTAATCACCATCCGGCATCTTCTCGAGAATTTGATGGACAATTCGNATTGATTCTCTTATTTCATTGAGTCGAATAGCAAANCGATCAAAGCAATCACCATANGTTCCTACAAGAACATCAAATTCTACCTGATCATAGTGAAGATAGGGAATGTCTTTTCTTAGATCCCACGCATATCCTGTTGAACGGAGAAGCGGTCCGGTCACCCCTAAAGCAAGACATTCTTCTGAGTTGATTACGCCCACTCCTTGGAGGCGTTCATGCCAGATGGGCTGGCCAGTAAATAGTCCATCAAAGTCTTCGAGCCGCTCGGGAAGGTTTGACAAAATCTGCAATNTATCATCTCGCCATCCATCTGGGAGNTCAGCTGCTACTCCACCAGGGCGAATGAANTTATGGTTCATGCGTAGGCCAGTTATTTTTTCTAATAGCCTAAGAACCTCCTCTCGTTCTCGCCAGCCGTAAATCATTGCTCCAACTGCCCCAATGTCCATTCCGTTGGTTGCTTGAAAGAGCAAGTGGGAACTTATGCGATTCAGTTCGCACATCAGCATACGAATCCATTTCGCCCGCTCTGGCACTTCAATTTCAAGAAGTTTCTCAGTAGCAAGTGAAAATGCTAANTCAGAAAATAAAGGTGAGGAATAGTCCATTCGAGTAACATTTGTGGCGCCTTGGAGATAACTCAGTTGTTCACCTGTCTTTTCCATTCCAGTGTGAAGGTACCCAATGATAGGCTTACTGCGAATTACTGTTTCGCCTTCCATTTCAAGTGAGAGCCTTAGCACCCCGTGTGTAGAGGGATGCTGGGGCCCCATATTGACAACCATTCTTCGGTCATCTTCAGGCTGATAAGCCTGAATTTCTGATTCGGACATTCTGAGAATCGCTGAGTCCTCCCCACGGCGGAAAACTCTGTCTGCCATTTCACTCTCGAGTGTTGTCTCATTCTGGGTCATTGAATTTACCTCACCCAGCTCCCGGAGCATTCTTAAATTGNACCGGTATGCTCCCGGCGTCGTAATCTTTACGGAGTGGATGACCATTCCAATTCTCTGGCATCAGGATTCTTGTCGGATCGGGATGGCCCTCAAATTCTATTCCGAAAAGATCGTAAACTTCTCTTTCTAGAGCCTCTGACCCTGGATAGAAATCGAAAATACTAGAAATGACGGGATCGCTTTCTGGTACTTGAATTCTAAGTCTTAATCTCTCCTTCTTTTGGTGAGATAACAAATTAATCACCACTTCGAACCGTTCAGGTGATATTGAATTTGGAATGTCGCGTTCAGGGTTCTCTAGGTAATCAACAGCAGTAACATCTATACAAACCTTGTAGCCGTCGTCCGAAAGTTTCTTAATCGTATCTAGGTATTGATCTCTGTTCGGATGGAGAACGGTCTGCCCTCTCGAGTTCGAAATCGGGACCTCATACATAGTTTGCTCACTAGAGATTACTGATTTTGTTTCTGTCTCAGCGTTATTATCTTCTTGANGGTCTTTCTCGGTCACTGGTCTTGCCCCCGCTGACCTACAATCATCTGGGTAGCAGTTTGACCATCTCTCTGTTCAACGATAATTCCAGCACCTGCATCCCTTTGATTACGACGTCTAGTAATTTCTCCGGACTCAATTTTTTCATGTAATTGAAGTATGGCATGCATTAATGTCTCAGGACCGGGGGGACAACCAGGAGCGTAGACATCTACTGGAACAATCTGATCTACTCCTTGAACAAGTGCGTAGTTATTAAACATCCCTCCGGAGCTAGCGCAAACCCCCATAGAGATTACCCATTTAGGTTCCATCATTTGGTCGTATACCTGTCGNAGGATAGGCGCCATCTTCTGAGAAACACGACCGGCTACTATCATGAGGTCAGCCTGTCGAGGGGATGCACGAAAAACCTCCATCCCCCATCTAGCTAAATCATAATGCGCTGCGCCTGTCGCCATCATTTCTAATGCGCAGCAAGCTAAGCCAAATGTTGCCGGCCACATACTTCGAGTCCGTGACCATTTAACAAGATCTTCAATCTTCCCAGTCAAGAAATTGTGATCAAGGCCTTCAAGGCCTTCGTCAGCTACTCGACTTGTATCTCCGAGAATTGGAACATTTGGCATTAGGCTGCCTCACCCTCGGATGTAATTCTCCCTTCGAGTCCTACCCGACGAATAGTGGAGTGAATTGTTCGAGTGGGACTGTAGACATCCTTTTTTTCGATTTTTTTGCGCGGACCCCATTCAAGCGCTCCATTCCCTATCACGTAGAGGAATGATTCAAATACAGCGAAAGAAAAAATAAGTATTGCAACAAAACCGAAGAGGCCGATCTCTCGAAATACTGTCGCCCATGGATACATGAAGATTATTTCTACGTCAAAGACAATAAAAATCATNCCNATGAGAAAAAATCTGACAGGGAATCTCTCCGGNGGGCCTTGGGTAGAGGCGATCCCACATTCGTANGGGTCTTCTTTAGAAGCTGTAGGTCGTCGTGGAGCTAAGAGTTTTGAAGCAATAAGACTTATTCCAGCAAAGAGGACCGCCAGAATGAACATTGCGAGAATTGGTAAATACTGGGCTAACAATGTCCCCTCCTATGCGCGGCCTATGTGGCCGGTGATTCATCCCATTCTTCCGTCCGACGTATTAGTTCCTTGTCTCTCAGATGAAGCATGTAGCACAACCCTACAAAAGCTAGTGCTGACCCAATTGTTGTGAGGGCTGCAGGGAGACGTAAGGTTCCAAGATTTCGAACCATAACAACATTGACTAGTTGTCCTTCCGAATCAACTTCAGAAAATGGTGGGGCTTCTCCTGGAATTGGTTCTTTGTCGAGTGTGGGCGCGACGGTTACGACCACCGTATTAGTTGGATGCCAGAAGACAACCGTGTTTCTAATTTCGTTCCAGACTCGATCCCCAATTCCGTCACTCCCTCGTTTCGGTTTTCCTCCTTTTTGAAATGTATCAAGGACGAAGAAGTCATCACTTGAACCACCGTAAAACGGAGTTGCTGGATCAGAAACTAGGAAGGCATCTGCTGTAGCTATCGCTTCACCAGCAGCACTACTTGAAAGCAAATTCCAGCCATTGAAATCAAGGATGCCGTCGGCTCTAGCATCTTCGATAATGTCCCCGTTTATAGCTGCAAGGTCACTTAGGGTAAGTTGTCCGAGTTTACGTTTCTGGTCATCTATTTTCTGAACAATCTTATCTTCAAGATCTGCATCATTTAAGATTCTCGAGTCAGATATTCCACGATCTCCTGCATCGGTGACTAGTTGAAGATTGTCTGCGCGCATCTCGTCAGCAAGTGACTCTTCATCAACGGCGAGTTTTTCTGCTAGTGACTCTGTGCAGTATGGCTTTGGTGCATCATAATTTATTGCAATGTCAGTGTTATCTTCTACATAACGCTGGCGTTGAACNGCAGTCGTTGCGTCCACAAGCCCCGGACAGTAAAGCTCAACGAGCTCGCTCGCTCGCATAGTAGTTATATCATCTGCTCCAAGCTGAGCAACATCACTTTCTGACTCGCTTGGATCGCCGAATACGATTTCCCTTGGTTCCCATGTAGGCCTATCGCCTTGCAGGCCAATGCCGTAGATCCACCAGACGATTCCCATAATGAACATCCAGCCAAAGAATCCAGCTAGAGAAATAAGTGTTCCTAGACGATTTCCAAGNTTAGTGTTGAGTATGAGCCAGACAGAACCAAAAAGTACTAGCGAACCGACAAGAACNGTTAGAGCACCTCGAATTTCTGGCTCCCAACTTATTCCTGCTATGACGGGTGAAAAGATGAGGTTAGAGATCATTTCAAACCTCTCTCATATTCGACAATGGCATCTATTTGTTCAGAAGAAAGCATCGAGCCTTCTAAGTCAGTTGCGTTATAGCCGAAGCCAGGCATTTGACCAGAAGGTTCACAGACTCCGTTCATGCCATATTGAAGATTAGCTTCACACCCAACAGAGATGAACTGAGATTGAGACACCGCTGATGTGAATTGAGATTCCACTCCTATGAGTGAAGGTCCGAATCCNCCGCCGCCAGCAATCTCAGGATTGATAAGGCCTTCTAGAGAAGGATTCGAAGCCAGNACTTCGTTAGCATTCCATGAAGATCCAGCTGTATGNCAACGGGCGCAGGCATAAGATCCAGCNCCTGCTGGGTTGTTGTATAGNTATTCTCCATATTTTTGTGCATTTGTTGTCGCTAGTTNGATTAGGTATTCATCCAAAAGGCTCTCAACTGCTGATTTTGCTTCNTCGATATCTTCTACAGCNGCTTCNGAGTCTTGTTGGATTGCTGTTTGCTCTGCTAAAGCATCACCAAGTCCAGANAAAAGAAGATTGTAAGCTTCTTGCAATTCTGATTCTTCCGCATCAGGGTTTTGATCTCGAACTTCTTTGAGAACACTTTCTCGAAGTCCNGCCTGAACCTCCTCCTCCATTTGTTCCGGAGTAAGTTGGATCACACTCAAATATTCAATGATGGTTTCAAGTTGTTGCGAGGTTAGAGGTCCACCACCCGGAGCTCCCCAAGCAGGCATAGGTGATTGTGGCCTACCGTAATTCAGCGTATGTAGAACTTCATCGGTGGTAAATCGGTAGAGGATATTATTCAGCGCCGGCGCAGTCCAATTAACGCTAGCAATATATCGCCCTTCGTCATCGAGTACTGTGAATGCTGCCTGGCCACCGACACCTCCGGCTCCATGACATTGTGCGCACAATTCTTCATAGGCTTCGCCACCTCTGCTAGCAAATACTGTTTCCGTAAATTCGTCGAACCCTTTTTGCCGACCCGGTTCACCCAACCAATACAAGGGAAGTGCCAGAGCTATGATGATTAAGGTAGCAACCCCACCAGCCAAAGCTATATCTAACCGCTTAGTTTCGAGAGTGTCATCGTCGTAATAGGGTTTTCTGTTTGGCGCAAGTTCAACTTCAGCACCGATTTCTTTGCGACCTTGTCTAAGGTTAAATAGAACGTAGACGGAAAAACCGACCGCGACGACTACAGCTATTACAAGCCCTATAGTCCGTTGAGTTGATGCGGCTAAAATGATCATTTGCTAAGGTTTCTCTTTATCTCTTGTCTGTGTTCATTAGTGTGAGGACTCACTTATACAATTGGGCCCTTCGGCTTCTTGTCCAGTGGTATTTACGCCAATTGGTGGACCTTGGATGATTGTTCCGGTATCCACAATAAATACGCCATCTTTNACTTCCATCGCGAAACGATCCATACCTCTGGGGGCAGGGCCACCGCGTTTTTCTCCTACTCGGTTGTATTGAGAACCATGGCATGGGCATTCAAACCATTGGGAAGTTTGACACTCGGGAACACGACACCCNAGGTGTGGGCACTTCTGGTACAAAGCGACTAGTCCAGATCGCATACCTGCAAGTTCTTGGGAAGAGTAGGCTGCCTCAGCTTTTTTCACTGATCCAGCAGGGTACTTCGTAACCCACATACGTCCTTCAGGGACATAGAGAAAGCCGTTTGCAGCATCAATGCGAGCCTGAATATCGGTAATGTTTCCAACCGAGATTTTGGACCCAAATCCTCCACCGCCGCCACCGCCATAGAGAAACGCAAGGACCGCTGCTCCAAAACTACTGAGAGAAATTCCCATTAAGGCTACGATGCTTCTATTCAGGAACTGCCTTCGAGCAATACCAACAGCTTCTTCATCAGGTGCAACCCAAGGCACCGGAGTAGATTGCTCTTGTACGACGATCTCCTTGCCGCCTTGTCGCTCAATGACAGCTGCTCGCTCAATCTCCTTACCGGAGATTTGGGAAATCCCTGTTTCTTCTAGTTCAGGCTTCTCACCACTTGCATCGCGTTGGAGAGTTTCTTTACTCAGGTGGCCTTCAGCCTTTGCAGCTTCGTTTCGGCGAGATGCAGCGAAAACAAGCAGGAGTGCAAGAACTACGACCGCTGGGATAGCAATAGATAGAACTACCACAGAATCCTCATTTCTTGGATGGAACTCTGTGTGGCTATCGCCGAAATGGAGGAGAAGGTTTTACTCATAGTTCGAAGAACAACCCCTCTGCCCATGGGAATACAAAGTTGAACCCAGGCCCACGGAAGAAAGATCCAATCATGACCAGCACACCCCAGAACATGAGGTGCACAGTCATTAGCGATATTGCAAATTTTCGATCTTCAGGTTTATTCGATGGGTTTTTGTCAATGTACGGAGCCAAAATTAAGAGGAAGAGTGCTAATCCGGGTATTGTCACTCCCGCAACCATCGGGTGGAACATCGTCAAGAGTTCTTGCAGCCCNAAGAAATACCATGGAGCTTTCGATGGATTCGGAGTTTCATTAAAGTTCGCAAGTTCTAGCAATGGAGCATTTACAAATATGGAGAAGATAACGGTAAACGCAGTTATCGCTAAAGCAGCTACGAACTCGACAATCAAGAGGTGCGGCCAGACATGAACTTTGTCAACNGGTTTAAGCTTTACATCTTGAATTGACCCTGACTTGACAACTGTGAGAAGTCTCTGAGTATTCCCTCCTGGCCCACTTCCGGCTGGAGGNAGCGGAGCCGAACCGGCGGCAGGTGCAGAGGCAGCGGCAGCAGCTACGGGTTCTTTACTTTTAGCTGCAACGCTTCTCTCAAGAAGNTGCTCGGGTATTTTACTNTCGGCCTTTTCTTCCGTTGCTGTTGCTGCGCCCTCGTCACTACCTTGGACGCGCTCTCTTGCCTCTTGGGCCCGTTTAAGAAGATGTTCAGGAATTTCAGACATAATTTATTTTCTCCGGTTTATAGAGGGCCGGATATACCTCCGTCCTTACGTACTCGCCAAAAATGAATTGCCATAAAGATGACTGCAACGAAGGGCAACATCAGAACATGCAAAACGTACCACCGGAGAAGCGTATCGGTGCCTATCTCTACTCCTCCAAGTAAAACAAAACGTACTTGGTCCCCAAAGACAGGGGTATACCCCATCATGTTTGTCCCGACAGTTACTGCCCATAGCGCTAGCTGATCCCAAGGAAGCAAATACCCCGTGAACGAGAGTAGCAAGGTAAGTGTCAAGAGTATGACACCGATAACCCAATTGAACTCTCTTGGAGCTTTGTAGGCACCGTGATAAAAAACACGTGCCATATGGAGAAACACTGTAAGAACCATTAGGTGAGCTGCCCACCGATGCATATTTCTAACCAAAAGACCAAAGGTCACTGAGGTTTGAAGCGTATAGATATCGTCCCACGCTTGGGCAGCAGTGGGCCTATAGAAAAACATTAAGAAGATGCCAGTGACNGTGAGNAGAATGAACAAGAAAAAGCTCAGCCCACCCAAGCACAGGGTGTAACTNACCTTGACTGCATGTCGCTTGACCTTCACTGGGTGGAGGTGATAGATGAGACTGTTCATCACGACATACGACCTATTTCTTGGACTATCGGAATATCCTTTCCGAAAAATTGAACCGGGTCGAAAGATAGAATTCCACGCTTGCGAGGATTTCATCTGTTCACCTATTGACTGCTTTGGCACATTAATTCCTTATCTCATCTACTTTAAAAATCTGACCTTGTAACATAACTACCCCAAACGCATCCCATATCCATAACCATGGGTAGGCATTCTCTGATGAATATCNCCGCCGGCTGGAGCATCATCTAATTTGCCGAGAATAATCACCCCGGTTGGGCACCTATCCACACATAGTGCGCATCGCGTGCACACGTCATCATCGATTGTAAAAATTACATGATCTGATGGGTCAGAACCTGGAAGTTCGGTTCCTACCGCTTCAGAAATCGCTTCTGGCCTTACCATGTGGATGCACTTCCAAGGGCAAATATCCACGCAGCCTTCGCACATGATGCATTCTGACTGGTCGATGTGAATAAATTGTTTTGGTTTGACTGCCTTTGAGAGCCAGTCGGCATCAACTTCCTGCAGTACATAGTCATCTCGGAACTCCGGCATAGGGGGGTTGGCGTCAGTCACTCCCATTATGATGATCCTTCTCTTAGGATTGGCCTTCCGTAAGTAGAGGTTTCAATTTCTGGCGGGGCTTCTTTTCCACGGTTTTGCCATATGGACCAAAGGGCAACATTTGCAACTAACGCTAGTCCGTACATGACTACAACGATCAGGTCTCCAACGACAAGATAATTGAGTTTAAAAGGAAGAGCCCATTGTAAAATTCCTTCGCCATTTGTGAAACCTAAACCTGTCGGCCCTATTAATTCTCGGTCAGCTCTCCATGATAAATCGTTACTTGCAAATGTCAGCCATTGGTGAGGTACGACTCCGTAGATCCAAAAAAGGAGGAGGAACACATAGAANGCCCATATGTTTGCTTCNCCCCAACTTAACTTCGCATCGATTGGCCGGCGGCGAGCGTATTCTAGAATTCCGGCGATTAGTAGTACAGAAATAATCCAGCTCAGAACAAAGGCAGTATTGAGATACGGAAATTGTCTGCCGTTAGCACTTCGGGTTAGTCCAACCCAAACGGCAATGATGGCAAAGGTACCTACGGTCGAGACGATCATCGCTCCGTAGAATTTTGTTACTGCTACATCAATTGGCCTTTGTTGAGCCACTTTTTACTTCCCCTCGTGAGTGATACACAAGCGAATCTTTGCTCCTTCAAGCATTGAATCTTAAGTTAAATTTATCACGTCATTTTGGCTGTCTACACATCGTCGCACCCTTAAAGACTAAAAGGGTGAATCACTCTATTTAAGTTAGATATTTCTAGGTTTTTCTGCTAGGTGAATTTCAAGTTAGATCTCGTTATTTTGCTTCTATTCCAATTCGAGAAATCTTAATTAGTGGTATCTATTCATCATTTNAATGGCCTAGATAGTGAAAAGATCGACTGAAAAGGCACAACCTTGACTAGGCGAACTGCTAGTTTTAGGGACTATTCTAAAAGTATTCAGCACAGCAATTTGAAAAGGTCAGATTCTCTGTTGATAAATATCAGATGATTGAAAGGTTTGTGCGTTAGCGCGTTCAGGATTTCTTGTGAAAATTAATTCATCATTATCGGAATTATTGCAGATTCTCTGTGTTGGGCTTAGAGGCTGACATGGTTGAAATTCCTGATTATCTNCTCGAAAGGTCTCGCGAAGCTCGTGCTCGTTTTCAAGGNACTGACGGAGGAGCATCGGAGTCGTCTTCTGCGGTTGTCGAATCTTCTGTATCTAGTGAGGAAGCAACTCCAGCTGTAGCGCAAACATCAGAACCTGAAATAGAGATAGTTGAACCTCCNAAGCCAGTAGCTCCTTGGGTAATAGCTGCTAAAACCAGAAAGAAGATCCCCGTCTGGATGGCGCCAGTCGCTCTTTTTCTTCCGATCTGGGCATTTATGATCTGGGGTACTCTTGAGGAACCCTCTTCCAATGATGAGGGTGTTATTGCTGCAGGCGGTGAAGTCTATAGTCAGTGCGCCGCTTGCCATGGTGCCGGAGGCGGAGGCGGTGTGGGATACCAACTGAATGAGGGCGAGGTTATTAAAACATTTCCAGATGTTGAAAGCCATATAGCTTGGGTTGTTAATGGGTCGTCCTCAGCTGGTACTCCTTATGGNGACCCTGATCGTGAAGGCGGNCAACGCATCTCCCAACAGCAGGGTGTTATGCCTGGATTCTCTTCATTGGGAGCTTTGCAGATTTTAGAAGTCGTATTATATGAGAGAGTTACCCATGGTCTCCAGTCTCCTGAAAGTCTTGAGGCCTATGTGATGTGGGCTGAGTCGGGAAATCTACCTATGTGGGAGTCAGGCATATCACCTCAGATGATTGCTGGCAGCTTCGCTGAATTCCTTGAGACAAATGCTGAAGCCCAAGAAGCTTACGAAGAAACAATAGAACAAGCCGCTGGCTGACTTTTCGTGCGATCATAGTAAGTGTGGTTGATCTAACCGAATCATCGCAATGGAAGAAGCTAGAGGAACACTGTTCTTCTGTGCGTAGTCTCTCACTTAGAGAGTTGATTAATGACTCAAAGCGCGTGGAGTCTCTTTCGTTCGAAAGAGATGACCTCTTTTTTGATTTCTCGAAGCAATTTTTAGCAGACAAAACCCTCCACCTACTAGTTGATCTGGCCAGCCATGCTGGTCTTGAAGAAAAGATTACTGGAATGTTTGAAGGAGAGATTGTTAACCAATCTGAAGAACGTCCAGCGCTCCACACAGCTCTTAGGATGTCGCCAACAACACAAGTTAACGTGGATGGTGAGGATGTAATTCCGCTAATTCAAGCTGCTCATGAAAAGGCCTCAGACTTTGCTCTCAGAGTTCGGGCGA
>PBPU01000040.1 GCA_002724825.1 Acidimicrobiaceae bacterium
TTCAACAGGAGCAGGTGCAACTTCCTCAACAGGAGCAGGCGCAACTTCCTCAACAGGAGCAGGCGCAACTTCCTCAACAGGAGCAGGCGCAACTGAACCATCAGGAGGAGTTTCTCCGTCCGCAAGTAACCATCCGGCAATTTCTCCGGGTTCGAGTGTTTCGCCAACTTCTGCAGTGTGAAAAACGATTCCATCGCCCTCTGCTGAAACTTCCTCTTCGACCTTGTCTGTTTCGATGGTCATCACGACAGACCCTTTTGTGACCGAAGACCCAGCCTCAGCTACCCATTCAGTAATGGTTCCTTCGGTCATAGTTAAACCGAGTTTAGGCATTTGAATTTTTGTCGCCACGTATGCTCCTAGGCCTTACTTTGAAAGTAGCTATTTTTGTTTGCTAGTTCAATTGTTTTCGTTGGATTAATTACCCACGGTCCGTCTTTACGGATAGAAAGATTTACCTTTTGGCCGTCTATTAGGACATGGTCTCTTTCTCCATCAAAGGCTAGGACACCTGGACCTTTGAGGACAACTTGCTCATCGAGACGAAGAACACGGTGGTCTGTGATACCGATTGTTTCATAGGTCCCTGGAGCAATTGGAGCTCGAACAGTTTCTTGGCTTTCGCCCATCTCTATGTATAGACCAGCGTCTTTAGTTCGGGGAATATTCTTTACAGCGGCCCCAATGGATGAAAGCCCTACTGACGCTGGTTCTGCTATAGCAAATACAGCTGACTTGAGGTCATCTGTATCCCATATTGCTCGGGCTCCAATAAAGCCTCCTTCAGTAAGTACAACATCTACGAGGGCTCTATCATTCTCTCGATCATCAAAATGCACATGGATGATTTTTGCTCGATCTGCGACCTTGTCAAGTTTCACTACCCCACCTGCGACAAGGCCGGCTGCCATTCCGGCAAGGGTTGGTTCTATGGTTAGTGGGAAAACGTTATTAGTTCCGACTGAAATTGGGACGATAGGAGCATCTTGCCAACCTTTTGCTATGTCGCGATTTGTTCCATCACCTCCAAAAACGAGAATGGCTGGAACTTCCTGTTTAGAAAGCTCCTCGGCGGCCCGAACAGAGTCACGGCTGCTTCCTAAGGTGGGCACATCTATACGTTCGACATCAACGTGTTTTTGATGCTGTGAGACAAGGCCTTCTAAGGCTCGTTCAACTAGGTGGCGCGTATCATCGAGGTATAGCAGCCTGGTAGCTCCTCCTTCTATGGCTCCAGAGGCAGCTCGTCGAATAAAAGATATTTTATCTACGTCGCCAACCGACCCAGCGTTGGCTACAAGTCTTCGTAAGTCTTTACCAGCTGATGGGCTAGCAATTATGCCGACCGTTGTCATACAGCTCTCTAACTCAAGCGTTTCGGTATAGAACGCCTCGAACCCCTTCAGCAATGCTCTCTGCGTTTGGAACGTAGAAATTCTCAAGTGCAGGGCTAAAGGGAACTGGGGAAAATGGGGCAGCCACTCTTGCAATTGGGGCATCGAGATAGTCAAATGCTTCTTCTTGAATCTGGGCGGCTATTTCAGCACCGATGCCTCCGTTGCGAACTGCTTCATGAACTATGACTATCCGGTTGGTTTTTTTTGCTGATTGGACAACAGTGTCAGTGTCAAATGGGAGCAGCGTCCGTGGATCAATGATTTCAATGCTAATGCCCTCTTCAGCGAGTATTTCTGCAGCTTTCTGGGCTTCTCCAACCATCATTCCGATAGCGACAACCGTAGCGTCGGTTCCTTCACGAACTATATTTGCCTCTCCAAGTGGTATTTCATAGAGCCCTTCTGGTACGTGACCTTTACTTCCGAGCATCTTCTTATGGAGGGTGAAGATTGTTGGGTTGTCATCTCGCACACAGGAAACTAAGAGGCCTTTGACGTCGTAGGGATTTGAGGGATAAACGACTTTCAATCCGGGAACATGAATTAGCCAGGCTTCGAGGCTTTGACTGTGCTGTGCGGCAGCTCCNAGTCCTGCCCCGCCGGTTGTCGTTATAGTTAGGGGCAAGGTTGCCTTTCCTCCGTACATGTATTTCATTTTTGCTGCTTGGTTTGCAATTTGGTCCATTGCCACCATTACGAAGTCCATGAACATTAGATCAACTATGGGACGGAGGCCTACAGCTGCTGCTCCGATACCAAGTCCAATTATTGCCTGTTCAGCTATAGGGGTGTCAACGACACGTTCATCTCCGAATTCTTCGTTGAGGCCTGCGAAGGATTGGAAAACGCCTCCGTATCGGCCAACATCTTCCCCAGCAATGAATATATCTGGATCATCTAGGAGAAGTTCGCGAAGTGTTTCGTTAAACGCGTTGTTATAGCGAATAATTCGCTCTTCTGTTTCTGTCGCTGTCATATTATGAGACCTCCGTGTACACATCGGTTAGCATGTCCGTGGCTGGGTCGGGCATGGGGCTGGCTTCTGCGTATTCTATTGCCTCATCAACTTCTGCCTGAATTTCGTCATGGACTGCCTGAGCTTCTTCAGCGCTAAGTACTTTCGCTAGTTCTAGCTGCGCTTCGAAAAGCTTGATCGGGTCTCGTTCCATCCATTCTCTAACTTCTTCGTCAGTTCTATATGGGGTTCCGAATGCTGATACTCCAGCGTGATTGTAGAACCTGTACGTTTTGCATTCGATCATTGAAGGACCATCACCATTTCGGGCTCGTTCAACGGCTGCTTTTGCAGCTTCGTAGACCGCTACAACATCCATTCCATCAACGATGACACCAGGCATGCCGTATGCCACGGCCCTATCGGCTACATCTGTGATTGCCATCACACGGTCACGTGCGGTGTATTCGGCATATTCGTTGTTTTCGCACATAAAGATCACTGGAAGGTGGAGTGCACAGGCCATATTTGCTGCTTCGTGGAAAGCTCCAATGTTGGTGGATCCATCTCCGAAGAATGCCATTGTTACGAGGTTATTTTTCCTGTATTTGTTTGCGAATGCTGCTCCGACAGCATGCGGGACTCCGGCACCAACAATGCCATTTGCTCCGAGCATTCCTAGGTCAAGGTCGGAAATATGCATTGATCCGCCTTTTCCTTTGCAATAGCCAGTTGCTCGTCCCATAAATTCTGCCATCATGGGTTTGAATTGGCCGCCCTTAGCGACCAGGTGTCCATGGCCTCGATGAGTTGAAGTGATTTGGTCGTCTTTGTTAAGTGCCACGCATCCGCCTACGGCAACGGCTTCCTCACCCACATAGAGGTGGATAAAACCTGGAATTTTTGCTTCCGAAGCAAGGCGCCCTGCAGATTCCTCAAGGAGGCGTATGCGCACCATGCGTCGATGCAGGTCAAGGAGCACTGCTTTCGAAATCTTGCTTTGCTGTTTCGTCGCCATTGGTTTTAGTGCTCCAATCAGATTTTTAGGATTTAGGTTATTGTACTTATCGAGAAATGATCCTGCTAATTCTCTTTAGGTTGAATTAGCTTTGTTGTCCTAGGGCCCATCGTATCCCTCTCCGCAATAATTCGTGGTATTGCGGTATTTCCCAGGAGCATCTCTCTACATTCGGGTAGTACTTTACTCCGAGGTTGGTCATATCCCAGTGGCCTCGGCAGTGTCCAAGATTGTTATAGAGGATTTCGCCTTCCCCATGAGATTTGAGGTACATGATCAGGTGGACGGGGTCACAATTCTGCCAGTCAGATTCTTCAAATCCTGGTGTTTCGCCGAGCCATTCTGTTTTCAGGAGTGGGTGAAGCGTGTCACGGTTATGGTATTCGCAAAGGTAGAGTTCGTCATCGGTCTCAAAGGGCTCGATTCCTTCTACCAACCAGTGGTCTGGGTCAGCGAGTTCCACAGGAAATGGCTGTATTGGAGGGTGGGAAATAAATTGTGTTCCTAGAAGTTCAGCCCATACAGGGAAGCAACGCGGGGTAGATACTGGATTCGGTGGATTTAAATCCAGAGCTGAATTTGTCCCATGCAATGCTAGCCATCGTCCTCCTTCGTTTACCCAGTCTCTGATGGCTATCTGGGCCTGTTCGGATGGCCGGATATCGCAGGTGTAGGAAACGAGGAACTGTGATGCTGCTATTGAGTCGACGTCTTCATAGTCCGACGCTACTTTTAGTTTGACGTGCGGATGTTCTGACAAGAGTTTTAGGAGTTCAAGCCGTGCGTAGTCAATGTCGTGGTATCGGCCGCCGGCAACTAGATATGCATCTACTCTTTCGGGGTTTTCTCCAGACATAAATTCCTCCTAAAATTCGATGCGTTTGGTGTATCCGCCGTCCACAACGATGTTTGCTCCAGTTACCCAAGAAGCTGCTGGGCTGCATAGGAATGCAGCTACGTTTGCTACCTCTTCGGCACTGCCCATCCTGCCCGATGGCTGGTCGGCGACTGTTGCTTCATAGAATTCTGGCATGCCGGACTTGATCTTATCCCATGGGCCATTTTCGAAGAAGATAGGCCCTGGGGCGATGGTGTTGACCCTGATGCCTTTCCTAGCGAGTGTTTGTGCTAGTCCTGCTGCGTAGACAGTGGCTGCTGCTTTTAATGCGCTGTAACTTGTTGGTCCGGGGCCGAAGTGTTCAAGCGCAGCAGTTGAGCTGATGGTGAGAACGGCTCCTTCACCTGATGCTGCGAGTAAATCTTCGGTTGCTCGGACGCCTCGGACGAGTCCCATGAGGTCTACGTTGTAATTGGCGTCGAATTTTTCATCAGTTTGGCCGCCGCCGCCGCCGGATGCGTTGTTTATGAGTATGTCGAGCCCGCCGAGTTCTTCAGCAGAGTTATTTAGCCAAGTTTCTAATTCATCGCCATTTCCGACGTCAACGGCTTGACCGATTACGGTTCCTTTACCCTGAAGTTCCGCAAGGGCTTCATCTACGCCTTCTTGCCCTCGTGCGCAAATTGCTACTGATGCGCCTTCCTCTAGCATTTTGGTGGCTATCGCTCTTCCGATTCCGCGCGATCCTCCTGTGATGGCTACCCGCTTTCCTGCAAGTCCAAGTTCCATGTTTTCTCCTGTCTTCACGGCAATTCTATGAGTCTTGCACTGCTGGCGGAAAACAGCAATCTGAAAGGCACCTTTAGGATCTATCTAATTGTTGACATTATTGCTTGTTGCATTGTGAGAAACTTCCCATCGGTTTCGTCCAACTCTGACTGGGGGTCACTGTCTGCAACGATTCCTACTCCTGCGAAAAGATTGGCTTCTTTCCCGCTTATTTGTGCTGAACGGATCCCGACGGCAAAGGCTCCATTTCCATCGGCGTCTACCCATCCGACGGGCCCCGCATATTTTCCACGGCTGTCTTTTTCGATCTCTGTGATTAGGTTAATAGCTTCAGCTTGGGGTTTTCCTGCAACAGCGGGAGTTGGATGAAGGGCAGATACGAGCTCCAGCACTGAAGCTGATGGGGCAGATAGGCGTCCGTGAACTTTAGTGGCGAGATGGTGAACGTTAGGTAGGGAAACAATCCGAGGCTCTGGATCTGCGTCGATGTATGAGCAGAATGGGAGTAGTTCATTTAAAAGCCATTCAATGGTTATTTGGTGTTCATACTGGTCCTTGACTGATTCGAGAAGGAAATCCATCGATTTTTTATCTTCCTTTTCGTCAGTGAGTCGTATTGCGGTTCCAGCGAGCGGGTTTGCTTGAACCACATCGTCTTTTCGCGAAACAAGAAGTTCGGGTGACGCTCCGATAAATTTGTCGACGGAAAAGATCATTGCATTGGGGTTTGTTTTAGCGAGATTGTGAACTACTTGCGCTACATTTATGTCGGTATCGCTTGTAATTTGAATCTCTCTTGCGAGAACCATTTTTTCTAGCTTGCCATCTTGAATCCGGTTGATTACATCGGTGGCGAGTTGATCTCTCCATACATCGGGGGGGATGAGAGATTTGATGTCAGCTCGAGTCGGGTTCGATAAATCTGGTTGATTGGCTTGTGAAATAATCTCTTCAGTAGCTTCTTCTAGAGATAGACCTTCTTCGCTGATTGCCGTCATTGATAGTTCTTCATTAGGTAGTGAGCGCAAAAGGATTCTTGGAATAATCAGTTCTCCTGGCAATGTGGGGTCAAAGGGAAATGCTGCAAAAGCTACAAGGTCGCAGCCAGATATCTGATCTTCTTTTGAAGATGAAATAATACTGGATAGGTGCTCTTGGGCTTTTTGGGCTGCTTCTCCCCCGCCAGCCCGATCGATCGGAATTCTTACTGCTTCCCCTACTCCGGCAAGGGTAGTTTCAGTGTCCTTCCAGAGGGTACCTCTTGCCCCGATGGCGGTGGGATCAATTCCAAGATCGATCTGGGCAGTTATTGCTTTCACATTGTTAGGATAAAGGAGTTAACACCCGATGTCGCATCCTCTGAGATAAGAGGAAAGATTTCAAAGGCTGGAAGGGATTTTTGTGAGGCAGGTAATTGAGGTGGATCTCAATGGGTCGTCTGAACAGATCTACATTGCACTTGCGGACCTTGCAAACTATAAGAACTGGCTTGGCTTTATCGACACGGTCGATATTGACACCGGCGACACGTGTTGGATAGTTACGCTTCGAGCGCAAGTAGGTCCTTTCGCTAGATTGAAGAAACTTCGCATGGTGCGTGTTGAAGAGGATTTTCCGAAATTAATCCGGTTCTCCCGCAAGGAAACCGATTCAAAAGATCATTCTGATTGGGACCTTCATGTCACCATAAGTGAGAAAGGTGACATGGGATGTTCCGTGCAGATGGTTGTTTCGTACTCTGGCGGTTTCTGGTCGGTTCCCCTTCAAGCTGTTTTTACTTCGCATGTCGAAACTGCGAAAGTCCGTTTACGGGAAATGTTTCCCTCCAACGACGATTCTTCCGAAAGCTAGTTAGTACTGAGGGAGTCCCTTGCCTACTATCTATTGCGTGAGGGTTATTTTTGTTGTTATTGATGCGTTACCTAACCATTGGGTGAGCGAAGAATGGACTCCAAATCTATGGGCATTAGTGAAGAGTGGTGGTTGGAATCCGTCAGGTGGGAGGGCTGTTTTATCGACTGCCACATACCCTAATCACGCGTCTTTTGTTACGGGTAGAGACCCGTCATCGCATGGGATCTTCGTCAATCGGGTATGGGATGGTTCACAATTCGTCATTTCCTCAAAAATCGGACCGCAGGGCGACACCTTGTTCCTAGCTGCTGATCGATCCGGGGTATCGAGTGCAGTCGTTGTTGGTGACCACAAACTTGTCGGAGTGATGGGGGCTAATGAGGCAGACGTTTGTTGGCCTCCTGATGGTGAAAGACAAGACGTTGAGCTTGATGAATTTCGGTATGCCGCTGATACTTCAGTCCTTGATGCCGTGGATTCCACTGGCCTGTTGGAGTCCGATTTTGGGTTTGTTCACTTCAATGAACCGGACACTGTCTGTCATTTGTTCGGGCCTGACTCGATGGAGACGAGAGAAAGAATTCGCCAGACTGACGCCTCATTTGGGCAACTAGTAGAGCGTTGCAAACCGAGATGGGATGAAACGATCATGATTGTCGTGAGTGACCACGACCAAGAAGAGGTTATTGAGTACGGGTTTGATCTCGCCAAGGTTCTCTCAGATAAGGGTTTTTCTGGTGTTGTTGAGAACGAAGGGACGTGCGCTGTTGTTCTCGATGGCCCTGATGTAGCTACGTTGACAAGCATCGACGAAGTGGAGGGGGCTTCTATTCTTGATGATCGTCATACATTGGTTTGGGGTAAGAGGGGGCACGTTTTTGGCCCTTGGTTAGATGACCTGCACGGCTCGCATGGCAGTCCACGAACCTCAACTCAAGTCGCTGTTGTTGGGGGCGGTCATCCGGAAGTGAAGAATCTTGCCAGTTTGATATCTAAAGAGCGCCCATCAGCAGTCGACTGGGCAAAGCATATTGACAAGCTTCTGGGGTTGAAGTTGGAAGTTTGAGCTTCCTTAGGATTCGAGCTCGTTAGCGAGATTGTCAAGGGTGGTCTGCATTGACATGCGTGTGTGCGAAGCGCGGTCAGGAACTCCGCTTACCTTTCCCCCGATTACTTCAAGAGCTTTGGTTCTTTGGTCAATCCATGTCTGTGTGACTTTGCAGCCACTGTCAGTTGATTCTATGTCAAAGCTCCAGTCTGATCCCCCAATGAGTGGAATTCTCATCTCGAATGCGAATCTATTCGGCGCTTCGAATTCGGTAATAGTAACGGGGGCCTTCCACGATTTTCCTTCCCAACTGTTCTTGCCTTTAAATTTTGCTCCCAGTGCTGGGCCCGTAGCTCCTCTAATCCAATCACCGCCATCGTTTTCTGGAGACCACCGCCCCATAGAGGGAAGGTCGGTTACTAGGTCCCATACTTGCTCTGGGGTTGCTGCTATTTCTTTTGAGACGGTTACTTCTTTTTCCATTCCCTTACCTTAGTGAAACGTAGGTGTTCGGGCAAAGTGTCTACTTGGGGATGTCTTTGAAGGGAACATTTTTATCGGTTCTTGGTTCGCCTGGAAGTCCCAGCACACGCTCTCCGACAATATTTCTTTGGATCTCATCGGATCCGCCAGCTATTCGATAGCCGGGCGCTCCGAGAAGATGCTCGTTCCATTCATATGTTCCCCATTCTCCTGTATCAGCGGTTATACGAGGACCGAGTATTTTGGTAATGACATCACTCATGAGGTTCATGGATTTAACCCAAATCATTTTTGAGATTGAACCTTCAGGGCCTGGTGCTTGACCGGCTTTGGTTTGTGCTGCAACCCGTTGGTTGTTTAATGCCATGATGCGGTACTGAGAGTACAGACGGGCGAGATCATCGCGGACGACAGGGTCTGAGGTAACGCCAAGGTGCTGGGCGAGTCCTTTAGCCTGGGCCCAGTTTCCGCCGACGCGAGAGCTTCCATTGCTGCTTCCTCTTTCAAAACCGAGAACTGTGAGAGCCACTTTCCATCCCTCTCCGATATCTCCTACGCGGTAGGCGTCTGGAACACGCACATCTGTGAAGAACACTTCGTTGAAGGAGGTTCCTCCGCTCATTTGTCTGATTTGTCGGACTTCTAAGCCCGGGGCGTCCATCGGAACGATGAAGACCGTGATGCCTTTGTGTTTGGGTATGTCGGTATTTGTCCTACACACCGCCATACCCCAAGGTGAGAATTGAGCTCCGGAGCTCCAGACTTTCTGCCCGTTAAGGATCCATTCGTCTCCGTCTCGGTCAGCTTTGGTTGATACGTTCGCTAAGTCTGATCCCGCTCCTGGTTCGGAAAAGAGTTGGCAGCAAAGTTCTTCGGCTGCCGCCCAACTGGCGACCCAGTCTTTCTTTTGTTGTTCGGTGCCGAGGAGTTTGATTGATGGTGCCATAAGGTGCGTTGTGACACTATGTGTTTCGTGGCCATCGGGCGTTATGTATTTCGCTTCGAGTTGGTGGAAGGCTTTTTCGTGTTCTTTGGATAGGCCCATTCCTCCGTATTCGGGTTCCCACGTTATTTTGTGATAGCCGACTTCGGCTTTTTTTCTTGTCCATCCGACTGCTCCATCGATGACGGCTTTTTCTTCTTCGAAGGTTAAGTTGTGGAAGACAGAGACGGAGAATTCTCCTTCCCCCCATGCCATTTCGCGTTGCCCGTGGTCGTTTGTCGTCCTAGGTTCAGCGTTGTTGTCAAGCCATTCTTTTGCTTGGGCGGTAAAGGTTTCAATATCTATCATGTCTTCATTATTCACGAGAAATTGGTGAATTGCGCTATCGGAACCAGAGAATTCCTGCAATAAGTTATAGCGTCGCTAGCCCCTCGGCGATCTTTTCTATCACGGATGGGTCTTCATTTTTAGGGATCGAAACTATCCCTAGGTTCACGCCTGCATCTTCAAATTCTGCAGCTTGGTTTATTGTTGCTGTGATGTCGCCAGAATACTGGAGGAGAGTAGAGATTGTTATCTCGTTAGGGTCTCGACCTATGTCATCGCACGCTTGAAGAAAAACTTTATGTCTTTTTTGAAAGTCGTGTAGGGACATTGTTTGGGATCCGTAGTTCCAGTGCTGGGCGTATTTTGCGACAGCGGGTATGGTTCTTCTCAGCCCTGCGCCGCCTATGCATATTGGCAGCGGGTTTTGAGGGCCTTTCGGGTTATTCATTGCGTTTTTGAGTGTGTACCA
>PBPU01000041.1 GCA_002724825.1 Acidimicrobiaceae bacterium
TCTATGGGTGAGGACAGTGAAGGAACTGAGGCAATAGCGTTTGCTTTTACCCCAGTGAAATAAACAAAAAAGGAGCAAGTAATGGGATCGGAAGATATCTGGATAATAGGTTCCAACATGACAAGATTCGGTAAACACCCTGATAAAGACGTTGTTGATTTGGCCTCTGAAGCTAGCGTCGCCGCTCTGCGTGATGCAGGAATGACAATGTCCGACATAGGAGTTTTGGGCGTTGGTAACTTGATGAACGCAGGAGCCGGAATTGGGCAGCAGTTACAAAAACAAATCGGCCAAACCGGCGTTCCTGTCTTTAATGTTTCAAATGCTTGCGCTACTGGAGCAACAGCGCTTCGCGTAGCGATTATGGCCGTCAAAGCTGGAGAAGCTGATGTTGGTATGGCAGTAGGGGTCGAAAAACTTGCAGGCGCTGGTCTTCTTGGCCAGAGAGGGCCAAAACCTCAATCAGAAACTTGGGAACCTAACGGCCGCTTTGGAGCGATTGGCTCAACCGAAGGTCGAATAGGAACTAATATCATGCCCGGCGTATTTGCCCAAGTAGGAATGGAGTATGGCCATAAATACGGCGGAACTAGCTTTGAGCTCTTCGCACGTATTTCTGAAAAAAACCATGCACACTCAACGTTAAATCCTCTTGCTGCATATCAAAAGAGATTTACGCTGGACGAAATCATGAACGATGTCATGATCGCATACCCAAATACTCGACCAATGTGTTCCGGAAATTGTGATGGGGCGGCTGCAATGATTGTCGTAAATGATGAAAAAAAGAAATCCATGCCAGTTGAAGTTCAGAAGAGGGCCATCAAGGTTTCCGCATCAGTCCTGACTTCTGATCCTTGGGAAGAAGGGTGCCAAATCCTTCCGGACGTTAATACTCTTACTCGTAACGCAGCGACACAGGCATATGAGCAAGCAGGTATTGGACCCGAAGACTTAGACCTAGTTGAACTCCATGACTGTTTTGCCACCGCAGAACTAGTGCATTACGACAACCTCATGCTCTGTGAACAAGGCGGAGCAGTCGATTTTTTCGAATCTGGCGCCCCATGGCGTGATGGGACAAAGCCTGTCAACGTATCAGGTGGTTTGCAATCAAAAGGACACCCTATTGCTGCTACCGGAATCGCAAATATTCATGAAATCGTCATGCATTTACGAGGAGAAGCGGGGGATAGGCAGATTGAAGGAGCGAAAGTAGGCCTAGCGCATGTCATCGGTCTCGGTTCAGCCTGTGGGGTCCACATTTTAGAAAAAGCTGCTTAACCATACTATTCTTCTGAACTTGACCTGACTCCTTCTCCATAGCTGCCATTAGCCGAGATAGTGCTCTTCCCTAGAGCCTTAATTTTTAGAGATTACAGACGGCGTGTAGTCTTTTTGTAGGCGATAAAGGAAGTAAAAATGAGCAATAACGAGAAGTTCTACATAAACGGTGAATGGGTTATCCCCTCTGGATCAGAGACTATTGAAGTCATTAACCCTGCTACCGAAGAGGCTGTAGGAACGATCAGTCTAGGTAACCATGATGATGTCGACGCGGCCGTCGCTGCCGCTCAGGAAGCATTCCATTCGTTCTCACAAACTTCAGTTGAAGAAAGAATGGAGTTACTTAACAAGATTACCGAAATTATTGGAGCTAGATCTGAAGACCTTGCAGCAGCAATTACTTCAGAAATGGGTGCCCCAAATGGTTTAGCAAAGGCTGCTCAGGCTGGAACTGGACTATTTCACTTCGCAACAACG
Source organism: Acidimicrobiaceae bacterium (assembly GCA_002724825.1). Classification (GTDB taxonomy): domain Bacteria; phylum Actinomycetota; class Acidimicrobiia; order Acidimicrobiales; family UBA8592; genus UBA8592. The sequence goes on from PBPU01000041.1 coordinate 1,765, forward strand.
GCAGCGGTATTAGCTGATTTTCAATTTGAAGAAGAACAGGGAAAAAATCTGATCGTTAAGGAGCCAATAGGTGTTGTAGGGATGATCACCCCATGGAACTGGCCCATCAACCAAATAGCTTGTAAAGTAGCCCCTGCTTTAGCAGCTGGCTGCACCATGGTGCTGAAACCATCTGAAGTTGCACCCCTAAACGCCATTATTTTCGCTGAAATAATGCACGAAGCCGGTGTTCCTGCAGGCGTTTTCAACCTAGTGAATGGTGACGGGCCGACAGTTGGATCATATATGTCATCCCACCCTGGCATAGATATGATGTCATTTACTGGATCGACTAGAGCGGGAATCGAAGTCGCAAAGAACGCCGCTCCAACGGTGAAGCGAGTTGCGCAGGAACTCGGAGGCAAATCAGCGAATATTATTCTTGATGATGCAAATCTTGAAGAAGCTGTTGGCAGAGATGCTTTCGGAATGTGCATGAACTCTGGACAGTCCTGTAATGCTGGAACAAGAATGCTCGTCCCTAATTCAAAAATGGAAGAAGCTAAAGCAATCGCCAAAGCATCGATGGAGGCGGTATCGGTTGGAGACCCTACTAGCGACGGGACTACCATCGGTCCCGTGGTTTCAGAAGTCCAATGGAACAAAATTCAAGCGCTTATTCAAGCTGGTATTGATGAAGGAGCAGAACTGGTCTGTGGAGGCACTGGAAGACCAGAAGGGCTTGAGAAGGGCTTTTACGTTAAGCCAACTCTGTTCGCGAATGTCACCAATGATATGCAAATAGCTCAAGAAGAGATCTTCGGCCCTGTCCTTTCTATGATTGGCTACGAAGACGATCAAGAAGCAGTTTCTATCGCAAATGACACAGTATATGGGCTTGCAGGATATATTTCTGGAAGTCATGACCGGGCCGTAGAAATAGCGCGCCAAATCCGAACGGGAAACATGCATGTTAATGGCGCAGGCCCTGACTTCAATGCACCATTCGGCGGATACAAGCAGTCCGGAAATGGAAGAGAATGGGGAACGCACGGTCTCGAAGAGTTCCTTGAAGTAAAAGCCATACTTGGAGGAGCTGCTTCCTAAAGCCATTGATGCAGTCGATACAAAAACTCGGCATATGGGTAGAAGGCGCTCGCCCGAAAACTATTCCAGCTGCGATAGTTCCAGTTCTCGTAGGGACTTAATCAGTTGAAACGAATTTCAACCTATTGAGATTCCTTCTCGCCCTTGTAGTATCGGTAGCTCTTCAAATCGGTGTTAACTATGCGAATGATTACTCCGATGGTATTCGAGGGACTGATCAAGACAGGCTCGGGCCAAGAAGACTTGTAGGTTCAGAACTAGTTGAACCCAGAAAAGTCAAACTAGCAGCTGTAATATCATTTTTGGTAGCCGCAATAGTCGGACTTATTCTTTCTGTTATAACAAGCCCGTGGCTGATTGCTATCGGGCTCGTAGCTATCCTGGCCGCTTGGTTTTACACGGGAGGAACGAAACCATATGGGTACTCCGGTTACGGCGAGATTTCTGTTTTTGTTTTCTTCGGACTAGTCGCAACAGTTGGATCCGCTTTTGTTCAAATAGAAAAGATCGAAATATCGTCAATTGTTTGTAGTATTCCTGTTGGACTATTAGCTTCGGCGCTTTTAGTAGTGAACAATTTTCGGGATATCGAAACTGACTCAAAGACAGGTAAGCGCACGCTCGCTGTTCGACTCGGGAAGTCAAAAACCCAAATGCTTTATGCCTTCATGCTTCTGGGGGCAGCAGGAACGTGCCTATTGGTTGCTTTTTTATACACGCTTTTAGTACTAATAGTTCTTGCAGCTCTTCCCTTAAGTCTGAAATTAATTTCCGATATCTACACAAAAACAACCTCACCAGACTTGATTAAAATTCTCGAAAATACGGCCAAATTACATATGCTGTCGGGTCTTCTGCTTGCGATAGGTTTAATCGCTGGCCTTTGATTCAGTTAGATTGATGGATCTCGAGACGATTTCCAGCAGGGTCGTGAAGAAAACACTGCAAAGAGGAGCCGATTGGAGACGGGGGCGTTACAGCTATTCCGCCTTCAAGAAGCGTTTCGTAAGCTCTGTAGATATCTTCAACGAGTAAAGCTAAATGTTGACCATTGTCCTCAGGAACTTCAGCCTTGCGAAGATGAATCTGGCTCCCATCAACTGCCTGAAGCCAAGCACCCGCCCTATCATTTGGTTTGGGCACCTCCTCAAAAGCAAAATATTTCAAATAGAAATCTACAGCAATTTTTACATCAGTTACGTTCAGGGCAACATGGTGGAGTCCTGAGTTCATAATAGATACCTAGGCCTTCTCTCCAGTGAATAACTGAGTTGACCCCGGAGTAAAGAGTTTCCGTTCCACTCGAGTGAATCCAGCTTTCTCAATCATGCTAATTATCTCTTGATGTGGAGGTAGGTAAGAGAATGATCTCGGTAGATACGAATAGGCTGACTTATCCGAAAACAAAGCTCCGACTTTAGGGACGATACGATCGAAATAGAGATGGTGTCCCCAATTCAAAAAACGATTTTCAGGTTCTGCAACATCCAAAAAGCCAAATCTTCCACCTGCCTTGAGCACTCGGCTTACTTCTTCGAAGAAGGCGGGAAGTTCAGTCAAATTTCTAAGAGCAAATCCACATGTCACTCCGTCAAGTGAATTCTCCCGAACTGGTAGTCGGAGGACATCGGCCTGAGAAAGTATTGAAAAAGATGGGGAAGCGCTAAGCATTCCAAAAGAGAAATCGAATCCAATCGGAAGCATCCCAGCTTTCTCCAACTCAACGCAGAAATCACCTGTCCCACATGCGAGGTCGGCAACTATAGACTCACGAGGAAGTCCAAGCGCCTTAACTGTTTTTTTTCGCCACCGAACATCAAGTCGAAAAGTCATAATCCTGTTGACGAAATCGTAACGAGGGGCAATCCGGTCGAACATTTCCTGAACTGCCTCATATTTCTCTTTACCTTCAGGAAGGTTATCTCCGCCTAGATTCATATTCATATCGTTATCCTTACCTGCCATATATGTTTGAACGGTACCTTCGCTTGTGGGCTTTATACACGGTATCGGAAAGCACGATTAGTGAGAAAACGTGTGAATCCTATTTTTTCATATATTCGCAGTGCAGGAATGTTATCGGACTCGACGTAAAGCATTCCTGTTGAAATACCTTTCGAGTGAAGGTAATTCAGGCCGGCCTCAGTCATCGGTTTCCCAAGCCCAATTCCGTGATAGTCCGGATCAATTGCAATAGCGTAAATCTCACCGAGCGGAGGTCGGTGATCCTTGTGGATCTTTGTCCAGCAGAAGCCAGCTAGACGGCCATCAAGCTCGTGAAGGAGAAAACCCTCTGGATCAAACCACTCTTCATTTTTCAGTTCTGCGAGACTAGATTTATTCAAGTCCCCTTGCTCAGGATGCCAAGCAAATGCCCTACTGTTGACCGAGAGAAAGGCATCATCATCCATACCGGATTCAAAATTTCTAGTTTGAAGCGATGACTCCTGAACTGGTAAAGAACAGCGTAGCTGAACTAAGTCACGATATGGAGTAAACCCAGTTGAGGCGATTCGGTCAGGGTCTTCGCTATCCGAATTCTCAATCCAAAGTTGAATCTCATCTCCCTCCTGAAACTCAGAGCATCTAGAACTATTCAACAATTCGCTAACATCTTGGTTCAAAGTCGAACGGTCATGTCCGTCTGTAACTGTGATTGAGAGTACATAACCTCTAGGGGCAGTGGAAGAGATAACAATTGCCATATCTCCAAACTATCGGGCATGAGCTGCTGTATGTTGAAATTATGGCAAGACCAAGAACTCCTAAGGGCCGATGTTTACGAACTCATGAAGAATTAAAAACAGAATATCCAGACGCTGAATGCGAACTGGACTATAAGAATGCATTTCAGCTCCTTGCTGCTACGATTCTTTCGGCTCAAGCTACAGATGTATCTGTGAATAAAGCAACGCCGGATCTATTTAAGCGCTTCCCTAACCCGGAGGAGTTATCGGTTGCAAATGTAGAGGAAGTTGAAACGTATATAAATAGCATCGGCCTCTTTAGGGGAAAAGCAAAAAATCTTGTCGGAATGGCGCAACGACTGGTAGAGGAATTTGATGGTCAAGTGCCTGAATCTATGGGTGATCTCGTTTCCCTTCCTGGTGTCGGCAGGAAAACTGCAAATGTTGTTCGCAGTGTTGCTCTTGGACTTCCTGGACTTCCTGTTGATACCCATGTGGGTCGATTAGCACGACGGTTGGCTATTACAGAGGAGAATGACCCCGTAAAGATCGAGTTGGCATTAAACCCAATGCTTCCAGCGCAAGAGCGAGGAGAATTTAGTTTGCGTGTAATTTTACATGGAAGGCGAGTTTGCTTTGCACGAAAACCCAATTGCAATGAATGTGCCTTGAATTATTTTTGCCCTAGCGCGTTTACTCTCTAAGGTCGGCAGCAGCTCTTCGTAATCTTCGATTCGCTGAAATCAGTGAACGTTCGACTTCGAATAATTCATGTGCGCAGCTTTCAAATCCTGAAGCTTCCATATCTTTAGCGACAGTCACGATTCGGGAAATTAGGTCATCAATTTGAAAACCTGCGGAAGATATTTCAGCTATCCCTTGTTCGCGTTTGTCATCATTGTTTTTCATAATCGTGTTCCTAGGGAAAATGCTCCCCAAGTAGCCCTTCCCGCGTATACCGTAGACGGTATGTTAAATAAACTCGACCTTACCAGAGTTGCCGATGAAGAAGTCACTGCATCACTGCCAAAATCTAATATAGAAGGAGTTGCTCCAGAAGAATTAGTTGCTGAAATTATTGCAACCGTAAGAGAGGGTGGGGATAGTGCCCTTAGTCAGTACGCAGAGAAGTTCGATGGGCGCACACCTAAATATCTAGCAGTTCCCGAATCAGAAATTACATTAGCGTTAAATTCCATTTCGGCAGAACTAAGAGAAGCGTTAGAGGTTGCAGCGAATCGGATTCAGAATTTCCATAAAACCCAGGTCTTGGAAACTGAAGAAATAAACGATGGAGGAATTGCTATCGAAACTAAGCATCAGCCAGTTATGCGGGCAGGTTGCTATGTTCCCGGTGGCAGGGCAGCGTATCCTTCAACGCTTCTAATGACAGCTATTCCAGCAAAGGTGGCTGGGGTCAAGGAGATCATAGTTTGTGTTCCGCCAGATGCATCTGGTCTAGTCAGCCAAGCAACGCTGGCAGCTGCAAGGATTGCAGAAGTAACGGCCGTTTATGCGGTTGGTGGGGCTCAGGCGATAGCAGCGATGGCCTATGGAACTGAAACAATTCCACCTGTAGACGTCATAGTTGGGCCAGGAAATCTCTATGTGGCGACAGCGCAACGACAAGTAGCTGGCGATGTTGGGGTAGCGTCATCTTTTGCTGGCCCCTCTGAAATCGTAGTTATCGCCGACGAGAGTGCATCACCCAAATATGCGGCCATTGATCTAATCGTTCAAGCTGAACATGGGCCAGATGGGCTGGCATGGCTAATTTCCTGGAAGCAGGAAGTAATCGAGAAAATTCTGTCAGAACTAGAGTCGATGGTTTCGGTCTCAAGCCGCAAAGAGATGATTACTGAGACTTTTGCTAATGGGGGATATGCAGTGCTAGTCAAAGACCCACAGCAAGCCATGGAAGTTGCAAACTCCGTCGCCCCAGAGCATTTGCAGCTAATGACATCTGAGCCAAGAAGTCTTTTAGGCCTTTTGCAAAATGCGGGTGCTGTGTTCCTAGGGAACATGTCTCCGGCCTCAGTAGGCGATTACGTAGCCGGACCATCCCATGTCCTACCAACTCATGGGAGTGCCCGTTTTGCGGGCGCCTTAACTGTTGCTGATTTCTGTAAAGACATACACATAATTTCAGTTAAAGATTCAGCACTTGAGAAGATTGGTAAAAGCGCAATAGAGATCGCTGAAGCAGAAGGGCTTAGCGGACACGCTGACTCCATCAGAATTAGATTGGAAGGAGAGTCATGAACTTGCCAAAAATTCGGGACGACCTTTCTTTGCTTGACGGGTACCACTCCCCACAGGTTGATGTTGAAATCCGACTCAACACAAATGAAAGTCCGATCCCACCGCCTATCAAATTGGCAGAAGATCTAGGGCAAGAGTTATTAAAGGTGAATTGGAACCGTTATCCAGACCGAATGGCAAGCCAACTCCATCGTGATATAGCTAAATTTCACAATGTAGATTCCAGCATGGTGCTTGCAGCGAATGGATCTAATGAAGTCCTCCAAAGTTTATTACTTACATACGGAGGGTTTGGAAGAAAAGCATCGGTGTTTGAACCTACGTATGCCCTCCACTCTCACATCTCGGCTCTTACTGGAACCGAAGTGATTATTGGAGAATGCAGCAAAGATTTCACTATAGAAGAGTCAACTGTTAATGCTGTACTTCAACAAGGGCCAGATGTGCTTTTCCTATGTTCACCGAATAATCCCACAGGTGTAGTCGCAGAAAGAGAGTTCGTCGAGTCGGTTATCGAGAGATGTTCAAGTCTTGGGACTCTCGTTATTATCGATGAAGCATACGGAGAATTTTCTGATTGGTCAGCCGTTGATCTCATCCGTGAGGGTTCTCACATAGCTGTAACAAAGACCTTCTCGAAGACATGGAGCATGGCAGGAATCCGCCTGGGATATGTAGTAGCACCAAGTGAGATAATCGAAAATGTTAGAAATGTGGTTCTCCCATACCATCTCGATTCCATGAAACAGATTGCTGGGTCTCTAGCTTTGCAATATATAGATGACATGCATTCACGTATAGATCTTCTAATTGAAGAGCGAGAAAGGATGGCAAGAAAGCTTTCCGATCTTCCTGTACGGCAATGGCCAAGCGGAGCGAATTTCATCCTCTTCCGACCAAGTGATGAGGCAAAAATTTCAGGTGAATCCTTATGGGAAGCGCTGCTCGAAAGGTCAATTTTAGTGAGAAACTGTTCGTCATGGCCAAGGCTTGAAGGGTGCTTAAGGGTCACAATTGGAACTACAGAGGAAAATAACTCGTTTCTTGAGCATCTTGAAGCAATACTGGTGTAATGGAACAAAGAACAGCAACATACTCACGCGCGACGAAAGAGACTGAAATTAACGTCTCTTTAGCGATCGATGGTACTGGAAAAACAAATATCTCCACCGGCCTACCATTTTTTGATCATATGCTCGATCAATTGGGAAGGCATAGCGGTTTTGATCTTACCGTTCAGGCCAATGGAGACCTTGAGATTGATGCTCACCACACAGTCGAAGATGTTGGGATTGCTATTGGGGAATGTTTCAAACAGGCCATTGGAGACAAAGCAGGCGTGCAAAGATTCGCAACTGCTGCTTGCCCCCTTGATGAGGCGCTTGTTGAAATTGCGCTAGACCTATCGGGAAGGCCATTTCTGCATTACGAAATTGACCCTCCTGGGCAGAAGATCCTTAGTGACCCCCCATTCGACCCTCAATTGGTGGAGGAATTCTGGCGGGCATTTGTAAGCTGTGCAGACATCACTGCTCACCAAGTTCTGGTGCGAGGGAAAAACACCCACCACATCATCGAGTCATTATTCAAGAGTATGGCAAGAGCTTTATCGGATGCCGTTCGAGTGCGCGGAAGTCAAATACCATCGACCAAGGGTGTTCTATAAATATGCCGACAATTGCGGTGCTCGATTATGGCATCGGAAACTTAAGATCAGCGCAGAAAGCTTTAGAACGAGCTGGCGCCGACGCGATCCTCACTGCCGAAGCTAAAGTGGTTAAAAAGGCCGATGGTGTTGTACTGCCGGGAGTTGGAAATTTCGGAACGTGTATCGAAGCACTCCGAACAACCGGTGTTGATCAGATGGCCCTAGATGCTATTGAATCCCGCCGCCCATTTTTGGGTATCTGTATAGGGATGCAATTACTCTTTGAAAGATCGGAAGAGTCACCAAACTGCCAAGGATTGGGTGTCCTTTCAGGAGAAGTTCGAAGCCTTCCAGAAAATGTCAGGCGGCCTCAAATGCAATGGAACGCCATACATGTCCGGAAAAACTCTCAGATACTTAAAGGATTAGACGGAAAATGGTTGTACTTTGTGCACTCATATGCCGCAGATCTATCTCCAAACAATGATATGGTCGCAGCGACATGCACATATGGGAACGATGTTGTCGCTGCAGTGCAGTCAGAAAATGTTTTTGCGACACAATTCCACCCAGAAAAATCTAGTGATGCCGGTAAAGAATTTCTAGTAAATTTCGTCAACTCTTGTAGGGGAATTTAATGGATTTCGTTATTTACCCGGCTATTGACATTGTTAATGGGAAGTGCGTTCGTCTGCATCAAGGAAACTACGACCTTGAAAGAATCTACAATGAAGACCCAATATCGCAGGCACTGCATTTCGCTTCTACGGGAGCCCGATGGATACATGTTGTTGACCTTGACGCTGCTCGGACAGGAAATCCAGAAAACCGTGAAATAATTTCACGAATAGCTTCTACCGTTCCAATCCCGATTCAGGTAGGGGGTGGGATAAGAAGTATCGATTCCGCTAAAGCACTCTATGACAGCGGAGTGGAACGTGTCGTAATAGGGACCGCTGCGGTAGAGAATCCAAGCTTAATAGACAGTCTGACTCACCAAGGCTATCGCGTTGCGGTAGGTCTCGATGGAAGAAAGGGGCGAATAGCAACTAGAGGCTGGAAGGACGAGACTGAACTCCAAGTTACCGAAATGGCCAAACGATTTGAAGATTCAGGCGTAGACGCAGTGATAGTGACAGAAATAGAACGTGACGGAACCCTGCTTGGGCCCGATACCAAAGGCTTGAGAGACGTTCTAGCTTCAACAGCTCTTGAAGTAATTGCTTCAGGCGGCGTAGGATCTCTCGATGACATAAAAGCTCTCCTAGGGCTAGAATCTGACGATCGAAAACTAGGGGGTGTGATTATAGGTAAATCTTTATACGAAAACAAGGTTGATCTATTGTCCGCACTTAATGCATTCCACCCACCAAATAGATTCAAAGAGAAAAATGAAGACTGTTAGAATCATCCCTTGCCTAGACGTATCTGACGGAAGGGTCGTTAAAGGAACAAATTTTATAGACCTCGTTGATGCGGGCGACCCAGTCGAACTTGCCGCCCTCTATGACATAGAGGGAGCGGATGAACTCGTCTTTCTAGATATCACCGCTTCATCAGACAATAGAGACACGGTATATGACCTAGTTCGACGCTGCGCAGAAAAAGTATTTATTCCCTTCACGATTGGGGGAGGAGTCCGAACCGTATCGGACGCAAGAAAACTACTCCGTGAAGGGGCGGAAAAAATTTCCGTGAATACTGCAGCAGTAAAAAGACCAGAACTGATTTCAGAAATTGCAGCTGAGTTTGGTAATCAATGCGTAGTTCTAGCAATCGATGCTCGAAAAAAGACGCAAGGCGAAGCCACCAATTTAAAAAGCGGTTACGGGGTATATATAAATGGAGGCCGGACCCCAACACAACTTGATGCCGTAGAGTGGGCCCAGGAAGGACAAAGGCTAGGTGCCGGAGAGATTCTTTTAACATCGATGGATAGAGACGGGACAAAAGACGGTTTTGACTGCGAACTCACCAAAGCCGTCTCTTCTGCAACAAACATTCCGATTATTGCTAGCGGTGGAGTAGGGAGAATCGAAGACTTCCTTGAAGGCGTAACTACGGGATCAGCTGACGCACTCCTAGCTGCTAGTGTTTTTCACTTCGGAGAACTGAGTATTTCTGAAGTAAAAAACTACCTCCACTCCAGTGGGGTACCAGTACGCCCAACCTTTCAAAAGTAGTAAACGAACAAAACATTACAAATTCAATCGATAGTCGACACTTTAATAATTAGCCGATACCTTGGAACATCGTGAACACAACTGAAACCTCCACATCTGAAAATAAAGATCAACCAGAATCTGAAGAACAGACTAAAAAAGCGCGGGAAAAGAAAAGAAGAGCGCATACCCCTTCTCCATCAGAGCGCCTACCAATAAAAATGCTCAACGATAGGATTCTTGTTGAAATCCCCACAGATGAAGGCGAGCGCAGATCGACAGGAGGTATCCTAATACCTGCAACAGCGCAAGTATCTCGCCGTTTGGCTTGGGCAGAAGTAAAGGCAACAGGGCCTAACGTCAGAAGTATGGAAATAGGAGATCAGGTTCTATTCAACCCTGAAGATCGCTATGAGGTAGAAGTACGGGGCAAGGATTACATTATTCTTCGAGAGCGTGATATCCACGCGGTTGCAGCCGAGCGGCTTGACCAAGGATCCACTGGGCTTTACCTCTAACAATGGTCACCACGCTAGAAGAATTCAGTGAACTAGCGAAAGAATACACAGTCATCCCTGTCTGGAAAGAACTTGTTGCAGACTACATAACTCCTGTTGCCGCATTCACGAGAGTGGTAGGGGATGGTGATGGTTTCCTTCTTGAATCCGTCGAACACGGAGAAAGGTGGAGCCGGTGGTCATTTATAGGAAGAAACCCCTTGCTTACAGTTAAGAAAAAAAATGGGGAGATTGAGGTTTTGGGTGATTCTCCAATAGAGACTCCTGATGACGGGAAGCTCCTAGCCTTTATTAACGCCTTACAAAACCTCTTAACATCACCAGTGCTTGAAGAACTCCCACCAATGCACAGCGGAATAATGGGATACGTAGGATATGACCTAATTCGTGAGATCGAAGATCTACCGAACACTCCTCACGATGACCTAGCTATTCCTGAGTCCATTCTTTCAGTCATTGGGGAATTGGCTGTCTTTGACCATTGGAAGCAGCGAGTTGTTCTCATTGCAAATGCTATTGTCCCTCAAGGAAGTTCTCAACGAGAGACGGAAGCTGCATATGTTGAAGCTGTGAATCGTCTAGAGCTCCTAGCAACTGATGGAGCTCGCTCGATTCAAGAGCCACTTCTTGATCCTCCAATCGTTAACGGTGAACTTCCACCGGTCCAATCGACCATGACAAAAGAGGAGTATTGCTCCGCTGTAGAGGTAGCAAAGGAGCACATATTGGCGGGCGATATCTTTCAAGTGGTGTTATCGCAACGGTTCGACTTTGATCTGAATGCTGACTCCTTCGATGTCTACAGAGTCCTTAGGCAAACTAATCCCAGCCCTTACATGTACTATGTCCGCCATAACGAGGTGACGTTGGTTGGATGTTCCCCTGAACCAATGGTACAAGTCCTAGGGGACCGTGTTATCTCTCGTCCAATTGCAGGCACACGGGCACGCGGGAAGAACGAAGAAGAGGATAGAAAACTTGCTGCTGAACTTCGAGAGCACCCCAAAGAGATAGCAGAGCACGTAATGCTTGTTGACCTTGCGAGAAATGACCTAGGTAGAGTTTCGCGCTTCGGGACTCTTGAAATAGATGAGATGATGACATTAGAAAACTACAGTCACGTGATGCACCTAACCTCGCAGATTTCAGGAAAATTGACCAAAGGTAAGACTCCAATCGACGTGATCGAAGCAACTTTTCCGGCTGGGACTGTTTCAGGAGCTCCAAAGGTTAGAGCTATGCAAATTATTGACGACCTTGAGCCAACGAAACGCGGCCCATACGCCGGCATAGTTGGCTATTTTGACTTATCAGGAAACGTTGATAACGCAATTGCGATCCGCACCATGGTTATTACAGAATCTATTGCATCAGTCCAGGCTGGAGCAGGAATCGTCGCTGATAGCGATCCTGAAAGCGAATATCAGGAGTGCTGGAACAAAGCGGCAGCACTTCTGGCGGCTGTTATACCTGCCGAGAGGATGACAAGAAAAAGAAAAGAGTCACCTTGATAGAAACCGATCTCGAAAAATTATTGCAAGAGCCTCATGCCTATACTCTTCAAAGAGACTTTTTGCTGTGTGTAGGTCCGGATGCAGGTGACTTTCTTCAAGGTCAACTCAGCCAAGATATTGAAGGCTTGTCTGATTTTTCATCAGCATGGTCTTTCTTATTGAATCCAAACGGAAAATTTTGTACATGGCTGAGAATTACCCGCTTATCAAGCGAGGAATACATGCTAGATACGGAACAAGGATTCGGCCAAGCTGCTTTAGAACGGTTAAATCGATTCAAAATCCGTATCAACTGTGACATAAGAAATACTCAAAGTCAGATTGTCCGAATTCTAGGTATAGGGGCCAGAGAGGCCAAAGAAGAATCCCACAAACAAAGAATCGTTGCCGATGTAGGGTGGCAGAATCTTGAAGGTTTTGATTTACTTGGTCCTGACATTGCAAAGCCAGATAGATGTAGGGAGGGAAACGAAAATGACTACGAATATATCCGCGTCTTCCATGGGGTCCCGAAAATGGGTCTAGAACTGACGGAAGGTGTTATTCCTGCTGAGACCAATTTAGTGTCGAGAGGAGTGAGCTTCACCAAAGGTTGTTACACCGGGCAGGAGCTAGTCGCTCGACTTGATAGCAGGGGAAACAACGTCGCAAAACATTTACGTAAGATATCTTCATCTGGTACTTGTGTAGTCGGATCAGAAATAACTGTAGAAGGGGAAAAAGTGGGGGTCGTAACGTCCGCTGTTCCCTCTGGCGACGGATCTATCGGTCTCGGCTATGTTTCTCGTTCACTAGAAATTCCAGGAATAGCAGAAATTGATGGATTTTCTGCCTCAATTACTAGCGCTTCTGACTAAACCCCAACGACATTGTTCGAGCCTCAGTTAGAATTACCTTATGAATGCAGGGACCTACTTAGAGAGCATCCTTAGGTTTCACCGTGATCGGGCCAAACGAGACACCAGGTCGTTCGACCACCTCCTTAGCCAGGCCCAAGAAATGGAAGATTCCAAAGACTTCATTAGCGCCATTGAGTCCTCTTCGGGGCTTTCGGTCATTGCCGAGATAAAACGCAGATCTCCCTCAAAAGGAGACCTTAATCGAAACCTCGATCCTGGCGCGATGGCAGCNCTATATGAAACTGCTGGCGCTAGTTGTATNTCGGTGCTAACTGACACAGAGTTTTTTGCTGGTTCAAGCCATGACTTATCCTCAGCCAGATTGAACACANAAATTCCGATCTTAAGAAAGGACTTCACAGTAGACAAACGTGATATTTGTGATGCTCGTATAATGGGCGCTAATTGTGTNNTGCTGATTGTTTCAGCTCTTACTGANGACGAGCTCGTAAGNTTTATCGCTNTAGCAACGGAACTGGGAATAGCTGCTCTAGTTGAAACACATGATGAAAANGAGGTCGGACGCGCACTAAATGCAGGCGCAAATTTGATTGGTGTGAATCAAAGAGACCTATACACATTTGAAGTAGATCAGGAAAGGGCAGTGCGCGTTATTCGTGAAATCCCTAACTCCATAACAAAAGTAGCCGAAAGCGGAATTCGTAACCTTGAAGAAGCCACCGTGCTTGCAGAAGCTGGCTATGATGCAGTTTTAATCGGAGAAGCCTTCGTTAAGTCATCTAACCCATCTTCGCTTATTTCTTCCTTCAGCCGGCTTTGATGAGGGTAATTCTGTGATTCGGCGATGGAATTCCGGTAACGTCATAATGTGTTCATAAAGATTTGTGGGATTACAAATGAGGAAGATGCTTTATTGGCTGTTGCCGTAGGGGCTGACGCTATTGGATTTGTGTTTGCACCATCGCCGCGTCAAGTAGCGGTCACNCGTGTGTCTGAAATAGTTAAAAGACTCCCTCCAGATATCTTAACTGTGGGAGTGTTCCGTAATGAATTGCCGGACCGTGTGATCAGCATCATAAACAATACAGGCTTAATGGCAGCTCAGCTTCATGGATTTGAGTCCGCAACGCAGGTGCAAAAAGTGAAGTCTGAAGTAAGAACGGTCTTTAAAGCTGTTGNAGCAGGATCAGAGTCCTTTCAAGATGCAGCCGCCTTCGGCGCNGATGCTGTCCTTGTCGACTCTGATGAACCTGGGTCAGGGGAAGTCTTCGACTGGAAGATGGCAGAAAACGCACCCCAGGGTGTCCCACTTATCCTTGCTGGNGGCCTCACTCCGTCCAATGTTGCTGGCGCAATAAGAAAAGTCCNACCATGGGGGGTGGATGTTTCAACCGGAGTTGAGAGATCGCCAGGGCTAAAAGATCCAATACTGGTTCGAGCGTTTATTNAAGCCGCTCGTTCCACAGANAATAATTCGAATGATCAAAAAGACGAGGTTAATATTTTNCGTGAAGATCCATATAACTGGGAGGACGATCCAACATGGCGATGATAGATCCATCATCAGATGGAAGATTTGGAAATTTTGGGGGGATGTTTGTCCCAGAGACACTTATCCCTGCATGTGAAGCNCTTGAGGAAGCTTTCCGAACAGCTTGGTCAGACATTTCATTTCGAGAGGAACTCAACACTCTACTATCTGACTATGCTGGCCGGCCTTCGCCTTTAACGCATTGTGAGCGTCTTTCTGAAGAACTGGGGTACCAAGTACTTCTCAAGAGAGAAGATCTGAACCATACAGGNTCGCACAAGATTAATAATGTTCTTGGCCAAGCTCTNCTAGCAAAAAAAATGGGTAAGAACAGGCTTGTTGCTGAAACTGGAGCCGGCCAGCATGGNGTGGCTACTGCTACCGCAGCTGCCTTATTCGGAATGGACTGCGTTGTATATATGGGAGAAGTCGATATTGAGCGTCAAGCCCTTAATGTATTTAGAATGCGCCTGCTCGGTGCGGAAGTCATCTCTGCAACCTCGGGAAGTAGAACACTCAAAGANGCAATTAATGAAGCGATGCGAGATTGGGTTGCAACAGTTGANGATTCACATTACTGCCTAGGGTCAGTTATGGGGCCGCATCCATACCCCTGGATGGTCCGAGAATTTCATAGGGTNATAGGTNAAGAAGCACNNGAGCAGTGCCAAAAGGCNCTTGGAAGGGANCCGGATGTTGTAACCGCATGCGTGGGCGGCGGCTCGAACGCCTTGGGCATATTCTCCGGATTCGTTGATACGGAAGCTGAACTNGTAGGAGTTGANCCAGCAGGAGGAGCTGCAGTNTTTAGGGGCACTCCTGGAGTAGTGCATGGATCTCTGTCNTATCTNATGCAAGANGAATGGGGGCAAGTTTTAGAAGCCGAATCGATTTCAGCTGGACTTGATTATCCNGGAATNGGACCTGAACATGCNCATTTGGCTGANATTGGACGCGCNAGGTACGAGANAGTATCTGATAGCGAAGTCGTTGACGCTTTTCAGNTGCTTTCGCGCACNGAAGGAATCATTCCAGCTCTTGAACCTGCTCATGCGCTTGCTTGGATGAGTAGGGAACGCGAGGAACTCGCCGGAAAAACTGTACTTTTGAATCTCTCTGGACGAGGGGATAAAGATGCAACCCAGATGATGGAATTACTGGGATGAGCAAAAGTCCCTTGCGAATTGAAGAATCTCTTCGCGAACGAATAGGTGGAGGCGGGAAATGCTTAGTGCCTTANATAACGGGGGGTTTTGAGGGGTATATTGAAGCTATCTACGCAGCTGCTGAAGCAGGTGCAGACGCAATTGAGATAGGTATACCTTTCTCTGACCCAGTCATGGATGGNCCTACGATACAAAAAGCAAATGATATTGTACTGGCCCAAAAAATATCTCCATTCGATATCCTTCAGGACATTCGCGACCTGGAAATNGAAATTCCTTTAGCGGTAATGACTTATTACAACATCGTGTACCGTTTTGGACTTGAGCGATTCGCAAATGCGCTTTANGAATCAGGTATTTCAGGGGCGATTCTTCCCGACCTCCCCCTAAACGAAGCAGAATCATGGCTTGANGCAGCNTCAGAGAATGGGACCGAAACTATACTATTGGCAGCCCCAACGACTACCGATAAACGTTTAGAAGCGCTTTGNTCACAAAGCAAGGGCTTTGTNTACGCAGTTGGATTGCTTGGAATNACAGGTGTTCGCGCCGAACTNGCCAGGAGCGCGGTTGTTATAGCAGAAAGATGCAAGAAACTTACTAATAAGCCTGTGCTTGTTGGGGTNGGAATCAGCACCCCNGAGCAAGCTAAAGAAGTATCCGANGTAGCTGATGGCTGCATAGTTGGGTCCGCCATAGTGCAAAAACTGTTAGATGGTGAAGGTTCGGAGTCGNTAGGGNCCTTCGTTGGTGATATNCGGCGTGCCCTTAACGAAACTTAAAGTTTTGGNCCAAATTTNANCACTTTTGGNAAAATTTTGAAAATCATAAAGTCCCTGTTCACAATNGGTTTTTNTATATTNTNTTGAAGAATTTTTAACTATCAATACACGAACTATTGAAAAATACTAAGGTTTTANNAGGTCAGGTTACCCATTTTTTTGGTCCGGCTTGGCCTTGATTGTTTAAATTTAAACAAGGAGCTTTCACAATTATGATGTCAACATTTGTGACACTTATCATTATGGGTATGCTTCTGCAGGGCGTAGTTGCCGTGTTAGATAGCATTCTCGATTTAGCCGGAGTAGGTGGCTTGCTTAAAGGCTTGCCTCTAATCGGCTCTAACCTTTCCCTACTTTGGGCGTATCTGTTCGTACTTGCGACAGATGTAAACGGCAATGGTGCCGGGCTCGCCTACGGAGCAAGCGCTGAAGTTTTGGGCCTTGGTCGATTTGGTATGGACGTCGCTACGGCGCTCATTATCTTGGCCTTCGTCCCAATCCGAGATGCAGCTATTTCCGCTCTAGGAAAGGGTGTCGGAAGGTAATAACTTTCCCACGAACTGAGTAAAAGCCGCCCTTTGGGGCGGCTTTTGCCGTTTTGATCATCATCAATTGGCCTAGTAGATGAAGATTTATTCCCCCGGAATTAGCTAGCTGATAGAAAAAATCTTTGAATAACAGCCTTTTGTGCTTACAAGCGTGTAATTTAGCCATTATTGAAGGTATCGAAGTTTTCGGTACGTTCACCCCTCAGACAGGACAGTCCTGGTTTGAGGACAGGAGGTAAATAATGAATAAGTCAGAGCTAATTGATGCTATTTCTGGCAGCTCCGGAGTCGGTAAGGGAGACGTTGATAGTGTCCTGAAGGCCCTTGAAGAAGTTGTTACTAGTGCCGTTTGCGGCGGCGGTGATAAAATTTCACTCAGTGGTTTTCTCACCTTTGAACGTACCTATCGGAACCCACGAACTGGGAGAAACCCACAAACTGGGGAAACAATTCA
>PBPU01000042.1 GCA_002724825.1 Acidimicrobiaceae bacterium
GATTCGGTTCCGGGAGCAATTACATCAATAGTTCCTGAAGGCCACCCTGTTGTGGTTGATCCAAGTGATGAAGCGAGAGCTTGTGCATCTTCCCACGTATTACCCTCTGATTCAGGACCAGCGATCGCGTACAAGTCATCTTTGCTGATACATTCCAGAGGATTGTCTGGGTTCACCATTACAGCAATTCCGTCAAAGGCGACTTTAAGTTCTACATAAGGAACACAACTCTCTTTCTCCTTATCTTTAATGGTTCGGCTGGCATCGTTGATATCGGTATTTCCTGGGCAGAACTCTCTGAATCCTGCTGAAGTTCCAGGCCCGTTAACGGTAATTTCGACATCACCGGAAACCGTGTCATTGTATGTTTCTTTGACGCGAGTTGAAATTGGTTCGACTGTTGAAGAACCGGAGACGCTAACAGATCCGGAAATAGACTCTTCGGAAGTATTAGAAGAACTCATATTTTCTGAGGAAGGTGAACTATCACTGCTACACGCAGCAAGAAATAGAGTAAGGACTACTACTATCAAGAAAACGTTCTGTGAGGTTTGACCTCTTAGTGATCTCATTCTTAATGTTCCTTTCTTCACTCTGGAAGATGTAAAGATTTTTTTATTCATAGTTCAAAGGTAAAAAATCAGGTTTACAAGCAGGAGTGCTCTAGGAAAACAGCAAATGAATTATGGTTAATTAAAGGTAAACAGGCTTAGATTGGTGAAGCTTAGAAAATAAGCTATTTAGTCATCAAGGTCTGTCTGACCGTCATCGGTATAGCCCTGATTTTGAAGGGGCTCCGAGACGCCAGTAACAACTCCAGCCAAGTTTGCAACAATTCGTTTCCAATAGCGATACAGAACAGCCCTAGGAACGGCATATGAAGCCGGCATATCAGAATGCATATACTCACGAATCTTGTTTTCGATGGAATGGCGAAGAACAGTAGCTCGATCGTAGAAATCTTGGGCCTGTTCGGATGTTGTTTCAGCCATCAAATCAGCAGCTTCAGCGAACATTGCGGAGATAGCTCGTCGAACTTCGAGCAATTCAGAAATATCTTCTTCACCAACAAGAGAGACCCCCTCTTCAGCAAGGTCTAAAATATTTTTCGCTTGATCACCTATACGTTCGATTTTTTTGATCAGAAGGGTATAGCTGAGTACAGAGCCAATATCCGCAGTTCCATGAACTGCCACATGGGTAACTAAATCGCCTCGTAATGTTTGCTCTGCCTGATTAATGTGTTCATCTGTAGCGCGTATATCTTGCGCAACCGTCTCTGTTTCAGCACCGCTTAATACAGCTGCTGATGCCAAATCGAAAGAATGTCGAGCATCTGCAAGCATAGTTATTGTCCTGTGGGCAATAACTTCTAACCCATTTTCACTTTTTTTAAAGAATGACATCACCATATATTTTTTCCTCTCAACGAAGGATTGCTACACCTAATAAAGGAATCACAATAAAGGCGGTCACAACGTACGCAATCGCTATAACACGCCTGGATACTGCAATTCTAGCGAGATTTTCTGCTGCTCGTACGGGTAGGTCACGCACTGCAGGTATTGGGTAAAGCAAGGCAATACCCCCGAGATTAAACAAAGTATGCACTATGCCGACGGTAAGAGCTTCAGGTCTGCTGGCAGCTAAAGCGGCAAGCAGAGCAGTAATAGTAGTTCCGACATTGGCTCCTAATGTCACGGGATAGATATTGCGAAGAGTGACAACCCCAGCGGCAGCTAATGGAATCATTATTGAAGTAGTAATACTTGATGATTGAACAGAAATGGTAATGAGCAAGCCTAGGACCATTGCTACCATGCCGGCGCCTGTACCAAGGACCCGATTTAAAGAAGCTTCAATACGGTCAGCTACAAGCTGTCGCATATTTTTCGTTATGTAAGCAAGAGATAGCAGGATAATTACTAATCCGACAATAACTAAGAATGTTCCCAGGACATTCCCTGCCGCCCCAATGGCGTCACCAAGATCTTTCAACCAACCAACTGGTTCTTTCACCCACTTTTTGATTGGGCTCTTCCATTCGCTGCCCGCGGATCCGACTAAACGACTACTTATATTTTCGGCAAGTGTAGAGAGCACTCCTGTAGCTAGTTCTATCGGAAGCAAAACACCGACTGCCATGAGGTTGAAGAAGTCATGGACTGTCGCTGCGGCAAATGCTCTTTTAAATTCTTCTGATTGCCTCATGTGGGCGAGAGCTACCAGAGTATTCGTGACTGTGGTACCGATATTTGCTCCCATAACCATGGGAACAGCGTCCCCTACCCCTAAAGCTCCTGTTCCTACTAGACCAACTATCACAGATGTGGAAGCTGAAGAGGATTGAACTAGGACCGTACCGAGAATACCGATAAAAAGTCCGGCGACAGGATTACTGACGCTGGAGAAGAGACTCTCTTGGGTATCTGCCCCCATGACTTTGATTCCAGATTCAAGCGATGACACACCAACAAGAAAGGTATAGATAAGCCCAAAGACAAATGAAGCCCTGACAACTGTGGGCATTTCCCACTTCGTCCGCTCACTCATGAAGATGAGTTCTCTCTGGTTAACATCAGACGAATTCTTTATTACGGATGCAAATGGTGGGTAACGGTAAGGTTAACAAAAGGTAAACAAGTGAACAGTTGCGTGACGTTGTTTAACTGCTGTGAACTAGCAAGTCTCGATCATGTCGGTACGTAAGTTTCTCTAAGGCCAAAGATGTCGACAGCCAACATATATCGTCGACTTCAGAGTTCACCTGAAAGAAGCCTTCCTTCACGGCCATCTGCCAGTAATGGACTTCTTTCTGACGACCCTTCCGGTCCTGATACGCGACTGTGCCGATGAAGTCTTGCAGCTCACATGTAAATCCTGTTTCCTCAAAGACCTCGCGTAAAGCACATTCCTCGAGAGACTCCCCCTTATCGAGTTTCCCTTTCGGGAAAGACCAATCGTCATACTTTGGCCTATGCACCAAGAGAACTTNTCCTAAATCATTGTAAATACAACCGCCAGCGGCAAGAACCAATGGAGAAGACANTTTATTCACCGGAGGGAGAGTAACAGGTNGCTCAGTCTTGAACGAGGATTCTTATTGCTCTTCTTCTTCTTCNTATCCGAGATCCCATTCGATGAGAATATTTTCNCGTTCTGCATCTCNGTTTACCCGTTCCCGGTTTCGTCGGAATTGTGGGTCATGAGGCGGAAGCAACACTAACCGGGCCTGAACTCNGGTCCGGAAACCGTCAATCATNTCTTTGTCCCCAAAATCTGAACGCATTTCCCAATGGGGCGCTACAGGTCCTAGATACACCATTTTAATATGGCCTTTGGGGGGTTCGTTCGCGATCTCTACATCACTCATAAGGTTGCTCCTCACATTCAACTGGTAAGTNTACCAACAGAATTTTTTTTTGTTCACGGGAACTTTTTCCTCTTACGAATCGTCTATTAGTTATCGGAGGNACACATGGACACGAAATGGATGACAAAGGGGAACTGTAGGAGCAAGCCGCCTGAGGTATTTTTTCCTAGTGATGGGTTAGGGGTCGAAGTCGCAAAAAAGATTTGCGAAACGTGCAAAGTAAANNANCTCTGTTTAAACCATGCCTTAGATAATCGGATCGACCATGGGGTGTGGGGTGGCACTTCTGAACGTCAACGCCGACGCTTACGAAAAGAACANCAACTGATTGCTGTAGGTTTTTAAATCAGGCNTCTAAAAAGCANCGTTTAGCTAATCGCTTGAGATTCAGCGATTACTTCGAGNGCAGCTTGCCGTTCGAGAGCTCGTTGNCGTCGGATACGGCGACGTTCGCGTTCACTCATNCCACCCCAGATTCCGAATTTNTCACTGTTTCTAAGCGCATATTCGAGGCAGTCTTCGCGGACAACGCAGCCACGGCATACTTCTTTCGCCTCNCGNGTNGANGCTCCTCGCTCTGGAAAGAACANGTCGGGGTCAACACCCAGGCAGTTAGCGAAATCCTGCCAATCTTTATCTAGTGATTCATCGGAAACCACNGTTACTTGCCCCTCCGGCCTTTTCTAAACACGCCAAGCTTGTTAGTAAGCATGGACGTTTATTTGANGTTNAGTCTCGCGACCTCTATCAAATTCATTNTTGTAATTACAATAGTGTTATTTAAGCAGGTCAGACNAGNAAAAAGCAAGGTATAGACAAGAAAAGCCTTAAAAANAGNGAAAATAGTTAAATAATGGCCCTGCAGGAGGAATATAGGCGNTATTTAAGCGNTCGTAAGCGTTANCTATCTGNTTAGCGGCGTGCAGAGACTAACCGCCTGCGGTGTTCAACGAAATCTACGAGGAGGTAATCTCCGAGATTGTCTCTATTTGTGAAGAATGCTCTCCCACCATTCATTTCCGTAATGCGTTCAATGAAGCGACTCAACGCTGGTTCCGGGTCGAGCATGAAGGTATTGATACGAATACCGTCACGGGTGCAGGCCATGACTTCCTTTAGTGTCTTTTCAACTGTTTCTCGTGTTGGTGGGTAATCAAAATATGGATTTCCGGATCGATCAATATGAGCTGTTGGTTCACCGTCAGTTACCATGATGATTTGCTTGGTTCCTGTTTGCTTTGCGAGCAACTGCCTACTTAAGAGAAATGCGTGCTGCATATTCGTTCCCTGCATGTAGCCGGTTGAAACTTCGGGCAACTGTTGTGGTTCTATTTCTCGGGCGACGATATTAAAGCCAACAATTCCTATGTAATCGCGAGGGTATTGCATTGTGATGAGTGAGTGAAGCGCCATCGCTACTTTTTTGGCTGGAAGGAGACGACCCGTCCACATCATCGAGTTGGACAAGTCCAACATGAGCACGGTGCTGGACCGAACGAGGGACTCGGTGCGTTCAATTTCGAAATCTTCAGGAAGGAGATCTACCGGAGTGCCGCCACCTGTTCGGCGGATCGCATTGCGGACAGTGCGTTGAATATCTAAGTTAAACGGATCTCCAAACTCGTGCGGTTTGGTGGAGTAATCCCTTTCATGGCCGATGCCTTGTCGCTCGAGGTGATGTTTCCCCATCCGGTCAGTGTTTAGTTTCCGGAAAAGGTCAGCTAACGCCTGCTGTCCTATCTTTCGAATAGCTTTGGGAGTTAATTCATACCTTCCTTCCTTTGCATCGATATACCCAGCGTCTTCGAGCTGCTGTGCTGCCTCAGCAATCTTTTCTAAACTCATGGCACTTTGATCATCAAGTAGTTCCCGAACTCTCTCAATGTCTACTTCCGCTAGCGAAGAAGGGTTCGTGACTGAAGAGAGCATACGTTCTAAAGCATCAAGATCTCCGAGTTCTTCAAAGATCTGTTGAGCTTCGGCCATAGCCATCGGGTCATTCCCGGAGAACTCGTATGATTGCTCCCATCCGGAATTGGGAAATGCTTCCTGAAGATTTTGCGCTAGTTGGTTCATTTGCCATTGGAGGTCCATGTCCTCCAAAAGCTGGTCAGAAAGCTCCTGTAATTGTTGTTGCTGTTAGGGAGTCATCGAGTTCATCATCGACTGCGCTGCCGCCATCCGCTGAGCCATAATTTCGAGAAGTTCATCTAAGGTCGATGGATTCTCCGGGAAAAAGTCACCAAATTCCTCCATGAATTTGTCAAAGTCTGGTTCCTGGCCATTTGCACGTTGTTCCAACATTTCATTAAGGTTCGAAATCATATCTTTGAGCCTCTGCATGTCTTGGGGCTGCATATTCTGCACCTCGTCAGACATTTGATCCACGTATTGCTGCATGAGCTGCTCGCGAAGTTTCTCCATAAGGTCTTCAAACTGTTGACGAGCCTCCGCAGAGGTAAAGTCGTATTGCTGTAGCTCTCGCACCTGGCCAGCTAGATCGGGAGGAAGCATATCTAGTTGCAGATTCCGATTTGTGACGGTCTCTTGAGTGATGTCTTCCCTGCGGTCATCACCGGATTTTCGTGCTTCTTCGAGAAGCTGATCTAACGATCCTCGTTCTTCATCTACAACAGAACGCAGCTCATTTGCTACTTCTTCATATACGCCGCCGAGGTCGTAATTTTCCAGCCGGTCTTGCCGCTCTTGACGAATTCTATCGAGTGTTTCCTGAAGGCCTTGGATTCGCTCACCATCAATATTGAAACCGGATTGCATCATTCGGCGTAAAGCCGAATTAATATCGCCGTCATATAAAAGGTCGTCGCCAAGTTCAGCAAGAAGATCTTCAGCTGAAATGTCAAAACCTGTCTGAGTTCCATCCCAAGCAGAGTAAGCGTAGCTAAGGTTTCGTCGTTTGCGCTTTCTCCATTTACCAAGGACCATACCGAGACAGTAGCCAGTGGAAAGCTCTCATGCCTATCGATAACCAAAACAGTTTCTGAAGGTAGGAAATCACCATTTCGCCGTTGCCTCGAATACAGTTGGTTTCATGATTGTTGAATATGAAAAAGATGGGCGGGTTGCCGTCATAACATTGAACCGTCCAGAAGCGAGAAATGCGGTGTCTGGAGAGCTTGCTCAAGCACTTGAAGAGGCCGTAGATCGTTTCGAAAACGACGATGAATTATGGGTCGGTGTCCTAGCTGGAAATGGTCCCGTGTTCTGTGCAGGTGCCGATCTAAAAGCGGTAGCTTCCGGAAATGCGAATCTTGGAACTGCGCGAGGCGGGTTCGGTGGGTTCGTCACGCTTGAACGGACAAAGCCGATCATCGCAGCTGTTGAAGGTCCTGCTGTCGCAGGAGGATGCGAACTGGTTCTTGCCTGCGACATGGTTGTAGCTTCTGATACTGCTTCATTCGGCTTACCTGAAGTTAAACGATCCCTCGTTGCCATGGCGGGAGGAACAACGAGGCTCCCGAAACGGATCCCCCCAAATATTGCTATGGAGATGGCATTAACTGGAGACACAATTGATGCAAGGAGAGCCTACCAACATGGCCTGGTCAACATTCTTTGTGAACCTGGTGAAGCAATAGAAGCTGCAAAGGGATTAGCTGAACGTATCAATGCAAATGCCCCTCTAGCTGTAAGAGCGACAAGAAAAGCGGTTCGCGATGGTGCTCTAGTATCAGATGAGGAAGGGATTCGTATCGCTGTTGAACTTTTCGGACCTGTCGCTTCGAGTGAAGACGCAAAAGAAGGACCACTCGCCTTCGTCGAGAAGAGACCCCCTGAATGGAAAGCACGCTAAACAATAACATTGGGGACTTATCGTTCTCAGATGATTTACGAAGACGAATAACTTCCAACCTCGATAGGCATCCTACCCTTATCCAAAAGGAGAGCAGTCTACGAAGGGCTGCTGTAGCTATCGCTATTGCCCCTTTAGAAAACGGACAATCAGGATTCATCCTTACTCGAAGAGGAAAGAACCTTAAGACGCATTCTTATCAATACGCCCTACCAGGCGGAAAGATTGACGACGGTGAGACCCAAGAAGAAACCGTCCTTCGAGAAGTACAAGAAGAAATAGGCATTCAGGTTGAAAAAGAAAACATCGTTGGCTATCTCGACGACTATGAAACTCGATCGGGTTTTGCGATCACACCAATTGTTCTCTGGATTCCAGACCTACAGAATCTGAGACCAGAGCCTGGAGAAGTAGACGATATTTTTGTTATATCCTTTAGTGAGCTTTTCCGCCCAGATAGCCCGAGGTGGGTCGAAATCCCAGAAAGCGACAAGCTTGTCTTACAACTTCCTTTACGTAATCGACTTATACACGCACCGACTGCTGCCTTGATTTATCAGTTTCGCGAAATAGGAATACAAGGGAACTTGATTCGGACAGATCATATTGAAGAACCAGTATGGGCCTGGAAGTAAAACCCTGATTTTTCAAGGTTTTTATATAAAAAAGATGAAGAACCATGGCAACTGCCCCTATAAACGACTATCTTAAACATGGTGTGCCATTTGGCACATGAACTTTCAGGCCCAATAACGTGTTGGTGCCTACTATGAGAGGGAATTTTTCATGAAAAGATTTAAACTATTAGTGGCAGCTTTAGGCGTGTCATTGGTGGCGATGCTTGCGTTGGCTCCTACAGCCCAAGCTCAAGACACACCGACAGCTATAGGCGACCCACTATTCGTAGAAGCAGCAGGAGAAGCAACAATATCGCTAACTGGTTCCGGTTGGATAGCTGGTCCTGTTGCACTTGTTCCATGTAATGCTGCAACTTATGAAGCACTAGCCGCAGGCGGGGCAGAGGATTGTGATACAGCAAGTCTCACCCTTGCCACAGCTGATGCAGACGGAAACTTTACTGCCGACTTCACGCTTACTGTTGCTGAAGGCGGAACATGTATCGGTATTGGTGGTGGAGCAGGATTCACTGAGCAAGGTGGTGGATTCTGTGTTGGCGTTGGTGCTCCTGTACCTCCTCCTGGACAACCAAATACTGGTGCTGAGTCAGGAATGATTGCGGTCATTGGTATCGCAGTACTTGCTGCAGGCGCATTGGTTGTTGGTATGACACGCCGTAGGGCATTCGTCAGCTAGCAACTTTCCCAGATCTCTGGGATAACAAAAGCTTAAAAGAACCGGGCCGTAAGGTCCGGTTCTTTATTTTTAAAGCCTCAGAGTTACTCTTCCCTTCTGAAATAAACACTATGGCTAGTTGTAGGTCTTCCATGCCGATAACAGCTCTTCTGTCGTCGTCAAAGTAGCTAGGAGTGACATTGAGTTATTTAAGACTTCGTGCCCGTATTCCAGTGGGACTCCTGCTACAGCATCTGTTGGAATCACAACTTGGTAACCTAAATCGACTGCTGACAAAGCTAAGCCAAGAACGCCAATATTTAACGACACGCCAAGAGCCACAATTGTTTGGGCATTAAGGTTGCGAATTATCTGATCAAGTGAAGTACTAGTAAATGGAGTTAGGCCATGGAGTCGTGGGACAACAATATCTTCAGTTTCTGGACCGAAAGACGGGATAAGTTCTGCCCCTTCTGTATGTTCAACTAGTCCAGTTCCAGCTTGGTTCATTTTTTGAGAAGCGGCAAGCATCCTACAGTTAGCTATTGAACCCGCATTATCTGCGCGATTTGTTGCTACTGCATGAAGTACACGAACACTCAGTCCTCGTGCAGCGGCACAGATTGAAGGACCATTCGAAAGAACACCAGAATTTTCAGCAGCGCTTTGAAGGTCTGGAAAGCTCGATAGGTCTCCGACTACTCCCCGTTGTACTTCCATAGTGATAACCACAGTATGTTGTGGGTTCACTAATTCTGTTAATTCCATATCTTGTCCTTCTGTAAAGAATAGGAAACTCTATCGCTCCATGTGTGAACTTCTTAGATTTCAGGGAATTAAGTGAGTTGAAAATAATAACGAAAGAAAAAACCCATGGGGGTCCACCACTTTCATTGATTTTCAGACGACAGTTAGCTTGTTCGTTTCCCGGAAAATGCCACCGCTGTTAGGGGGCAGGCCATTAGGCCTGCCCCCTCCGTATTTAAGAAGATTTTCCTTCTGAGCCTCAGATATGATTCATACCAACCTTGGTTTGCCACGAGGTAACTACCCTAATCATTGGAGGACATATGGATGCAATATTACTGGCTGCAGGCCAGTCTTCTCGCTTAGGGCCAGACACTGACAAACAGCTATATCGAATAAACAACAAACCCCTTGTTATCTACTCAGCCGAACGACTGCTTGCAAATGACAGCATCGACCGGCTTGTTATTGTAGGTAGCGACGGGAGTATGGAAGAACTTCAACTTATTTTCCAAGAGTTCAATTTAATTGACGTTTGTGATTTTGTACTTGGTGGAAGTGAAAGACAAGAGTCTGTTCGCAATAGTCTCGCAGCTATAGAGAGCGATCGGGTGTTACTGCACGAAGGGGCGAGACCGGTAATCAGTGCATCACTGATCGAACGGGTGCTTACTCCTGATACTGCATGCGTGACTCCGACCGTGCCTGTCCCATTCACTGTCGCTATAGGTGAAACTAGTATGGATGGAGAACTCGATAGGTCCCTATTGCACAATGTTCAACTTCCACAAGCATTTGATACACAGATACTTGTTGAGGCACATGAACGAGCATTATCTGAAGGTTCTTCGGCCACAGACGACAGTGCCCTTGTTTTCCGCTTGGGCTATCCAGTGAAATTTGTAGAAGGTGAGCTAACGAATATTAAAGTCACCTATCCCAACGATTTACTATTGATAGAAAAGGTCCTCAACGAGTAGTGGATCTCATCTGAGGAATTCCTGAGTAGATCGTTTTGATTTCGATTCTCGCTAGTTTTTGTGCAAGGCTCAAACAATGAGCGAACTGATATGGGAAGGTGAAGTAGATCTTAACCGGCCTTTTTTTGTCATCGCACTTGAAGGACTATTTGACGCTGCAGGGGCAGCAACGCATGCTGTTGATCGGCTGGTTGATTCATATGAAGCAAAGCCTCTGGCGCATATAGAGCCAGAAATTTTCTTTAATTTTCAGGAAGAAAGACCAATTGTAAGAATCAACAAGGGAGAACGTGAAATTGTTTGGCCTTCGAATTCTATTTGGGCAGCTTCGTGTCCAAACGAAAACCATGACCTGGTGCTTCTCTCTGGTGTTGAACCACATCTTCGTTGGAAAACGTTCGCTGATTCTCTTCTTGAAGTAGCCCGCTCCACAAATGCTGAAATGGTGATAACGGTGGGAGCTATGGCAGGTATGGCGCCGCATACTCGGCCATTGGGAGTGGTCGGTAGCGCCGCTGACCCAGCTACAGCTGATCGTCTTGGCCTTGGACGCCCAACCTATGAAGGACCTACCGGGCTAGTTGGCGCTCTTCACGATGAGCTGGATAAGGCAGGAATGCCGGTTATATCGCTTCGAGTGTCCGTGCCACACTATGTTCCTAATCCCCCAAATCCTGAAGCAACAAGATCACTGTTATCGCGCTTGGAATTAGTAACCGGAGTAAAAACGTTTCATGGAGAATTAGACCATGATGCAAATGAATGGCGGAAACGAATCGACCTGGCAGTATCTAATGATGGGGAAATGACAAGTTATGTCCAACAACTGGAGCAACGTGTCGATGAAAGTGAAATTTTGCCAACCGGGGATGACCTAGCCGCAGAATTAGAAGCGTTCCTTCGTGATAGAAGAGAAGACTAAGCGTTCAATAGTTGGAATTTGCTATAGGTCTATCTTCCCAAGTGCTCGAAACCCTACAGCTCCTGCTCCAATAAGGGGCCCCATATCTTCTAGTTCACTTGGAACTATTTTTGTTCCTTGAGCGTGATCTATTTTTGAAAGCTCATCTATGGTACTTTGCGCTGCCGCAAAGAAAATATCACCGAATCCAAGTGCAACCGAACCAGCAACCACCGCTAACTGGAGATCAAGAAGGTTCGCTACTGAAGCTACGGCACGCCCCACTAACATCCCTACTCTTTCCCTCGTTTCATCATTTGCATTAACTGCCGGAAATCCCAGAGCCCGGTGAAGTCCAGATCCAGAAGCAGACCCTTCCAAAAGGCCTGAAACCCCATTAGCGTCCTTCCCTCCTTTCGGGTCAACAAATACATGCCCAATATGTCCTGCATTCCCATCTGCCCCATCAAGCAAAGTTCCGTTTAGGACGATTCCTCCACCAACTCCAGTGGAAACGACCATAGCGATAAAGTTGCTGCAATGTTTAGCGGTTCCTACCCAGCCCTCTGCCAAAGCTAAAGCTTTTGCATCATTATCGACATAAGTTGGAATTTGAATGTCATCTTCCAGTTTCCTTCGGAGCGGGAAATCTCTCCATTCAGGAATGTTAAGTGGCGAAACAAGTTGATATGAGTCTTTCGCTGGGCCACCGCACCCCACTCCTATTGCTTCAATCGGGTCAGAGGCTTGTTCTAAGGTTTCTTTAACAAGTCTAAGGAGACGTGGATAGAGCTGCTCGGCGTTTGGTAGCACAGTTTGAATCTGATTTTTGTGTGACGGCCTTCCATGCGAATCCACGATGCCAGTCGCAACCTTTGTCCCTCCAATATCGATAGCTAGTACATTCGACATCGAAAATTCGAGGCGACTAGGTGCTCGCCCTATAGATGCCGGCATCACCGACAGCATCTTTGTTGAGCATCTTGCTTAGATGAAGTCCTTCAAGAATAAATTCGATTCCGCTTGCGACATGTGCTGGATTGTCGAGATCAGCGGCGCTTAGACCAATATTCTCGAGAATGGGTTTAAAGGGTTCCATCTTGTTGAGGTAATCAATATATGAGGTAGATGAAATATCATCACCAGCACTTACCACTGCGCCGTTTTCAAATTCGTTAAGTAAGGGAGAGCACAATGAATGGTCGACGGTTTCTCGGAATACTTCGAGGACTGATTGTTTGATGAGGTGTCGGATGATCTCAGTTTCTCTTCCATCCTCAAGTGTTTCAATTTCAATTTTTCCCGAAGTTGAAGCTACTAAGGAACTTAGGTCACTTACGCGCGGAACGGCGTATGTTTCTTCATTGAGGAGTGCTCTGCGGAGGGATCCGGCGATTAGGGTCTCATAGTTAGATACAGTTAATCGGACTGAAACACCTGACCGTTGATTAATGTTGGGGTTTTCGCGAGCTATATGTGAGAGAGTTGCGATTATTTTTTCCATAAAGTCGGGGATATCTACGTGAACGGATTCGTGGGGGAACATATTTGCTTCTTGAACAGCGATTTGTCGTTCTAATTCAATATCAAATGGGTAATGAGTCCGGATTTGACTTCCGAAACGATCCTTTAATGGAGTGATTATTCTCCCTCGGTTTGTATAGTCTTCGGGGTTAGCTGAAGCTACGAGGATTACGTCCAGTGGTAGGCGAACTTTATATCCTCGGATCTGGACGTCTCTTTCTTCAAGAATATTTAGGAGTCCTACTTGGATTCTTTCTGATAGGTCTGGAAGTTCATTAATGGCAAAAATCCCTCGATTAGTTCGTGGAACAAGCCCATAGTGCAGTGTTAGTTCATCTGAGAGGTAGCGACCTTCTGCTACCTTGATCGGGTCAACTTCGCCAATGAGGTCGGCAATTGATGTATCTGGTGTGGCAAGTTTTTCACCGAATCTCTGATTTCGATGAACCCATTCAATTGGTGTTCCGTCGCCTTTTTCACTTATGAGGTCTCGTGCGTGTTTTGAAATTGGGTTGAATGGGTCATCATTAATTTCTGATCCGGCGATAATTGGCATCCATTCGTCGAGGAGGTCTACAAGACCTCTGATCATTCTGGTTTTAGCTTGGCCGCGTTCGCCGAGAAAGATTATGTCATGACCGGCAAGAACAGCATTTTCTACCTGTGGGATGACTGTGTCTTGATATCCGAGCACGGTTGGGAAGATGTCCTCGCCTTCTCGGATAAGTCGGATAGCGTTTTCACGGATTTCTTGTTTTACCGTTCTGGAAAGCCATCCAGATTTTTTTAATTTACCTAGGGTGTGTGATTTCCTCATGCTCGAAACATAGCGGAAGTATTCGATTATTTCTCTATCGGAGGGACAAGGTTTACAACTTTTTCGATTTTTTTCAATTCGTTTGAAATATTTTGACGAGCTTTTTCCTCCCATTGATGCTCAAAAGCTTGTATGGAAAAAATTGGGTTTAGTTTCAACAGACTAGTTAGAAATTGCCCTCGTCCGAAAAAGAATTGTTCGTCTGATAAATGCTCGTATTCTTGTCGGATGCCTTTCTGATATTCGAGATATAAATCTTGTTGGCTGGCAAGTATTGCTAGGTCAATGTCGTGAAGTACTTGGTATGAAAGCTGATCTTTAGCCGGTTCAAGATAATTTGCTGTTGAGAGAATGAGATTTTGAACATGTTTGGAATCACAGATTTTTAGGTTGCTGAGCCACCGATACGCTATTTGTGCGCTCTCATTTTCATTTGACTCTGATTTTGGTTCATAAATAAAGTCGTGGAACCATATGGCGAAACGCAGCTCAATCTCTTTTTCAATTGCTACGGGCACCCTGTCAAGGACGGAAAGGCAATGGTCAATATGTTCCAGCGTGTGGTAGCTCCTTTGAGGGCTCGAGTAAGCGTCGGCGATCTCTTTACCCATTGTGGTTGCAGATTCAAGGTCAATTTTCGTCGTGTAACACAGATCGAACCATTGGCTCATGATTTCTATCTCTTTGGCGTCCATATGGGAAGAATACTTTGAAAACTGGAAAATGGTTGAAAGGAAGTTTGAGAAATACAGATCTGTTATTGGGTAGACGGTTAGTGTTTAAAGAGAGGAAAACACTAACCTATTAGGTAGACAAGTTTGCTTGTCTACCTAATGATTTGCCTGGAGGCAGAAAAGTAAATGGCACAGACAAAGACGCGGTCTACTCCGCAGCCGATTCGGAAAAAACCAAAGCAGCTTCCGTTCCCTCTTAACCTGTACCAAAGCGCCATTGGCAGGAAATGGGTTATGGCTGTCAGTGGGATTGTTCTTCTTGGGTTTGTGGTTACCCACATGATTGGAAATCTTCACTTGTACGAGGGTCCTTTGGAGATACACGAGTATGCAGAAACGCTTAGGAATCTCGGTACAGATATTGTGCCAAGAACCTGGCTCCTTTGGGGAGTGAGACTTCTACTCATTGCAGCTTTCGTAGTGCATATTCATTCTGCGTACTCTTTAAAGGAGATAGGGCGCAAGGCAAATACAAGAGCGAACTATGTGGATGGAAATAAGAAGTATGCGGCTTCTCAGGATTTTATTGCTGCAAACTATGCGAGTAGGACTATGCGCTGGACAGGCCCAATTATCCTCCTCTACCTAATCTTTCATTTAGCTGACCTGACCTGGGGGTGGTTGAGCGATGATTGGGTCCTTGGAGACCCGTATAACAATGTTGTGATATCAATGGGAAATATTGGAGTTGCGATCATTTACATTGTTGCCAATATTGCTCTTGCGATACATATCTTTCACGGAACATGGAGTTTGTTCCAGAGCTTAGGTATCAATAGTCCAAAGTATAATCAAGCTCGTAAAGTTCTCGCCAGTGGGCTCGCAGGCCTCATCTTGGTTGGAAATCTTAGTTTCCCGATTGCAGTTCAAGCAGGCCTCATTGATCAAGATAATTGTGAGGCACCCTGCGGTATAACAGCAGTTGAGGCAGAGGAAGGACACGAATGATCAGTGAACTACAATCCCTAATTCCTGACGGACCCATTGATGAAAAGTGGGAAAGTCACAAGTTCAACATGAAGCTAGTGAATCCTGCGAATAAGCGGAAATTTGAAATTATCGTTGTTGGGACGGGACTCGCAGGAGCATCGGCTGCAGCGACACTTGGGGAGCTCGGATACAACGTTAAGGCGTTTACCTACCATGACAGCCCGAGACGAGCGCATTCAATTGCTGCCCAAGGCGGAATTAATGGCGCAAAGAACTATCAGAATGATGGCGATTCTGTCTATCGCTTATTCTATGACACGGTCAAAGGCGGTGATTACCGGAGTAGAGAAGCCAATGTTCACCGCTTGGCTGAGGTTTCTCTAAATATTATTGATCAATGTGTGGGCCAAGGCGTCCCATTCGCTAGGGAATACGGTGGCCTTCTCGATAATCGGTCTTTCGGTGGCGCTCAAGTGAGCAGAACCTTCTACGCGCGTGGTCAGACTGGCCAACAGCTCTTATTGGGAGCGTATTCTGCGCTAATGCGGCAAGTCAGCGCTGGGTCGGTTGAGCTTCACACGAGAAAAGAGATGCTTGATCTGATTGTTCATGATGGTGCTGCTCGAGGAATCGTTGTCAGAGACCTTATTACGGGAGATATCCAAAGCCACACCGCCCATGCAGTGGTACTGGCAACTGGCGGGTATGGAAACGTCTACTACCTATCGACAAATGCCATGGCGTGCAATGTAACAGCAGGATGGAGGGCGC
This sequence comes from Acidimicrobiaceae bacterium, assembly GCA_002724825.1. Taxonomy (GTDB): domain Bacteria; phylum Actinomycetota; class Acidimicrobiia; order Acidimicrobiales; family UBA8592; genus UBA8592. Next base: position 15,885 of record PBPU01000042.1, read on the forward strand.
ATAGGAGAGGGGCCCTATTTGCTAATCCGTGTTATACCCAAATCCACCCTACGTGTATTCCAGCTAGCGACGAGTTCCAGTCAAAACTAACGCTTATGTCTGAATCGTTACGTAATGATGGCCGTATTTGGGTTCCTCGTGAGCACGATGAAGCGCGCAGCGCCTCCGATATTCCTGATGCTGATCGTTATTACTACCTTGAGGAGAAATACCCGTCATTTGGTAACCTCGTCCCTCGTGATGTGGCGTCAAGAAACGCGAAGACTGTCGTTGACCAGGGGTTAGGCGTAGGAGATTTGAAAAATGGGGTATATCTAGATTTTGCCGATGCAATCGCCCGTGATGGAGAAGATTCTATTCGCGCAAGGTACGGGAACCTTTTCCAAATGTATGAACGTATAACCGGAGAGGACCCCTATAAGACTCCTATGCGTATCTACCCTGCAACGCATTACACCATGGGTGGGCTTTGGGTG
>PBPU01000043.1 GCA_002724825.1 Acidimicrobiaceae bacterium
ACGGATAACCGCTGAAAGCATCTAAGTGGGAAGCCAGCTCCAAGATGAGATACCCCACCGGGTTAACCGGGTAAGGCCCGTGGCAGAACACCACGTTGATAGGCCGGAAGTGTAAGCACAGCAATGTGTTCAGCTGACCGGTACTAATCGGCCGAGGGCTTGATTTATCTTTTATGAGGTATTTAGGGCGTTCGTGCTCGCTATGGAGAGTTCAATGAACTCCTTTGACAATTCGCGCCCTTAAAATTTAGGGCCAAAAGATTTCGGTGGTGATAGCGGTGGGGTCACACCCGTACCCATTCCGAACACGGTAGTTAAGCCCACCAGCGCCGATGGTACTTGGGACGAGTGTCCCCGGGAGAGTAGGACGCCGCCGGATTTCGATACTGTAACGGGCCCGTAAGGGCCCGTTACTCGTTTTATGTAATATTATTTCTCTAAGCCCTAGTTCCTTAGCCACATCACTTGTAGGCTTGTTCTGCTATGTCAACTTCAAAGCGTGGTCCTAGAAAACAGTCAAGTACTTCAAAACGTTCGAACAATAACAATGGTCGTACTGGCAGAGGAGGCTCAAACAGGGCTACGAAAAATCCGAAAAGTCGTTCGAATCAGGGTTATAGAGGAGCGGATGATCGAAAGCCACAGGGTGGTGCTCCGCGAAAGTATAAGAAAAAACCATCTGCACGAAATGATGATATTTTAGACCCTATTCCTGGAAACCAGGAGTGGGGTGGCCTAGCGCGGAAAGGGGTTCTTCGTGTCCACCATGATGATCTCAAGTCTTTGGATGCTCCTGCTGAAGTTAAAGAAGAACTGGAGCCTGATGAATTAGAGCGGAGGGAAGAGAGAAAGCGAAGAAGAGAAGAACGTGATCGAAGGGAAGAGGAATTACGATCAGAGGCAAGAGCTGCTATCGATCGTGCTCAGAAATCAGGAACAAAGGAAACGAAACAAACTCCAAGAGCACTAAAGAGAAAACCGATCACAAGAGGACCCATGCAACTTGGGGAGATGCAGCCAAGGTTTAAAAAATCATTTGGAGCGGAACAGGGTAAGAAAAATCTTAAAGCCTTCTTTGACTCTATGAGAGCGTTTGAAGAGGAACGTTTTACTGATGCGGGCCGTAAACTCCGTCCCCTTATAAAAGCTGATCATAGAATTCCGGAGATTTATGAACTCTATGGTCTAATTCTCTATCGCAAAGAAGAGTTCACAGATGCTGCAGACTGGTTAGAGAAATTCCGCCACTTGGCTTCCTCAACAGAGCAGCACCCAGTTTTGATGGATTGTTACCGAGCAGAAAAGCGATGGAATGATGTTGATTATTTATGGGATGAACTTAGAGAAGTTTCTCCATCCGGCTCTCTGGTGGTTGAAGGTCGCATTGTGATGGCGGGGGCGTTAGCAGACCGCGGTAATCTTAAAAAGGCCGTATACCTTCTCGAAAAGGGGTGGAAGGCCCCGAAGCGACCTCGAGATCATCATCTCCGGAGGGCTTACGCTTTGGGTGACCTATATGATAGGGCGGGCAATCTTCCGCGAGCCAGAGAAATGTTTCAATGGATTGTTAGTTTCGCCCCGTCCTTTGTGGACGCTAGGGACCGCTTAAAAAACCTGAATTAACCAAGTTACGAGCAAGATGCATCAAAGATGCTCTGAATAGAGCTATTGAGAAGTTCGTCGAAGTCCGCATCAGATTGCTGAGCGGATAATCCTTCAGTTAAAGCACGAGAAAAACTTGCGACCATGCCGTTGTTTCTTCCTAACCGTTCATTTGACTCCAGGCGTGAATATCCTCCGGAGAGGGCAACTACTCTTAATACTCGTTGGTCGCTTATTAAGCCACTGTAAAAATTGTCTACTTCTGGGAGAGTGAGTTTTAACATAATTGCTTGTGAGCCGCTTAGTTCTTCTAAGTTCTGGACAATGGAATCCAAAAGAATCGATTCACACTCTTCTTTGTCTGTGCTGTGAATGTCAACTTCTGGCTCAATGATAGGGATAAGCCCTGCATCAAGGATTTGTTTTCCTACCTCGAACTGTTGGTTGACTATTGAGTTTATGCCATTCTCGTTGGCTGATTTAATCACCGAGCGCATCTTTGTTCCGAATATTTTATTCTCGTTAGCCCGTTCAAGAAGACTGTCTAAGTCAGGCATCGGTTTCATTACCTGAACGCCATTCTGCTCATCGGCAAGACCTTTATCCACCTTCAAAAACGGGACGACTCTCTTTTCTTCCCATAGATATGAAGCAGTACTTTGGCCTAAGACTTCCCGATCCATTGTGTTCTCAAACAGAATAGCTCCAAGTATTCGCTCACCACTAAAGCTGCTGCTTGTCATAATCCTGGTTCGCATATTATGAATTAAGTCGAACATTTCCTCGTCACCGTCATAGCTATTTTCTTCTATCCCGTAGTTCATTAATGCTTTAGGGCTACTACCTCCGCTTTGATCAAGGGCGGCTATGAAACCATCTTCGTGTTGTACTTTGTTTAGTTGCTCGTTGTTCATGTATCTGTCCTTAGAGAATGTGACACAGACAGAATAGGCGATCATTACACCGAATGTGCAAAAAAAACGAAGTGAGAAATATGTCACACAACTTCTTGATGTAAATCAAACCATTTAGACTAAAGAGAGGCTATCGTCGTCCGAGGCGGCTTTAACTACTGACACGTGTCAAGGGGGATCCGTGACAGATACTATTCCGGAATCAGGAGCAAGAGAGCTATCTAGAATCATCATCCGTTTTGCAGGTGATTCAGGGGATGGAATGCAATTAACTGGTGAGCGCTTTACGAATGCAAGTGCTCTTTTCGGTAACGACCTTGCCACCTTGCCAGAATTCCCTGCTGAAATACGCGCTCCGCAAGGAACCCTTGCAGGCGTTTCAGCTTTCCAAGTTCAAGTTTCAGATCATGACATAACCACCCCGGGAGATGCTCCAAATGTTTTGATCGCAATGAATCCGGCTGCTCTGAAGAAAGAAATTTCTAAATTGGAAATCGGTGGAACCGTTATCGTTAACAAAGATACTTTCGAGGAGCGGAACCTAGCCAAAGCGGGGTATGCAGAAAATCCTCTTGAAACCGGAGAACTATCTAACTACACCCTGTTTGAAGTGCCTATGACTTCGATGACTAAAGAAGTATGTAAGGAAATTGAGGGAATTAAGCCTCGAGATGCTGAAAGATCTAAGAACTTTTTCGCCCTTGGTTTAGTTTCATGGCTTTACCAAAGGCCGATGGAACCCACCTTGGACTGGATAGAGAAAAAATTCGGTAAAACTCCGAACGTAGTTCAAGCAAACAATGCGGCTTTCAAAGCTGGTCACGCTTATGGGGAAACAACTGAGGCGTTCGCTTATACATACGAGGTTAAACCTGCTGCTTTGGAGGCAGGAACCTACACGAATATTAATGGTAATACCGCCTTATCTTGGGGGCTTGTTGCTGCAGGGAAACTTTCTGACCTCCCAGTATTTTTAGGTTCGTATCCCATTACGCCAGCATCCGATATTCTTCATGAGCTCGCAAAGCATAAGAATTTTGGTGTAGCAACATTCCAAGCTGAAGATGAAATAGCGGCTGTTGCTTCATCGGTTGGCGCAGCGTTTGGTGGATCACTTGCGGTCACTACTACTAGCGGCCCAGGGATAGCTCTCAAAGGCGAAGCGATAGGGTTGGCAATCAATCTTGAGCTTCCTCTTGTTGTAATTGATATCCAGCGTGGAGGGCCATCAACTGGACTTCCAACAAAAACAGAAGCCTCTGATCTCCTCATGGCAATGTATGGGCGCCATGGGGAAGCTCCAATGCCTGTTATTGCTCCATATAGTCCCGGGCATTGTTTCCACGCAGCTATTGAAGCAGCTCGCCTTGCCTTAAAGTACCGCACCCCCGTAATGCTGATGTCTGACGGATATTTAGCTAATGGTTCTGAGCCTTGGAAACTTCCTGATGTAGATTCATTGCCCAATATCAACACAATATTTACAACTGAACCTAATCACGTCGATGAAGATGGTAACGAGCACTTTTGGCCATACAAGCGTGATCCAGAGACTCTTGCACGTGCTTGGGCTGTGCCAGGCACCCCGGGCCTCATGCATCGCATTGGGGGCATAGAAAAGGAAGATGGAACCGGAAATATCTCTTATGATCCCTTAAACCATCAGCATATGACAGATATCCGCCAAGCTAAGGTCGCTAATATCGCGTCAGATATTCCTCTAACTTGGGTTGAAGGCGATGAGGATGCCGATGTTCTTCTAGTGGGGTGGGGTTCTACTTGGGGTGCGATAACTAGCGCTGCGAAACAAGTTCGCGATCAGGGGCATAAAATTGCACACGCTCACCTTATTCATATCAGCCCATTTCCAAGTGATCTCGGAGATGTTCTTTCTCGATACAAGACCGTGATATGCCCTGAGATGAACATGGGTCAACTCTCTAAGTTGCTTCGAGCCGAGTTTCTAGTAGATGTTAAATCTGTCAATAAAGTGCAAGGGCAACCTTTCACAACCAGTGAACTGGTTGACATTATAATTGAAGAACTAAAGTAAGCAGGAGAAACATGACCGACACTGCGCCAGCGCCAGAAACCACTAAAGCTGATTGGACCAGCGACCAAGAGCCAAGATGGTGTCCAGGATGTGGAGACTATTCTATTTTGACGGCTATGCAACTCATGCTGCCAGAAATGGAATCTCGACCACGACCAGAAAATACGGTGTTCATCTCGGGGATAGGTTGTGCGGCGCGTTTCCCTTACTACATGAACACGTATGGCATGCATTCCATCCATGGAAGAGCCCCCGCAGTAGCGACCGGTTTAGCTATCGCCAGGCCTGAACTTGACGTTTGGGTAATCGGTGGTGATGGAGACATGCTCTCTATCGGTGGAAATCATCTTATTCACGCTATGCGTCGAAACGTAAACATGACGATTCTCCTCTTCAACAATCAGATTTATGGTCTTACCAAGGGACAGTATTCGCCTACAAGTGAAGTTGGAAAAATAACAAAATCTACACCGATGGGGTCAGTGGATCAGCCGTTTAATGCAGTTAGTGTCGCGTTGGGTGCTGAAGCCACTTTCGTCGCACGTACTCACGACATGGACCGAAAGCACATGCAGGAAACGTTCCGGAGAGCACATGAACATCGAGGAGCATCTCTGGTTGAAATCTTCCAAAATTGTAACGTCTTTAACGATGGGGCTTTTGCTCAGATAACGAAGAAAGATAAGCGCGATTCAATGTTGATCCAGCTGACTCACGGTGAGCCGATTAGATTCGGTGAAGATAATGAATTTGGTGTCATCTCGAATTCCCAAGGGAATGCTGAGATTGTTAAGGTCGCAGATGTGGGAGAGTCTGCGCTCATTGTTCACGATGAAAGTTGTGAAGACCCGAGCTTAGCATTTGCTATTTCTAGAATTTCTAGCGGCCCATACGAGCCAACTCCTGTCGGAGTGTTCCGTGAAGTCCAACGACCTGAGTATGCTTCCGTTGTTAACCAACAGATAGACGTTGCTAGAACCCAGCAAGGTTTAGGGGATATTAGTGATCTTCTAAACTCACAGCCGACATGGGAAGTAGCCTGAATCAACAGATAAATTCTGGCTATTATTAAATCATTAGACGTATACGCCTGGACTCCGAACTCATCAGACGCGGGATAGCTGCTACCCAAATAGAAGTTGAGAGTCTTATTGCAGCGAAAAAAGTTCAGGTGAATGGAAGTTTCGCTGCCACTTCAGCTCAACTAGTGCTTAGAAGTGACAGCCTTGAACTGGTTTCTGAGAAAGACGATTACGTGAGTAGAGGCGGACACAAACTGGCTCATGCTCTTAGTGCCTTTTGTATCAACCCTGATGGATTAGATTGTGTAGATGTAGGAGCATCCACAGGAGGGTTCACAGATTGTCTCTTGCAGAATAGGGCTTTAACTGTAACGACGATAGATGTGGGGTATGGAATACTTCACGAACGGCTCGTAAACGATGCACGAGTTGAAGTCTACGAACGATTAAATATCAGAGATGCTGTTGCTACGTTTGACGGTAAAGTATTTCAATTGTTAGTTGCTGATCTTTCATTCATCTCGCTCAGATTAGTCCTTGAAGATCTTGTGGCTCTCTGCAAGGAAGGCGCCTCCCTAGTTCTGTTAGTGAAACCACAGTTTGAATCATCGCACGAAGAGGCTAGTCAAGCTAGGGGAGTCATTCGTGATCCTCGAGTATGGGAACGGACGCTAAGGGAAGTAGCCGAAGAAGCGGCACGGGTCGGAGCTCCGTTGCAGGAGATGGCCGTTTCTCCTCTTGCTGGAGCTAAAGGTAATCGTGAGTTCTTCTTCCACCTTATAAAGGGGGCGAAAAAACAGTTCGTCGATGTTTCCAAAGAATTGAGATCAATGAAACTCAATCTTCAATAGTGGCTACTCAGCCACAATCCCATAACCTAGAGGGTGTATGTCACGAGTTGCCGCATTTGTTAATGTTAATCGATCAGAAGCTGTTGAATTAGCTACTGAATTGATTCAATGGATCGAATCGTCCGGCCACATCTGCGTCCTGATAGGAGATTCTGCCTCGGCAGTGAACCGCGAAGACCTCGCGATCTGTGAGAGTGAAATAGACCAGTCTATTGATCTGGCCGTAGCTCTTGGAGGAGACGGATCTATTCTTTACATGGTTCGTGAGGTAAGTGACTTCGGCGTGCCTGTGATGGGTATCAATTTAGGGAGGATGGGCTACCTTACCGAAGTTGAACCGACGCTTGCGCAGTTTCGGATGCAGGAATTTTTCGAAGGTAAGCATACTATTGAGGAGCGAATGCGGCTGGAGGTCTTGATTGATGGAGAAGAAAGCCCATTACGAGCTCTAAATGAAGTCGTAATTGAAAAAAATGATACTGGTCGAACCGTTCGGCTTGCTTTAGACATCAACGATGACTTCTTCATGTCGTACGCTACTGATGGATTAATTGTAGCTACGCCGACAGGTTCGACAGCGTATTCTTTATCTGCACGAGGGCCGATCATCGACCCCACCCACAAAGCCCTTCTACTGACTCCGGTAGCGCCTCATTCTTTGTTTGATCGGTCAGTGGTTCTTTCACCTGATGACAATTTAAAAATAGAAGTACTTCCAGGCTCGAACGCTTCGATTGCGTTAGACGGCCATGTTGTTTCGCAATTAGAAGTGGGCCAAACGCTATCATGCACTGCGGCAGAAAAACCTGCACGGTTAGTTTCATTCGGAAGTAATAACTTTCACCGTGTTCTTAAAGAAAAATTTGGATTATCTGACCGTTAAACGTGATCGAAAAGTAAAGTCATTCGGGTGGGTACTTCGAAAAGTAGAAATCAGTTACTTGAGTTAGCTGTCAAGAACCTCGGCGTGATTGAGGAAGCTTCGATTGTTTTTGGTGAAGGGATGACTGTTATCACTGGAGAAACCGGAGCTGGAAAAACCTTACTTGTGACAGCATTGCAACTACTTTCTGGAGGGCGATCAGATAATTCACTTGTGGGAATTTTTAATGAAGAAGCGACAGTTGAAGGGCGCTTCATCTGTGATGAAGATGAAGTCATATTGCGGCGTGTTATTCCCAAAGAAGGAAGATCGAGGGCTTATCTTAACGGAGAGCTTTCAACTGTCGGCATCCTTCAGAAGTTCTCAGCGCCAATTGTTGAAATTCATGGCCAGCATGGATACTCCGGTTTAAGCCAAAGAGATAACCAAAGGAAAGCGTTAGATACTTTTGCTTCGATAGACACCACCCGGCTAGAGAACTTCCGTATGGAAGAAAACTCCCTTAATGCAATTTTGGCGGAATTAGGAGGCGTGGGTGGAGACAGGGAAAAAGAGCTAGAACTCTATAAGTTTCAGGCAGCAGAAATTGATGAAGCTGAGATTGTAGACACATCGGAGGATGAACGTCTCCGATCAGAAGAACTTTTGCTGGGTGATGTCGCTGGAAATCGCGATTCAGCTATGCATGTCATTCAGGTTCTTGGCTCAAATAGTCGGTTCATTGACGAACTTACTGACCTACTTAGGGAAATCAGTGGTCGTGACTCGTTGAAAGAACTTGAAGAAGCAGTTAACGAACTTCTTGACAAAGCATCTGTAGCTGCCTCAAATGCAAGAGGGATAGCGGAATCTTTAGAGTCTGACCCCGAAAAACTTTCCCAAGTGCAACAGCGCAGAAGTCTTCTGACAGGTTTGCGAAGGAAATACGGTGAAACGCTAGATCAAGTTTTACTATACCGAAGCGACCTTCAACAAAAAATTGAGTCGATAGAAGGATCTGATGAACGAATTAAAGAAACTGAGGAGCTGCTTTCAAAACTTCGAGGTGAAATGGCCACAGAAGAAGAAAAGATCTACCAGGAGAGAAAGAAAGCAGCGCCGAAATTATCTAAAGAAATCCTTACCCATTTAGTCGGTCTTTCGTTGCCGCACGCCGTTATAGAATTTTCTGTAGATGGCAAATCTGGAGAGAACGTAGAATTATTAATATCTCTGAATAAGGGTTCAGAACTCCAACCTCTGTCAAGAATTGCTTCAGGGGGTGAACTCTCTCGAGCGATGCTGGCTCTTCGCCTAGTTCTTTCAGTGGATCCAGCAACAGCAATTTTCGATGAAGTTGATGCAGGGATAGGTGGAGAAGTAGCCCTTTCGGTTGGGAAAGCTTTAAAAGATCTATCAACCGACCGCCAGGTTTTGGTTGTAACTCATTTGGCCCAGGTGGCTGCATACGCTGATACGCATATCGGTGTAACCAAATCTGAAACCAATGAGGGGGTTGATGTCGAGGTGGTAACGCTCGATGACACGCAAAGAGTCACAGAAATTTCTCGGATGCTCTCCGGGTCGCCTGACAGTAAAAACGCGCAGAAACATGCAGTTGAGTTGATAGCAGCATCTCGTTCTCAGTAACTAAGATTTCAATAGGAAAATTTACTAAGCAGTAGAAATAATCAAACTCGGTTATCCAAACTTCCTGAACGAACTTCGGGTATGCTGTTATCCCGTGACCAAGCACATTTTTGTTACAGGTGGAGTTGCGAGTTCGCTAGGTAAAGGACTGACTGCCTCCTCTCTCGGAAGGCTACTGAAGGCGCGAGGACTGCGAGTGACCATGCAGAAACTCGACCCCTATCTTAATGTTGATCCTGGAACTATGAATCCCTATGAACATGGCGAAGTTTTCGTTACAGATGACGGAGGTGAAACAGATTTAGATCTTGGACACTACGAACGTTTTATTGATGAGAACCTTTCACAGGGCTCTAACGCCACAACAGGTTCTATCTATTCTTCGGTTATTGCAGCTGAGCGCCACGGCGATTATCTAGGAAAGACTGTTCAGGTAATTCCTCATATTACTGATGAAATAAAAAAACGGATCACTTCACTTTCTGGTGAGAACGTCGACGTAGTTATTACAGAAATTGGGGGGACAGTCGGAGATATCGAAATCCTCCCGTTCTTAGAGGCCATCCGCCAATTTCGCCTTGACTGCGGCCGCGAAAATGTTTGCTACGTTCATGTCACATTGGTTCCGTTTATTGGACCCTCAGGGGAACAGAAGACTAAGCCCACTCAACATTCTGTAACTGAATTACGAAGCCGAGGTATCCAGCCCGATGCGATCGTCTGTCGAAGTGAAGAACCTATAAATGATGCGTTGAAGCAAAAAATATCTAATCTGTGTGACGTACCATTAGAAGGAGTGATAAATGCTGCTGATGCAGACTCTCTTTATGAAATTCCTCTGGTGATTCATGAAGAAGGCCTTGATCAGTTCTTATGCTCCATTCTTCAACTTCCTCCTATAGAGCCGGACCTCAAAGAATGGGAAGCACTTGTTGAGAAGGTTCAAGCTGCGCGAAGTTCAGTTCGAATTGGCCTTATCGGAAAATATGTCACTCTTGTTGATGCTTATCTCTCAGTTGTGGAATCCCTTAATCATGCAGGTATTCACGCAGGCACGAATATCAATATCGAATGGATACAGGCAGAAGAGGTCGAAGGACTCCTAGCTGCCGGAAGGCTGAAAGATCTAGATGGAATCGTTATCCCAGGAGGTTTCGGTGAGCGAGGGGTTGAAGGCAAGATCGCAGCTGTCGGGTTTGCCCGAGAGAATGAAATTCCATGCCTTGGACTGTGTCTTGGAATGCAGGTCATGACAATCGAGTATGCACGAAATGTACTGGGAATGGCAGGCGCTAATTCAACTGAATTTGACCCAACAACGTCTTATCCTGTTATTGACTTAATGGAGTCGCAGCGGGATATCACCGAAATGGGAGGAACTATGCGGTTGGGGGCGTATGTTGCCGAGCTTCTAGAAGGGTCACAGGTAGCTGAAGCCTATGGAAGGACAGTAGTTTCGGAACGCCATCGACACCGATACGAATTTAATCCTAAATTTAGATCAAAATTTGATGAATCAGAATTCCTATGTTCTGGTGAAAGCCCAGACGGACGACTCGTAGAATTTATTGAGCTTCCAACCCACCCATTCTGGGTAGGTACCCAGGCTCACCCAGAGTTCAAAAGTCGGCCGGACCGCCCTGCGCCGTTATTTGTAGGCTTCGTTTCAGCGGCGATAACCCGTGCTAGTGGAAGAAACCCACAGCTTCTAGATATCACAGAACCTTCTATGGCTGATTAACCTTAGCGAAGGAGGAATTCCTATCACGATATTCGAACAGATTGAAGAAAAACTACGATTCTCAGGTGGTGTTATATCAGTGTTCGAAGCCACAGTTAGAGGTCCAAAAAACGAGCTATTGAATCGCGAAATAACTAGACACCCAGGGGCTGTCTGTATTGTTCCATTGGATGGATCAACAGTCACGATGATCCGCCAGTACCGTTGCGCCGCTGATCAGTACCTATTGGAAATACCTGCAGGGAAAAGAGACCAAGCTGGAGAACCTCCCGAAGAAACAGCGAGAAGAGAACTCGTTGAAGAAGTAGGTTTAAGTGCTGGGGAATTACACTTGCTCGGGGAGTATTACAATTCGCCAGGGTTTTGTGATGAATACTCCTACTGCTATCTAGCCACTGACTGCACTCCAGTTCCCGACAATCGGCAAGGTGCAGAAGAAGAGTATATGGAAATAGTTCAGATAGACCTAGATGATGTAGTCGGAATGATCGCGGAGAAAAAAATTATTGACGCGAAAACCATTATTGGGCTCATGCTTGCTAAAGAGCACATTGGATGAATGAAGTACCTGCATCTGGACTAAGAGAAATAAAAGATTTCCTGCTTTGGCTTCGAGTTGAGCGTGGAAGAGCTGAATCGACGGTCAGCGCTTACGAACGTGACTTGCGAAACTATCTTTTCTGGCTAGAGGAACAAGGCGAACGGATAGGAGACGTACAAGAGTCTTCTATCATCGTGTATCTTCGAGAGCTTCAGTCAAGTGGTAAAGCAGCATCCACTGTCGCTAGAGCGATGGCGGCAGTGCGGTCATTCCACCGGTTTCTCGCGGTTGAGAATTTTCGAAACGATGACCCTGCAAAGAATGTTGAACTCCCTCGTGTTCCCCGAGGGCTTCCGAAACCTATAAGCGAGAAAGAAGTAAGTGAACTCTTATTTGCAATCGATGATGAGGGGGCAGCCGGAAAAAGAGATAAGGCTATGATGGAAATACTTTATGGAACGGGGGCACGAATTTCTGAAGTTGTTTCTTTATCTATTAGCGATCTTGATTTATCAGAGAAACTTCTTAAGGTGCTAGGCAAGGGAAACAAAGAACGAATAGTGCCCTTGGGAAGATATGCAGAAACAGCACTGATGAGATGGCTATCACCAGATGGAAGGGGAAAACTAGAGCCAGAACGGTGGGCAAGCAGAGACGACAGCGAAGCCCTATTTCTCAACAGGCAGGGGCGAAGACTGTCTAGGCAAGGCGGATGGGGAATAGTAAAGAAATATGGAAGGAAAGTTGGTTTGGGCGCACAGTTATCCCCGCATACACTTCGGCACTCATGCGCTACTCATATGCTTGAGCACGGTGCTGATATTCGAACAGTGCAGGAGTTGCTAGGGCATGCGAGTATTTCAACAACCCAGATATACACTCACGTATCTCGAGATCAGCTTATTGAGGTTTATCAGTCAGCGCACCCACGGGCCCTTTTGTGAAATGCTGCAGTTAGGGTCGCCTTTCCATTTAGTAAAACGATTTTTCGTTTCAGTGTTTGCTTTCCGAGCTGATACAAAAACCGAATTCCAGCTTCTAGAGCTCTTAAACGAAGAAGAGAAAAAACTGTACCTATCGCAACCACGAATAGATAGAATTCACAGCGTACGAAATGCTAAATGCGTACTGAGTGACCCATCAGGACCTTTCCAACCAAGTCATGTTATTGCAGCTGCTCTGCATGACGTGGGGAAAGCTGAGTCGAACCTCGGAATTCTTGGAAGAGTATCTGCAACAACACTCCAGAAAATACTCCCCATGGACATAATAAGAAGCTGGTGTCGAAAGGATGGCCTACGAAAGAGGATCCACTCTTATTGCATCCATAGTGAGCTAGGAGCAGAACTCTTAGCGAAAGCTGGAAGCGCTCCCATAGTCGTATCTTGGGCGCTCCAACATCACAATGAAGAAGGCAATACAGAAATCCCGCAGGACGTTCTTGCAGTCTTGAAAAGAGCTGATCGCTCATGAACTCATACAATATTACTGACCCAAATGATCCACTTATTCGAGATTTCCTCAGCCTCAACAACCACCAAAAACGCCAGGAGCGAGAACGGCCAGGCGGAGATATGGACAAGTCATTCCTTGCAGAAGGCGACCAAGTAATTGAGCGAGCAATCAAAACGGGGCACGACTTATTGACATTGGTAGTTGACGCCAGCAGAAAGAAACCGCTTCCAACGTGGATTCCAAAGACAGCAACTATATTATTCTGCGGTGAACCCGTGATACTCGCTATTTCTGGCCGGTCAAGTATCCGAGATCCAATTGGGTCTTTCGTGCGACCTACTCCCTTGAAGTTTTCTGATGCGATTAAATCTGCAAATACAGTAGTAGTTACAGAAAACGTGACGAATCCGACAAATATGGGAGCCTTGTTTAGAAATGCATCCGCTTTAGACGCCGACCTCGTTTGCATAGATTCGGCTTCATGCGACCCGCTATATCGACGATCAGTTCGAGTATCTATGGGGCAAGTCTTTAAGACCAATCATGCTCGGATACCTGATTTCGAAAAGGGTTTAGATGAATTAGAATCTTCAGGGTTTCTCCGTGTGGGATTAACCCCAGATTCTAGTGCCAATGACATATCGGAAATGGAGTTGGACGAGGATACACCAGTCGCCTTACTCGTTGGAGCCGAACAAACAGGTCTGACAACAGCAACATTAAAGAAATGCGACTATAGGTTCAGAATACCAATGTCAAAAGACGTCGATTCTCTTAACGTTGCCACTGCTATGGCTGTTGCCTTACACGCAACCAGAGAGGCACGTCGACGTTAGCTCTCAAGCAGGCCACAGTTATGTTGAGCTCGAGTTAAGGTAGCTGAAGCGACTTCCCGAGCCTTATCTGCTCCAACTTGAAGAAGCCGGCGTGTTTCTGCCGGATCAGATTGAAGGTCAGCAAATCGTTCTTGTATCGGAGATAGAAGCTCAATAACAGCGTCAGCAGTAGCAGCTTTGAGATCTCCGTACCTCTCGAAGGAGGTTGCCACTTCAGATGGGGGTATTCCTTTTGCTGCCCCAAGAATTGAAAGGAGGTTTGAAACACCGGCCTTTTCTTCAAAATCAAAACGAACTTCACCATCGCTATCTGTAACCGCACGTTTGATTTTTTTTCTAACACTGTCAGGGTTTTCCAGAACATTGATCGTGCCATTAACCGAATGTTCTGATTTCGACATTTTCCTCTCAGGGTGTTGTAAATCCATAACACGGGCTCCGGCCTTGGGGATCACGTGTTGAGGCACAACAAAAGTCTCACCGAACCGGTGATTAAACCGTTCTGCAACATCTCGGGTAATTTCGATATGTTGTCGTTGGTCATCACCGACTGGAACTAGGTCAGTGTCGTACAGAAGAATATCAGCCGCCTGAAGGGCTGGGTAGGTAAACAAGCCCGCAGAAATAAATTCACTACGATCAGATTTATCTTTGAACGCAGTCATGCGGCTAAGTTCCCCGAAGCTTACGGTGCACTCCATCAGCCAGGCTAGTTGGGAGTGCTCCTGAACGTGACTTTGAACAAATAAGGTGCTCTTATTTGGGTCCAGTCCAACTGCCATTAGAAGTTGAGCTAGTTGCAATGTATTTGATCGGAGTTCTTCAGGGTCTTTCGGAAGTGTTAAAGCATGGAGGTCGACTATGCAGTACACAGCGTCATGCTCTTCCTGATGGTTCACCCAGTTCATTAGCGCGCCAAGAAGATTACCGAGATGTAAGTCCCCTGAAGGTTGGATTCCGCTAAATACTCGTGCCATCTTGGCTAAGGTTACGCGAAGAATCGTGATCTGTGCGCTACCCAACAGGTGAAATCTTCCAAATAACGAAATAAGGCTAAGATTTAGCTATGGAAGCTATCACGAAATCTCCAATAAACTATATTGAGCGGATAACTGCAACGTACTCGGCGCTGGGATATGAGCCGTACGAATGGTATTTCGCTGACAAGGATCCGAACTTGGCTCCTATATCTAAGCCTTTATGCGAAAGCAGGCTCGGCGTCATAGCAACAGGGGGAATCTATAAGGTCGGCCAAGTCGCCTTTACATACAAGGACGATGTAACGTACCGAGCTATCCCATCAGATGCTAACTCAGAGGATTTGCGAGCTACGCACTTTGCCTATGATCTATCAGATGCAAGAGAAGATATCAACGTGGTCTTCCCAATTGAGGCTTTAAGAAAAATAGATAGAGATGGGAAGGTCAAGGAGCTGGCGCCCTTCTTTTTTACCTGCATGGGTGGTATCTACTCACAAAGGCGAGTAAATGAAGAACTTGCGCCGTCTTTAGTGCAACGCTGTTTGGAAGATGAAATTGATGTAGTTCTTCTAATTCCTGTCTGACCTGTTTGCCATCAAACCGTGGGTTTGATCGCTCATCAACTTGAAAGTGCAGGTATCCCAACAATGTCCGTTTCCTCAGCGCGTGATATCACTGAAGCCGCCAAAACTCCAAGATCAGGATTTCTCGATTTTCCTTTGGGTCACACAACTGGAAAGCCGGGCGATATTGACCTTAGCTACAATATTATCTCTGACGTTCTTTCTCTCTTTGAACATAAAGATGCACTCTCTATAAAAGACCTTCCGTATCGCTGGAGTGACTCCGACGATTGGAAAGATCATGTCTTTCCTGCTGGCGGGCCTGAGAAAATTGAAGAGCAAGATGTGGTCGATGACCGTTTAGATCGTGGAGACAAACCCCAATACCAGTCAACAGACGATGCAGTAGCAGCATCACGAACACATAAAGGTATGGAATGCACAATCTGTAGCGGAGTGGATTATTAGAACGACAAACCGATACATAAGTCGATCACAAAGCATCTGGTGAAAAAATATATTTTGACCCGAGGATTCACTCCTTGAGACCTGTTCGCATCTATTGTTAAACAGTGGCATATGAAGTAGAAACATCCGTTTTCGCAGGGCCATTCGATCTGCTTTTACATCTGATTCTTCAGGATGAAGTCGACTTGTATGAGGTCTCACTTGGATCTATCGTCGACGCCTATTTGCAAGAAATAGAGAAAATGGAAGACGTAGACTTAGGCGTTGCTACAGAATTTCTTCTGATAGCTGCGACTCTTGTTGAGCTCAAAAGCCGACGTCTCCTCCCCAATACTACTGGTTATGACTTAGAGGATGAACTCGCCCTTTGGGAGGAGCGCGACCTTCTTCTCGCAAGACTTCTTGAATGTAAAACCTTTAAAGACGCATCACGCGCATTGGAGAATTTAGCTTACGATGCTGCTTTCTCGTATCCACGCACAGCAGGCATGGAAGAACAATTCTTTGGCCTAGTGCCTGATCTGCTGACTGGGGTCAAAGCTCAGGATCTCGCTGACGCGTATCAGCGAGCAACAGCTCCTAAACCTTCAATCGATTTTTTCCACGTTACTCCAGTGAAATTAACTGTTGCAGAGACTGTAGATAGATTGATTGGCGAAATAGAGAACCGAGGAACTACAACGCTTCGGGAACTGACAAGTAACGCAGTTGACAGAATAGAAATCGTTGTTCACTTTCTTGCTATTCTCGAAATGTACAAGCAAGGCATGATCGAACTAACCCAGTTATCGACGTTCGGCGCACTAACTATTGAATGGGTGGGCGTTGATGACTCCAACGACCTTTCGTCGATCGATGCATATGAGGGGTGATTCAAATAACTAACGAATATCGAAGTGCGATCGAAGCGATTATCCTCGTTTCCGACAATCCCGTTGGTTCTAACGTTATGGCCCAACTTCTTGAAATCCCGAAGAAACAAGTCGAGGAGATCTGTGATGATCTGGCAAAAGAATATGAGAGTGACGGTAGGGGATTTATCCTTGCAAAAGTAGCGGGGGGTTACCGATTCCAAACGCATCCCGATACAGCGCCATATGTCGAGCGTTTCGTCTTAGAAGGTCAGAATGCTCGACTGTCTGCGGCTGCTCTTGAAACGCTGGCTATTATCGCATACAAACAGCCTATTTCTCGGATGCAGATTTCAGCAATCCGAGGAGTTGACGTTGATTCAGTGGTCCGAACACTCCAACAACGCGGTTATGTGTACGAAGTAGGGCGAGATGTAGGGCCGGGTTCCGCAGTTCTCTTTGGGACTACTTCGTTATTTCTTGAAAGAATAGGACTTCACTCGTTAGACGATTTGCCACCACTTGCAGAATTTGTTCCAGGTGCTGATGAAGTAGAGGCTCTGGAAAGCGGGCTTCGCCCTGACGCAACACCTACTGAGCCTAATAAGTCAGATCAGGATCTTTCTGTGCAGTCAGGGGCAGATCAACCTCCGGCGACCTAGAGCTGTGGAAGAAGAAGCAGCCACCACGGAAAAGCTTCAGAAAGTTCTAGCCCGTTTAGGGGTTGCTAGTAGGCGAGCTGCTGAAGAGATGATTTTAGAAGGCCGTGTTCAGGTCAACGAAGAAGTAGCTACTCTTGGGCAGAGAATTACGTCAACTACTGACCTTGTAGTTGTCGATGGAGTGCAAATCAGTATTAAACCGGACCTGGTTTACTATCTTTTATACAAACCTGTTGATGTTATTTCGACTGCTAGTGACCCCCAAGGACGAAAAACAGTTGTAGATCTTGTTCCGGATAAGCCGCGAGTTTTCCCTGTTGGCCGCCTTGACCGAGAAACAGAGGGGCTTTTGTTGTTAACCAATGATGGGGACATGACCCACCGCTTAACACACCCCTCTTTCGGGGTTCCAAAAGAATACTTTGTTAGTGTCTCTGGAAAAGTGTCCCGCTCCGCTCTTCGATCACTTCGCGA
This sequence comes from Acidimicrobiaceae bacterium, assembly GCA_002724825.1. GTDB lineage: Bacteria > Actinomycetota > Acidimicrobiia > Acidimicrobiales > UBA8592 > UBA8592. The sequence continues at coordinate 17,526 of PBPU01000043.1, forward strand.
GGGCGTTGAGCTCGAAGATGGAAAGACGGCTCCAGCGAAAGTTTCTGAAGTGGAAAAAGGCCTACTAAGAATAGTGATTCATGAGGGGCGTAATCGTCAGGTTCGTAGAATGTGCGCAAAGGTGGGGCACCCTGTCAACCGACTAATACGAACGCGGATAGGTCCGATTACTGATAGAAAACTGGCACCAGGGTCATGGCGAGCGTTAACGATGGAAGAAATTCGAAATTTAGAGCGTGCAATCGCCGATTCTGAAACAGAAGCCTTGCCATAAGTACTATTCCCGAGTTAATACTCTCAGCTTTCTTAGTGAACAAGACTAATATCAAGTAGAGAGAGCGTAGGATCAATAAGCAAGGTAGTTGTCGCTCTTTCCCATCGGGGAGGCCGAAATGAGTGGAAAAGCAGGGATCATAGGACTTGGGCTTATTGGGGGCTCAGTTGGGATGGCTCTTCGAGAAGCAGGGTGGTCTGTTGTAGGCCAAGACCTAGATAAAGAACGAGAAGATTTGGCATTGGAGATGGGCGCTATCGACAGGGTCGGGACCATGGATGATGTTGATATAGCCTTTGTCGCTACGCCTGTTAGCAATGTTGTTGCTTCTGTTCGGCAGGCGCTCGATGAAGGGGCTAAAGCCGTTACTGATGTTGGAAGCGTTAAAGGCTCTATAGTCCAAGAGATCAATAGTCCTCTATTTGTTCCAGGTCACCCCATGGCTGGTAGCGAGCAAGAAGGCATACGAGGGGCGAGAGGCGACCTTTTTAGGGGGGCAGCTTGGGTCCTTACTCCAGCAGAGATTACTGGTGATGACCACTTTGCGAAAGTGCGGGCCGTCATTGTTGAAATTGGAGCGGATGTGGTTGTTATTGATGCAGACGCACACGACGAGCTTGTTGCAGTTGTATCGCATGTTCCTCATTTGACTGCGGGGGCTCTCATGAGGATCGCTGATGATCACTCTCAAGAGCACCGACCGCTTTTACGCTTAGCTGCTGGAGGCTTTCGAGACATGACCCGAATAGCTGCAGGGAATCCAGGCATCTGGCCAGATATTTGCATTGATAATTCTGATGCAATCCTTAGTGTCATCGACGAAGTAATAGCTTCCCTCGATCAGACACGAAAGAATATTGCTTCAAGAGACAAGGATGCTCTGCTAAAGGACTTGGAACATGCAAGGTCAGCAAGAGTAAATCTCCCAACTGGTGTCCCAGTCGATATTGACCTTGATGTCGTCAGGATTCCTGTCCTCGACCAGCCGGGTGAACTCGCTAGTCTGACCAGATTAGCTACAGAGATCGATGTCAACATATACGACCTTGAAATAGCGCATTCGTCAGAAGGGGAGCGGGGTGTTGTCATTATGGTTGTTCCAGCAGAGAAAAGCGAACGACTAGTCGGAGGGCTTATGGCAAACGGTTACCGGCCATCTGTTAGGGCCATGGAATAATTATGCTAAGTATTGACCCGCTCGTCGAACCACCAAATGTTCGTCTTTCCCTTCCCGGTTCAAAGAGCATTACAAATAGAGCTCTGGTCGTAGCTGGTTTAGCAAATGGGGAATCGAGCCTATCAGGCGTATTATTCTCTGAAGATACACATGTGATGATGGATTCCTTGCAGAAGATGGGAGTTAAAATCCGTCAGAATTCAAATGACCAATCTGTTTCGATCATCGGCACAGGAGGTCGTTTACAAAGACCAGCGGAAACTATCTGGGTTCACCAAAGTGGAACGACTGCACGCTTCTGCTTGCCGTTAGCGGCGCTCTGCGGGCAAGAAGTAACGATAGATGGCGATCAGCAAATAAGGAACCGCCCTCATGAAGGGCTTTGCAAAGCCCTTGAATCATTAGGTGCGCAGATTGAATACCTTGAAGTTGCGAACTCATTCCCGCTCGTAGTAAATGGAAAGAACTTGAAAGGCGGCCAAATCACACTTAATGGTAGTATCTCAAGCCAATTTATTTCAGCTCTTCTTCTGGCCGCCCCGTGTTTCCCAGATCAATTGGAGCTGAATATAGAAGGGGATCTGGTTTCGCGACCATACATTGATATGACAATTTCTGTAATGCAAGCATTCGGAGCACAAGCTGAACGAGTTACCGATCGACGGTATGTAATCTCGCCAACTGGGTATCAAAATTCCAGATATGAAATAGAACCCGATGCTTCCGCAGCATCGTATTTCTTCGCAGCGGCGGCAATCTCTGGTGGCAGCGTCACTGTAGAAGGTATCGGAAATCAATCGATTCAAGGCGATACAGGTTTTGTTGGCATCATAGAAAAAATGGGCGCCAAAGTTACGAGATTGGACCATGCCCTTTCGGTTACTGGAACTGGTTCTCTCGCCGGTATTGATGTCTCTATGAAAGAAATATCTGATACTGTCCCGACCCTTGCTGCTATAGCTCCACTGGCTTCCGGTTCGACAGCCATCAGCGATGTCGCCTTTATAGCCAAAAAAGAATCGGATAGGGTAACAGCGCTGATAACTGAACTTCGTAAGATCGGAGTAAAAGCTGAAAAAACAGAAACAGGGATGATCATCTACCCTGGAGAAATCCAGAAAGGGACCATCCATACATACGACGATCATAGGATAGCCATGGCATTCTCCATTCTTGGACTCGTTGTTCCCGGAATAACTCTTGATTCTCCCCAATGCGTGGCAAAAACTTTTCCTTCATTCTTTGATGTCCTTGATCAACTTCGAGTTGCTGGTGATGCAAAGCTCAGCATACTTGCGATTGATGGGCCCGCTGGCTCAGGAAAATCAACACTTGCCAAGCAGGTAGCGAAGCAACTCGGCCTCGAATATTTGGATACTGGCGCCATGTATAGAAGCGTCGCTGCGGTGGCCTTGGCACAGTCAGCGTCATTAGATGATGAAACAGGAATAGCAGAAATCGCTGGGCGTATCAACATTCAATTTACTAATGGGAAAGTCTATGTTGATGACGACGACCTTACGGAGGCTATTCGAAGCCCAGAGGTCAACGCGGCAGTCAGTAAGGTAGCAGCAAATCCTGGTGTGCGTTCAATAATGCGAAGGCAGCAACGCTCATGGGCTAGAGTGCGCGGAGGAGGGGTCCTTGAAGGGCGCGATATAGGGTCAGTCGTTTTCCCTGAAGCCCAACTCAAAGTATATGTAACTGCAACGCCAGAAGAACGAGCGAGGCGACGAAGTTTAGAATCAGGAAGATCGGTTGAAGACATTATGGAAGAAATTCTTCAGCGGGACACCAAAGATAGCACTCGTGACGATTCACCTCTCGTAGCTGATCAAGAAGCTGTAGTGATTGACACGACTGGGAAGACAATTCAGGAAACCTCCGACTACATTGAGGAACTTTTTTTGCAATGACCGCATTCGAAGAGGCTAGAAGGTCAATGAGCTCTGAAGCATCAATCGCTTCACGATTGCTGTATGTATTCCTCAAAGGTATAGCGAAAATAGCTTTCTTTCTTTACTTTCGCGTTTATGCAAAAAACAGTTCGAGCTTACCGAAAAAAGGACGGGTTATTGTCGCTCCTACCCACCGTTCAAATCTCGATGTTCCTTTGATAAGCGCCACATGTCGACGCAAGCTTTTCTTTCTAGCGAAAGGGTCCCTATTCGTAACAAAATTTTGGGCATGGGCCCTTCCTGGTATGGGGGGTATCCCGTTAGATCGTTCATCGAAAGCTGACAAACTAGCATTACACGCCTCATTGAATGCGCTTAAACGCGGGGAAGCTTTAACGGTCTTTCCTGAAGGCGAACGAAAATCCGGCCCCACGATCTTTCCTATTCTTGATGGTGCCGTCTGGCTTGCTGCGAAGGCTGGTGCGCCTATCCTCCCAGTGGCTATAGGCGGGTCAGAGCGGGCTATGCCAAAGGGAAAGTTTTTTCCCGTGCCTCGTAAGGTAGTGATCCTTTACGGAGAGTTGATCCCACCTCCACAACCTGCAGAAGGAGAAAAAAGGGTTTCGCGCCCAGCGCTGAAGGAGTACTCAGATAATCTGCATTCGACACTTCAAGAGTTATTTAATAAAGCCCAAGTAGTAGCTGGAGTATAAGAAGACCAGGCTTACAGAAGAGACGTTAGGACATCCGAAGCGTCGATTGACCTATCATCAATAGTCCTCTCGGCTTCTGGGTCTGAAAAACCTATCTTAGAAAAAAACCCGATTGCGTTAATTAGCGATCGAAGTTCTCGTGGCGGGGGGAAGTATTCTTCTTCGAGGACAAATCGAAATTCCTCCACGCCATCATTTGGGTTGAGTGCTGAAAGGACTGCGTTGACTAGCTCCTCTGGGGCTGACGCTCCAGCCGTGACACCAACAGTTCCCGAGAGGTCCTCGGGGATCTCTGACGCATGGTTGACTCGGTAGACCTCAGGGCAGCCCACTTCGACAGCTAGCCTTTCGAGTGCTCGGGTATTAGATGAATTCGCTGACCCGATTACTATGACGCTGTCACAGCGTTCAGCTATTGCCATCAGTGCTCCCTGCCGGTTCGTTGTGGCAAAACACAAATCGCTTCTTCCGGGGACATCAAGCAGAGGGAAGCGACTCTTGGCAGCCTCTAGAATGGATTCCCAATCCCGGTGGCTTAGGGTCGTTTGCGCAAGAAGAGACACATCACCTGCGAAGTCAGGAAGGTCCTCTACAGCTGAGATGGATTCCACTATGTGAGTCTTTTCTGGGGCAACCGCCATCGTTCCCAAGGCTTCTTCGTGGCCTGCGTGGCCGACATAGATAATATCATGACCCTTTTTTACTCGGACCTTGACCTCATGATGGACTTTCGTCACTAACGGGCACACAGCGTCTACGACAAATTTGCTTTGCTGGCGAGCAGACTGGACCACCTCAGGCGCAGATCCGTGGGCGCTTAACATGACGGGATAACCGGAAGGTACTTCATCGATATTGTCAACGAAAATTACGCCAAGAGCTTCAAATCGCTCGACCACGACCTTGTTATGGACGATTTCGTGGTAGCAATACACCGGGGAAGGGAAAGCTCGAACCATCCAAGCGAGAGCTTTGATCGCCATTTCTACACCAGCACAAAAGCCACGGGGAGAAGCGAGAACAACTTTATTAACCGCCATATATACAGTGTGGCGTGCAAAAGACACTTATCGTCACTTCTACGAAGAAGTTCCTAATTTTCTTAGCTTCTTTTGTGGTTTCCACTCAAGGCTTGGGTTGGGCAATAACCTAGAGAGTATGTCTTCCCCACGTGTAATCGATGTTATTCAAGGGTCTCCAGCTGATACTGCGGGGATCCTCGTTAATGACGTGTTGATATCGCTCAATGGAGAAATGCCAAGAGACGTGATCCAATATCAACTTCTAACCGATGAGGCGACCTTAGATTTAGAGGTGCAGCGTGACGGACTTCCATTCGAGCTAGAAATCCACAAAGAAGAAGGAGAGCCATTGGGTCTTACAGTCCATTCGGCTCTTTTTGACCAGATACGTACATGCGACAACCACTGCGAATTCTGTTTCATTTACCAACTTCCACCTGGGATGAGAGAAAGTCTCTATGTCAAAGATGACGATTACCGACTTTCCTTCCTGTATGGAAATTTCACGACACTTACCCGCTTTACGGAAGCTGATCTTGAAAGGGTAGTGACCGAAGGGCTTTCTCCNTTAAACGTGAGCATTCATGCTACAGACCCTGAGGTCCGTAACGAAATGCTACGAAACCGTCGAGGAGGCCCTAGTTTGCGGTGGCTCAAAGCACTCCTAGACCATGGAATTAACGTTCATGGCCAGATAGTAGTCTGTCCTGGCATTAATGACGGAGCTGTTCTTGATGACACGATGTGNACAGTTTTTGAACATTACCGTTCGCTCGAATCCTTGTGCATAGTTCCTCTCGGAGTCAGTAAATACTCTAAGGAAGAACGCATGCGCCCGCACACAGTGGGTGAGGCAAACTTAGTTATCGACCTTGTTGAAAAGTGGCAAAAACTTTTTCTCCGCTACACAGGAAAGCGCATCGTCCATGCAGCAGATGAATATTATCTGATGACCGGTCGGGANTTCCCAAGTGTTGAAGAATATGAGGGATTTGGCATGTATGAGGATGGGGTCGGTATATTTCGAACTTTTGAGCAAGAATTTCTCGGGGAAGTGGACACGCCGACAAATCCAGCAGAAGGTTTTTTTGCGTGGGTAGACAGCGCACCAGCGGANGGCTACCGAGCTGAGAGGATTTCTTCTAGCGGGCTCAGGATTAGAAANAAATATTCAGGGAACATCGGGATCCTCACTGGTGAATATGGCGCNCAAGTCCTTTCACCGCTTATAGATACTCTTGGAAGGCCAGACGTCAGGGTCATTCCGGTTCCTAACACGTTTTTTGGCGGGAATGTNGCAGTCGCCGGACTTATGGTCGGGGAAGACATTGCTAAAGCGCTATCGAAAGAACCAGAGGAAGATAAGTATCTTATTCCAGATGTATGCCTCTCCCAAGGTAAATTTCTTGATGGNATGACGCCCGACGATCTTCCCCACAGGGTCGAAGTTATCGCAACAGATGGCATAGCTCTTCGCAAAGCACTGGAGCCTGAAAATGTCTAAGAATCCAGTCGTCGCAGTTGTCGGTCGACCAAATGTCGGTAAATCGACACTTGTTAACAGGCTCATAGGAAGCCGGAAAGCTATCGTTGAAGAGAAACCCGGAGTTACCCGTGATCGGAATGACTTTGATGTGGAATGGGGCGGGAAAGATTTTACTCTCGTCGACACCGGTGGCTGGCTTCCAAATACTGGACAAGCAACAGCCTTAGATAACAAGGTAAGCGANCAGTCAGAACAAGCAATAGAGGATGCAGATCTAGTTCTTTTCGTTGTGGATGTCAGAGTAGGNATTGCTGCTGAAGATGNATTAATTGCTGAGAAACTTCGAAGCCGTAAAAGCCCCAGTTTTGTTGTTGCCAATAAAGTAGATGATCCNGCGCATGAAGCGTCAATGTGGGAGTTTATGTCTTTAGGGTTGGGGGAGCCTAAACCTGTATCAGCCTTACATGGGAGAGGAACAGCTGATCTTCTCGACGCGGTGATCTCTAATTTTTCTACTATTGAAACGCNTGAAAATACCGTTGATGATGTTCAGGAGAGTGAAGAAAACGACGACATGNTAGCAGTGGCAATTGTTGGGCGACCGAATGTAGGAAAGTCCACGTTGTTNAATAAACTTATTGGCTCTGAACGAGCTGTCGTTCACGACCAGGCAGGAACAACCAGAGATGCCATCGATACGGTGATAGACACTGACCTTGGGCCCATACGGTTCGTTGACACAGCGGGGATGCGGCGTAAGGCNCGTATCAGTGAGGACACTGAATACTATTCGCTNATACGGGCCTTGGAAGCTATTAATAAGGCAGANATTGCTCTTCTTGTCATTGATGCAACAGTCGGCGTTACGCATCAGGACCAGCGGCTATCTGAACGTATTGACTCNGCAGGCTGCCCCATAGTGGTGGTTCTTAACAAGTGGGAACTGCTCGATACCGATGATNGGGAGCTTCTGGTCGATCAGGTNGAGATCAAGCTAGGTTTCCTCGCTAATCCTCCAATCATGAAAATTTCAGCACTATCAGGGAAAGGAGTCCATCGGCTTTTCCCAATATTGGACGAGACCATTCATGGGTACCATAGGCGNATNCCTACGCGGGATGTAAATCTCGCAATCAGCAAAGCACAGATTGCGCACCCAGCGCCAGGTGGAGCACGTGTTCTTTATGCTACGCAGGGGTCTACTGACCCCCCGACATTTACGTTCTTTGTCAACAAAAAACTNCATAGGACCTACATCCGGTATTTAGAGAATCAACTACGATCACAACTAGATTTAGGGTCGACACCGATAAAAATACGCGTGAGAAATAGAAATTCGTAGCATCCCTNTATTCGCTGACCAGCGCAAATACNNGAAAAGATAGAAAATACCTCTCAGAACCGATTGAAAGCGGTGCGGGCGGTTTTCCGACGCTACGCTTGAGGTGTCATGAAAACTCCATTTTTAGTGGCTTTAGCTGTCGTATCATCGGGAGCGGCGTATGCCTGGAGCAGGTCAGCCCGCCTTCGGCTTCGTCTCCTTGCGCGCCTTGAAGCCGATCTCCACGATTTAAAAGAATTAGATTCTGTCGCTCAACGAAAAGCAATCGCATTGACGCGTGGCGATTACCGCCGNGACCTACATGCTGTCATGACCTACGTGCTCGTTGCGCTCGTATCCTTCATCGTTGCATTTACAAACTCTCTTTCATCGGTAGCTCTCTTCTCCCTTCTTGCGATTCCAGCTATTTTCTCNCTTCTCTACAACCGAAACGCTGTCAGAGAAGCACGACTTAGCGGCGAACGCTTCGAAATGGAAAAACGCGCTGAAGAAGCGCTCAATCAAGAAACTCTCGCGCCCCGAGCTTGGGCAAGCCGTCTAGCACCTGATGAATTACCGAACTTCAGCGGATTCGAAGTGGGCAGAATCTACCAAGCNGGAACTGGGCTCATGGCAGGTGACTTCTTCGACCTCTACAAGGTCTCTGACTCTAGGNTGGTCGCTGTCGTCGGTGACGTTGCAGGGCATGGAATTGAATCGAGTATCACAGCATTTCAAGCAAAGTATCTTCTTAGAGTCTTTCTCGAACAATTTCGGGACCCTGCGCAAGCTTTAGAAGAACTGAACGCTCAAATGGCTGGAAGTGACCGTTTGGAAGAATTTATCTCTCTGGTAGTCGTGGTTTTCGATACTGAGGCTGGAACGTTNCGATTTGCAAGCGCTGGACACCCAGCTGCTTTCCTTTGGCACCAGCGCGAAGTCCGNTCACTNATGGCAACAGGGCCACTCCTGATGTTGAACCCCAACGCNACTTACATAAGTCGTGAAATNCCTCTAGAAGAAGGGGACATGATCTTGATGTACACCGACGGATTGGCTGAAGTCCGNAACGGNGAAGACCTTTTTGGTGAGGATCGAATCGCCCAGCACATTATTCGTGACCCTGGGATATCTCCCGACGTGCTTACCAAAACCCTTCTGGAATCAGCGAGAGATTTTTCACGTGAGGCGATAGAGGATGATGTCGCTATCTTGGCCATTCGACGCGAATAGAGTTCATTAATGCCCTGGTGTGCGACGTGCGATAAGTTCCTTAATCCTGCATCGATAGATAACGTCGGTAGCTGCCCGCAATGTGGGGAAGCTGTTGAAATAGGTGAATTCATTGAAGATAGCCAAGACGTAGTAAAAGTTCCGTGGCATTTCTGGGTAGGTGTAGCTGCAGTTATTGCTTATTTGGGATGGAGGCTCATTCAAGGAGTGGGGCTTCTATTCTGGTAGGAAGCCTTTTAAATGCTTACATGGAACCTAAGGCTTGAGACCTGACTAATAGAAGAAGTGAATTATAAAAATGACAAGACATAAAAATTGGTTTCGTCAGGAACCAAAAGATTTCACAGATAAACCTTTGCGGAACCGAAAATTTTCAAAACGCTACCTCTTTGACGCTGACTTTCGAGAGTTAGACCTTGATGGGGCACTCTTCGATGAAGCGATGTTAGAGGGAGCGCGCTTTGATGGGTCATCATTAGCTCAGGCATCAATACGTAACGCCCACCTTGCGCACGCAAAGTTTCGAAATACTGACCTAACCAATGCCGATTTGAGTTACGACCGAGATTTTCCTAGGAAAAAAAATAGCTGTTTCTATGTGGACTTTTCTAATTCCGCCATGGAAAATACGAATTTCTCCCGTTCGCCTTTGACGTACGCCCGTTTCGAACGGTCGATTCTAATTCACGCGAATTTCAATCGAGCAACCTTAGTCGCAGCTGACCTAACTTCTAGCAATATGCAAAACGCTGACCTGCGTTTTACCAACCTAAGCAGGGCAAAACTCGTAGGGTGCGATCTCCGTGGAGCGAATTTAAGTTTTACCAATCTCACCGGAGCTAATCTCGAAAACGCCATCTATGACGATACGACTATATGGCGAGGGACTAGATACAACCAGAGAACAAGATGGGTCGATGGAAAACGTCAGCCGCCTCCGCTCCGCCACCCTTCCTGATCGATAGTAGTGAACAGAGACCTGCTTTTTTCTTTAGCCCCGATGTCTTAGCATCAACTAAAAGCGGTGAAGCTTGCGTCCTGCTTTGTACGCAGTTATGTTATTTAGACAT
>PBPU01000044.1 GCA_002724825.1 Acidimicrobiaceae bacterium
ATGCTAAAATAGTAGGACTTCACCCAAACTAAATCGGTTTGGGTTTTTCTATTTTTCCAATGAATAGACGAAGATTGAAGACTCTACAGCTCGTCAGTTTCTTCTTTTGGATCTTTGGACCGATGGACAAATCCGGCCAACCATATTGTCCCAACATAGGCAAGTCCGATCACGATGAGAAGAGCAATCAGATTTAGGGTAAAGGCCACTTGGATGCCTTAGTCTTTGGCTTATTTAGCGTCTAGGGCTTCAAGAAGCGCAGGTAACACTTTATGAACGTCACCTATGATTCCAAGATCAGCGACAGAGAAGATCGGTGCTTCAGGGTCCTTGTTGATTGCGATGATAGTTTTGGAGCCCTTCATGCCCACCATGTGCTGAGTAGCTCCAGAAATACCTGCAGCTATATAGACATCGGGCTTGACGACTTTACCTGTCTGTCCAACCTGGTAACTATAGGGAACCCAGCCAGCGTCAACTATCGCTCGAGATGCTCCTGCAGCTCCTCCAAGTTTGCTTGCTAAGTCTTCGACGAGATGATATTTCTCTGCTTCTCCGAGGCCTCTGCCTCCTGAAACGACAATGGCCGCTTCGTCGAGTTTCGGTCCATCTGACTCTTCAACGAATTGACTCGTAATCTTCGCCGCTCCTGCGTTTCCTAAATCAGGAACTGGAATTGAAGTGACCTCAGCAGGCCCTCCNCCAGTNGATTCAGCGGTAAACGATTTTGGCCGAACAAGGAAAATCCCTGTTGNNTCNCCGGTGAACTTCGTTTTNACATTTGTTGTCCCACCAAAGACAGGTTCAACTCCGGTCAGTCCGCCATCGTCAATAAGGTCAACGACGTTGGTGATCACNGGAGCATNTAATTTGACAGACAACCGTCCAGCNACATCGCGACCTCCGTATGTTGTTCCAAAGAGGATCGCAGATGGGGATTCAGATTCAATGACTGCTGCTAATGCAGAGGCCAAAGCTGGCCCGATTAANCCNCCATCTAAATCTCCAGCGGTAAGAACTCGAGATGCTCCGTGAGCTCCAAGTTCGGCAGCGGCAGCTTCGGCATCGCTCCCAGCATGNACNGCAACAACGTCACCTAGTTCTCTGGCTTTTGCAAGCAATTCAAGCGTTATTGAGGAGACTTGTCCGTCTTTAGTTTCAGCGTGTACCCATATTGTTCCCATAAAAACTCCTTAGATAACCTTAAGTTCTTCAAGAAATGCGACGATGCGTTCATGTCCATCGCCTTCGTCTTCAATTACTTCCCCTGCTTCACGTTCTGGTGCCAGTTCGATAGATACGATCTCTTGNCCGCCTCCAGACCACCCAACTTGGGAACTNTCAATNCCTAANTCGGCGATGGTCAGCTCTTCGACTGGCTTGGACTTNGCNGCCATTATNCCTTTGAAGGAAGGGTACCTGGGCTCAACGACNCCAGCCGTNACTGAAACCAAGGCAGGTAGGGGGCATGAAACGTCATCATATCCTTCTTCTGTCTGGCGCTTCACTGATACTGAACCATCAGCGATGCTGACTTCTTTAGCAAAAGTCACGGATGGTAATTCTAGAAGTTCTGCGATTTGTTCAGGGACGGTTCCGGTATATCCATCNGAGGATTCCGTAGCTGCTAGGACAAGATCTGGTTCGATTCGGCGGATAGCCGCAGCAAGTACCTTTGCNGTGCCTAGGGCGTCGCTGCCAGCAAGTGCGTCATCGCTTACGAGAACAGCGCTATCAGCCCCCATTGCTAGAGCATTATTCAATCCGTTTCTCTCGTTATTTGGGACCATAGAAACCAAGACGACTTCTCCGTCGTCGCCTACCAGTTGGAGTGCCATTTCGACTCCATAAGAATCTGATTCGTCAAGAATCAATTTCACATCGCGTTTTAGGGTCTTTGTCTCTAAATTTAACTCTCCTGGATCAGCAGGATCCGGAATCTGTTTTACGCAGACAGCTACTTTCATAGTAATCCTCTTGTCTCGCTATATCGGAATACGTTTTGAGNCACACAGGTGACCTACAACNNTGACCNTACTGCAAGTTTTGTCTTATCCCACAACCAAAGGAGTGATAAGAGTCACAGTCGAATCAAAATTTCATACACTATGAGTGTGAAGATCATGTTCCTAGTGAACCCAGCAGCCTCCTCTGTTACCCCACGTACGCAGGTAGTGATTCAGAAGGCTTTATCGGCCGACCATCAAGTCACACTCGCTGAGACGATACGAAGAGATCATGCAACACGNCTTGCTCGTGAAGCTGCACAAAATAAATACGACCTTGTTGTGGTTCTTGGAGGTGATGGAACTTCAAATGAAGCAGCGAATGGAGTTGCTGGAACCTCTACTGCGCTTGCTATTCTCCCAGGGGGTTCGACGAATGTTTTTGCCAGAACTCTCGGCCTACCAGATGATCCGGTCGAAGCGACAGGGATACTCTTGGAGACCATCGAGAATGGGGGGCCAAGGCGCGTCGGTTTAGGGTCAGCCAACGGGCGTTATTTTCTTTTNCATGCNGGNCTCGGTTTTGATGCCGCTGTTGTTGCAGAAGTTGAGAAAAGAGGCAGGCTGAAACGCTATGCGAGCCANGCCCTTTTCGTCTACGCAGCNATCGATACCTGGTTGCGTCACTATGACAGGAGAAAGCCAGCATTTCGTATCCGTCACGATGATGGGACGGTAATACCCAATTCAAAATTTGGCATCTGCCTCAACACAAACCCATACACCTATTTAGGGAGCAGGCCGTTAAATCTCACTCCAGACGCTACTCTCGATCGTGGACTTGTACTGATAAGCATCAATAGCCTTCGGTTACTTCACATGCTGTCATTGGTTTCAGGAGCGCTTCGAGGTTCCACAGCTTTCCACAAAAGTTCATTTGTCAACTACAAATCGGACGTAGANGAGTTCTACGTTGAAGGGCATAGGCCATTCCCCTATCAGCTAGATGGAGATTACCTCGGAGAGGTAACGAGACTCCATTTTGAATATGTTCCCGACATCCTCAGTCTGGTAGTACCGAATCCAAGTCTGGTCGGACTCCNACCCCTTAAAGATGATTAANNGNGTCGNNACCAGCATNNTCNCNNTCGCTGTTCTCATGGGTAGTCTCNTAGCCTGCGGTGGGACANCACAAGTTGCAGCTCCNACTGACGACGAAATATCCGATGAAAGNGGCCGTGAGCAACTCCTTCAAGAAATCCTCGCTGANCCTGAATTGGGGNTTAGTAGAGNCCTGGCAGAATGCTTTATCGATTATGTAGTGGANAACTCACCACTTGACTTCGAACAATGGAACACCTTAGGTGATGACTATCCGGTGAGCGCTGAAGCTCTAGAAGGCTTATCACAAGAAGAAATGGAAGACCTAGTATCTGTAGTCGCAATAGGGGTAGAGGACTGTGGTCTTTTTGATGAAGAATATGAAGACGCCGACGGCGGAGACTATTCACCTCCGCCAGTAAGCGATGAATTCAATTTTGAACTGTTGGCAGAACACCCATTTGACTGTCTGAATCAAGAACTCGATGTGTTTGTAAATGTTTTTGGTATTTACGTCATTTCTCATTCAAGCATCCCAACAGAATATGTTGAACATTCCGCCAACGTGCTTGCCGAATTCATGGACAATGACGCCGACGGTGTAATGGATGATCCCGAAGTTCACCGTTTCCTTGTGGAGAACAACTTTGTTGTTCCTGTTTGGACTGAAGCGCTGCGAGAAGAAGTATTCCCTTCGTTAAGAGGCACGTTTTGTGAAGATAACCTCGGCTGGGCCGCGAGCATGTATTACGGAGAAGATGACTGGGCGTTCGGCGGAATAAAACAAGCAGGCACATGGGACACCAACCTGGAAGAAATATGGCATGTCGTTTCAGTGGGCTGGTATAACACCTACCCAGAATATTTTGGAGACAGAACCGGCAGTCGCCTCGCTGACGCCGTGGAAGCTGCACGCGGTGGGCGATTCCTAACCGTTCCTAACAGCTATCCGGAAGGGGCGTGGTATACCTACGACGACTACACCTGCGACTATTCCTGCCAAATGCACGAATACTTTTATTGGATTTTGATGGCGAACATCGACGCACTGGATCCGGCATACACCAGTAAATGCGCAGACAGCAAAGACGAATGGTATGTCTGCACTAAAGACGAACTGCAACAAATAGATCCGCTGGCATACGATTTGCTCAATACCCAAGGATTTAAACTCCCAACCCGAATCCCTAGCGGTTCATATAGAGGGCCCTCAGGAAGAGAAACCTCACCTACCGTTGAAGAACCAGCAGAAGAAGTCGCCGAACAAAAATGCGACGCGTCTTCCAATTCTGATGAAACCGGTACGGAATTTCAGAAAGGATCCAAAGGAGTCGGAGATCCATACTTCCCCGGTCTTGGCAACGGAGGGTATGACGTCGATCGCTACCTTATTGACGTCACATGGCAACCAGGAGATGGATATCTGGATGGTTGGACGACGATAGAAGCAAAGACCACTGAGAACCTTTCCAGCTTTAACGTAGACCTAAACGCAAACATGGCTGTAAGTGAAGTGATAGTGAATGGAGAAGAGGCTTGTTTCATCAGAGAAGGTAATGAAGTTACTGTCGTGCCAGTAACGAACCTGCCTGTAGGGTCCGAATTTGAAGCACGATTTGCTTATGCGGGTTTTCCCGGATTGGTCCCTGCAGAATACGCCCCAGTTGCCGGAGGCTGGTACCACGAACCCTTTATAACAGAGGACAATATGGTTCAACGAAATAATATTATGTACGTTGTCGGAGAACCGTCGAGCAGCATGGCTTGGCATCCTGTAAACGACCACCCCAGCGATCGGGCCCAGTTCCGTATAGAGATGACCGTAGATAATGGTCCCAACTATGTCTACTTTCCTGATTGGGAGTTTGTAACTAATGGCTACCTCGTCTCCAAAGAACAGACAACGAAAGCCCAGAATGTTCCAGTGACAACTTGGATCTACGAAACAAGGTACCCGCAAGCCCCCTATTTAACGGTNTTGGCNTATGGCCCNTTTANCGAATCTGATGAAGAAGACTTGGNCGACGTCACNCTACGACACTGGGCTCAAAATGCAGACACACTTCCTGNCGGTTCGTTTGCACATGCTAAGGAAACCCTAGGGATTGATTATGGCCCGATGTTCGAAGNTTTCACAGATCTTTTTGGCCCCTACCNATATGACACCTATGGNTACCTCGCTCTTAGNNATNCNCTGGGTTTCGCTTTNGAAACGCAAACTCTTTCAATNTTCGGNTATNNGNCTATGGACACANNCNTTTNTTCACGTGCATGAATTGGCCCACCAATGGTTTGGCAACTACATAACGGTAGATAACTGGAGCGAAATTTGGCTCAATGAGGGATTCGCNACTTACAGNGANTACCTCTNNNAAGAAGCTNTTAGCTCCGNNNTACGATATCTNTNNCNAGATGCGTNNNCTAGNNNCTCANTNGNGNAGCTTNTGNNTGGTNCGNTGTTCTGCCNGGAGACCCAGGTCCGGAANANCTTTTCGCNCCNGCNGTNTATTACCGANGCGCNCTGACATTGCATGCTCTTCGCATGACGATCGGNGATGATGCATTTTTTNCTTCNGTTCGGAAATANGTGGACGATTTCGGAGGAAAGAGCGTCACTACANCCGATTTTGTTCAGGTAGTTGAAAGCGTCAGCGGTGCAGACCTTGAAGATTTTTTTGATNGTTGGCTCTTCGGNACCCCAATGCCGGATTTACCNTGTGAGGGNTANTCACCTTGNGTCCANTAGTTACCTGCCGCGCCCTTTGACAACCTCAAGAGCGACGTCTGGGACATCNGTAATGATTCCATCCACCCCGAAACCAAGAAGTTCTTCCATNCGGTCTTCATCATTGACCGTCCAGACATTGACATCTAGGTTTCGCTTTTTACACGCTGCCACGAAATCTCTCGAAACAATTCCATTCGCTGGATGNATAGCCTGAAAATCCGACTCAGCCACCTTNGCGATCAACGACTCCCAATCATCATCAAGTTCCCATACGAGGAAGCCGACAGGCGTGCCGGGGGATTTGTCGCGAAAATATGTAAGACACGGAAAATTAAAAGAAGACACAAGGAACTCTCTAGACTCTCCTACATCTTCAAGCAATNGAGCTAGCTCATCGATCAACCGCCGAGTCGGAACATCTACCATGAGGTTGTTTCGNGTCTTTACCTCCACATTGATCCCCACATTGTCGGTGGAAGCNACCACGTCCNGAAGGGTAGGAACATCACCTGGGAAACNTGAATACCCGCTTTCAATAATGTTGTCTCCTGTTTCGACGATGAGATCGTGATGAACGGTCAGAACGCTGTCCTTTGATAGCCAAACATCAAGCTCTACCCATCCCGCACCCAGTNTCTCGGCGTGTTTGAACGCTTCGAGAGTATTTTCTTTCAACACTCTTGAAGCTCCTCTGTGCGCGTAAATTTGCGTCATAAACCTTCCCTAAGCTGTTTTTTTGCAATATTTTCTGTTTTTCTTTACTAATTTAACATTACTCACATGTGCCACTTGTCACACAGCTCCAACATACGATATGGTCATAAGTGAGTTGTCGTAAGACAATGAGTAATTCTTACAGCTATAAGCTTTGCGGAGGGCCAGTGGCAATACAACCAGTTACTTTATTNGATGACAAGAACGACTGGCGGGAAGCAGCACTGTGCCGCGACACAAGCCCCGAACTCTTCTTCCCCGTTGGAAACACTGGAAACGCTCTTGATGCAATCTCTCTGGCAAAAACAGTGTGCAGAAGATGTTCATCTCAACAAGAGTGCCTAGAATACGCTCTCGATTCTAACCAAGACAGTGGCGTGTGGGGAGGTCGCTCCGAGGAGGAACGACGTCACATTCGTCGCCAACGAGCCCTTTCGAGCAAGCAAACTAGCTGAACCTTTCGCTGCTTCCAATATTTTTAAGCAGCTTTAGGAAAGGCGATTAGTTCGCGCCAAAACCTATCTTTGGAGTAACTTCGGTTCCTATATCGACAAAGGTAATTCTGCCAGCTGGCACACCGACTTGCCGTCCGTCCTTATCCGTGATCCATAGCACCGACAAGTCTCCGTTAAGAGCGCTCTCAATACTGCCTTTTATTTCATCGACCTTTGCATCTGGCGGTAGTTCAATTTCTAATTCTTTAGCTATATCTCCAACACCCACACGGATAATCATTGGATTTCCTTTCTGCCTCTAATTGAGGAACTTCAGCTCTTTATTATATTTGCGAGTTGGCGCCAACTCTACGTCAATTGTCGCCGCCATCTGTGAGAAGATTTTCCCAGCTTCACTTTCTGGTTGCTCCGCCATCAATGGGTCGCCCTGATCAGACCCTTCCCGCAATTCTATCGTAAAGGGTATTTGGCCTATCAATGGGACGTCCAAGCGATCTGCAAGGTCTTTCCCCCCACCCGAGCCGAAGAGAAAATACTGCTTGCCATCATCACCTGTGAACCATGACATATTTTCAATGACACCTTTGACAGCTAGATTCACGTTTTCTGCCATAAACGCCGCCCTTTGCGCCACTTTCTGGGCTGCTGGTTGCGGTGTTGTCACGACATACAATTCCGAACGGGGCAGAAACTGGGCGAGAGATAACGCTATGTCTCCAGTGCCAGGAGGTAGATCGATGAGAAGGTAATCGGGTTCGTCCCAGTAGACATCAGTGAGAAATTGCTCCAGTGCCTTATGAAGCATGGGCCCACGCCAAATAACAGGCTGATCTTCCTTGGCGAAAAATCCCATTGAGATCGCTTTAACCCCATGCTGTTCTGGGGGTATTAGCAATTCATCAATTATTGTGGGCGGCCGGTCAATGCCTAACATTCTCGGAATAGAAAATCCCCAAACATCGGCATCTACCACTCCTACTTTTTTTCCTTCCAGCGCCAAAGCAATAGCTAGATTCGTTGTCACCGAAGATTTTCCGACTCCGCCTTTTCCAGACGCTATGAGTAGCACTCGCGTTGTCGATTCCGGTTGAGCGAATGGGATCAGTCTTCCTTCTGCATGGCCATGTGCTGGCTGCGATCCTGCTGTCTCGGATGGCCTTCCGTGGACTACTTCCGTAACTCGGGCACGTTCTTCGTCGGTCATTACGCCAAAGGAGATTCTAGTTTGTAAGCGATCATCAAGACCGCTGATGGCTTCCGTAACACTCTGTTCGATGGTTGTTCGCATCGGACAGCCGGCGATAGTAAGCGCTATCTCTACTTCTACTGTCGTATCATCGATTGATATATTTCGGACCATTCCAAGGTCGACGATACTCCTGTGCAATTCAGGGTCTTGCACAGGTTGAAGTGCTTGAAGTACTTGCTCGGTATCTGTGGTCATTGCGCCCTGACTTACCCTCTTCCGGATGTTGTTAATACCTCGGACTCTGTTTAGAGCTTATGGGAATGATTTTAGCCACTGGGATGCGCGAAAGCCTATACGTGAATCATTCTCCGGATTTTTCCGAACGCGACGAGAAGAAAAAATGTCGATTGCTGACACACTTTAAGCCCAACGAGGGTTGCGCCATGCCAGCAGGTCGCTAGCTAGCTGCACTCTGCNGCGTTCCTTACTTTTTCTATTGAGAATTGAATCTCAGGTGTCAGGTCACTTGCTGCAAAGATCGCGTTTATGCTTTCCAGGTCGCTACAAGCTCCCACCGGGTCAAAGCCTGCTCGGACAGTAGCCCGTGACAGGAGAGCTTCGAGATTGTTTGGGTTCTCTAGAACAGCCAGATTTAACTGGTCTACCGCTCGGTCTAATAATGTCGTGTTCCCTGTTTGCCAGAGAAGAAGAGCTTCTCGACTTAATGCTTCGGGGTGGGTGGGGAAATCCGCGATAATGGCGCGATATATCTTTATTGCGCTAACAGTGCGTTCATCCTTGTCGCTAAGGAGAAGGTAATTGGCTGCCTCGAGCCCAATGTCTGGTTCTAGTTGTAGGTCCTCAAGAGTCGGTTCAGGTTTTTCAAGAATCGTCGGATATCGAGCTTCTCCGTAAACTTCACCGTAGAGGCCCCGTTGTTGAACGATCCCAAGTATGTCTTCACGGACAGGNCTAGATCGAAGTTCATCAAGGTAGGTGGCTGCCTGGCTGTNTCTTCCTTCATTGGAAAGCGCAATCGAAATGAAGACAAGGGCGTCTGGGTAGCTNGGTTCGAGAACAAGCACTTCTTCCCANNCTGCTATTTGGATATCTGCATCTGCGCCACTTTGGTAGTTAAGCCAGGAGCGGTATGTCATCGCTTCCACATTACTGGGCTGCACTTCTAGCACCTGGTCNAAAATTTCAATCGCTTCTCCCCACCGGTCCNGGTTGCCCAGAAGCATTTGCGCTTCAGATATTTGTGTGTTGACGCTNTTTCGTATGGAGCCAGTTATGCTTTCGCCCTCGGANCGGTCACCTGATGTTTGGCTGACTGTGATGCCTGCAACTACTCCGAGAAGAACTACTCCCAGAGACCATAGAAGAGCTTTCGTGCGGTAACCCTTCTTTGGTNGTTGGCCGCTGCTGGCCGCTTTCTCTGATTCGGNAATGTCTGCGAGCTCCCTTGNATAACGGCGGACAAGCATGTCGTGGTCATCAGAGGAAAGGTTGCCGCTTTCTAATTCCTGATCTAATTCTTGAAGCGACTTTAGAAGAAATTCTTTTTGCTCAGCGACGAAATTACTATCTGAAGCTTCTCCACCGCCTCTATGGTCTTTCATTTTCGCCTCTGCTGGATTTATCCGATTCGTAGGTCGTTCGAAGTTCCTGAACTCGTTCTTGTAACTCGTCGCTTAATTCCTCATTAGTGTCGGCGTCTCTTTTCCGGGAGAAAGCAAGAATCATACCTCCGACTGCAACTCCGGCAAGAAGGAACGGGGAGACCCAAACAAAAACCTCGATACCGTCGTTTCCAGGATTCAAATCAACCCAGTCTCCATATTGNNCCCTATAAAAAGACCGAATCTCATCGTCNGTGAGGCCATTATCGACCTGGCTTTTTATTTCAGCTCGAATGACCTGCGCTATCGGGGCGTTACTTTCAGAAACTGGCTGCCCNGAACACTGNGGGCAAGCAATCGTTGAGGCAAGGCTCGCTGCTCGATCTGCAGAGCTTTGCTCACTTGACTTGTCAACAATGCCGATAATCAAAGCTGTTACGAAAGTAGCTATTAGCAGAATCCAAGAGAGGNGCCGAAGAGATGGTTGTTTCAACATGAGATACTTTCAGCAAGCCTCTGATAGGTNACTGGGCCTATCACTTTAAGGACCACGATGCCGCTTGGAGCAATCAAATATGTTTCGGGAGCTGTAAGAACGCTGAAATCAAGTGCCATCTGATTNGTTTCAGGGCCCACGATTACNGGCCAATCGCCTCCGAACCGTTCAAAGAAATCATCTACGTCTGCTTTCTCATCGTTAAAGGCAACCCCCAGCAGCTGAGTTGGGCAAAGAATACCGTCTTCATTGACTACCCCTTCCTCGTGAAACTGGAGAAGGTCAGCATGTTCTTCAACGCACCCTGAACACCAACTAGCAAAGAAATTCACAGCGACCCATGTTTGCTCNCCGGGGACTTTAGATCGATTCTGTTGAAGNACTTGACCTAGGTCAATGACNTCTCCCCTAGNTGANACCCCTTCGACAACCGGAGATAATTCTCCCACTAANTCAAAATTTGGGGTGTTNTGCTGNTGATTCTGCACNGCGAGAATAACAATAAACGCNATTGAAAGCATTGCAATCACGGCTGTAGCCCANTTAAACGGAGTCATGCTTCAACTCCTTNTCTAAGGGCTACTTCCTTCTTTTCGGATGTTCCTTNCCTCAAAACTGGCCGTCCCGTTTGAGGGAAGATTGACAACACNGCCCCTACAAGCATCAGNANGCCGCCTAGCCATATCCATANAAGCATTGGTTGTCTCGTGACCTGAATAACGATCTTCTGCTCTTCCCCNTCCGGAGGCTTAAGAAGNGCTACTTGAACATCTTCAAAGAAAGTAATCCTTGTATCTGGCGCCGGGACGATTTGGCCAGATGCAATAAATCTTTCAACTGCTGGGCTTAAAATTTGCCCATCTACTTCAAGCAATACTTCTTCTTCAATCCGGTTTGAATGAACATAGGTATTTGACGAAACATAGGTCACATCAGTCTCACCTATCCGGACCTTTTGTTCAGGAGTTAAGGAAAGCGAAGCCTGGTCAACGTATGAAGANCTAGCAATGAACCCCACTGCGAGNAGTATCACTCCGATATGAACGACCATCCCCCCATTTTTTCGGCCAAGAAACCCTCGAACGCCTCTCCTTCGAACTGATAAGCCCAATTGCCAAACGGCACTCATCCCAGCAAATCCAGCCATAGAGAACCCAAGAAGCGGCATTGTTCCGCGAGCCCCGACAGCGACAGCAATAACCATGCTTAACGCCGCACCCCAAGCCGGCCATTCCACTCGNTGCAATAACATTTCGCTATTTGCTTTTCTCCACGGAAGCAANGGCGCGATCGCCATGAGAAATANCAGCGTNAACCCNATAGGCATACTCATTTTTTCAAAATACGGAGCACCTACCGATATCTGACGCCCTTGGAGCGCTTCCACAATCAGCGGAAAAACAGTACCTAGAAGAACTACGAACGCAAAGACAGCGAATGCAAGATTATTGGCAAGAAATGCGCCTTCGCGCGAAAGCGGAGAATCTATCCCACCGGGTGAGCGCAAACGATCGCCTCTCCAAAAGATCAGAGATACCGTCACGGTTACTACAAGGGCAAAAAATACTAAAAGCCATCCGCCAAAGTTTCCTGCAGAGAATGCATGTACTGAAGCAAGGATTCCTGAACGAGTAATAAATGTTCCTAAAATCGTTAAAGCAAACGTTGCACAAATTAACGAAAGGTTCCATACACGAAGCAAGCCTCGCCGTTCCTGAACAAGAACGGAATGAAGGTAAGCCGTTCCGGTCAACCATGGGACCAAAGATGCATTTTCAACGGGATCCCAGCCCCAGTATCCTCCCCAACCCAGAACATCGTATGCCCACCAAGCTCCAAGAATGATTCCAGCAGTCAGGAAACCCCATGCGAACAAGGTCCATCGTCGTGTTTCTAAAAGCCACCCTTCTCCAAGGCGGCCAGTTATGAGTGCGGATATTGCGAAGGCGAAGGGAACTGTAAAACCAACAAAGCCCAAGTAGAGCATGGGAGGGTGAAAAGCGACAAGAATATGGTTTTGTAATAAAGGATTCGGACCTGGGCCGTCATACCCGACAGGAGGGTCAAATGATTGAAAGGGGTTAGCTGGGCCGACCATCGCCAGAGCGAAAAACCCCATAACAAAGAACATGACAACTAACGCCCATGCAACCATCGGATCGGTGTAACGGCCACTAAATTTCACAGTTACTACAACAACATAGCCTGCGAGGATTAATCCCCAAAGCAGAACAGAGCCCTCTAGCGCTGACCACATTGTCGCTACGTTAAATAGAGGGGGAGTTAGCGAACTCCCCTGCTCTGCCACAAACTTTACAGTAAAATCTCGAGTTATCAGAGCCCTTTGCATTGCGAAGGTGGCGATTACCATCCCGCCGAGCACGAGCCATGAGTAACGAGCTCCGACTACAAGGAGTTTCTTTCTTGATGTTCTAAGCCCGACGATAATGGCCACTATTCCGGACAAAGCGCCTACAAGGGAGAGCACGATACCGCTTAGTCCAATCGCAAGATTCATCTCATCTCCTAAGAGTCGGAACTCTTGTCCGATTGCCCCCTATTTTCTGCATCATCAATACGGTCCTTACGATAATCATTATCATGCTTAACTAAAATTCGGTCAGCAGCAAACCACCATCCGTCATTGGCTCCACCTAAAAAAATGTAGTCTTTGGAAGGGAGAGGCCCGTTTTCCCATCTGCCTTCTAGGACTACAGGAACCCCCTCGTCAAATAAGTCAGGAGGTGTCCCCTGGCTTACTACATCTACATACACATCATCGAAAGCAATAGTAAAGAACGTATATTCTGCCTCTCCAATGATTAGGGTTTGCTCGGGGCCTGCACTGGAAATAGGAGACCCGAGAAGTTGGAAACGCTTATCACCGAGCTCTTCCCTTTCAGCTACAGCTTGGTCGGCTTCCAGAAAGGACTGGCTATTTGTCGCTAGAAACCAAATGAGTCCAATAATCGTTCCGGCCACCGCAAGAAGAACTAATCCAGGTATCCATCGGGGCACGCTAGATCTGGTGGTTTTTCTCGGAGAGAGGTCAATGGCCCCTTCACCCTCATTCATCTTTAATCCTCGCCTGATCATCTGTTGAGGAAATCCACCTTTGCCGATCGAAAGGCACTTCTTCAGAGAGCTTTTTGCCTCGCCGGAGAACAAAAATTGCGTAAATTGCAGGAACTCCAACTCCGAAAGCCCAACCAGCGATCAAGTAACCTAAATGAGTCATTGGGATTCTCCCTCTTGAGAAGTCTCCGTCTTTGGCCCAGTGAGTGAGTCTGCCTCAGCCTTGCGTTCTTCGATCGCAGCTCCATAACCTAATGCCTCATGTTCGCTGGAAAGCCAACCAACTCTAAACCGGTGGATCATAAGCCAGACGTAAGCGATTCCCATTATCAATGTTCCTAAGAACCATGTGAAAAGTGTCAAGTCTTCTAGATTCCCATCGGTAAGCGATGACTGTTGATGCAACGTGCTATTTTCCCACCATTCAACAGACCGGTTTACGATAGGGATGTTTATCGTGCCGATAATTCCCACTATGGCAGCTCGCTTTGCTCGGACGTGGGGTGAAGCCGGTACTTGTCGAAGGGCGAGATATCCAATAAACATTAGAAACATGACCAATGTCGTTACTAGTCTGACATCTCCCCATTCCCACCAAGTATTCCAGGTTGGCCTTCCCCATATGCTCCCAGTTACAAGGGTGAGGCCGCAGAAAATGACTCCAATTTCTGCTGATGCATGTGCTGTAGTGTCCCACCAACGAGATTGCTTCCATAGGTACATGATGCTTCCCATCGCAGTGATGCCGAAAGCAATATAAGAAAAGATTGCTACTGGGACATGTATGTAGAGCAACCGAACTGCGTCATCCATCGTGTCATCTTTGGGGCTAAACACAAATGCAAAAAGGACCAAGACAGGGATACCCAGAGCTAAGCAAAATCCAAGAAGTCGGGTACTCCGGGAGCTTGTAGCGCTGGGTTGTGTATCTTTGGCTTCCATAAATTTAATCTTCACGCGTCCTCCACGAGTTGCCCATAGGCCAACATACCTAAAACTGTGTACACAACAGCAAATACAGATAAAAGTCCTAACCAAGCCCAGCCATCTGCATCAACGCGACCAAATGCATCTCCGAAGGTTCTGGTAGCTCCAATAGCAATTGGCGCTAAGACTGGAAGAAGGAGAATGGGAAGAAGTGTCTCATGAACTCCGACCCCTGCTGCGATAACCCCATAAAGAGTTCCAGACGATGCTACTCCAATGGTGGCAAGAATCGCAGACAGACAAATTAGCAATGGATCTTCGACGGAAAGATCAAATAGAGCAAGCATGACAAAGAAAAGGAGGANCTCTAAAGCGAATAGTTGGATGAAAAGAGCTATAGCTTTACCGAAAAATACTGATGATGAATGNACTGGCGTAAGTAACATGCGCTCCCGAGCTGCATCATCATCTTCGATTTTGACAGCTCGTTGAATTGCCAAAAGAGCAATGAGTAGGACAGCAACCCAGAACAAGCCGGGACCCGTATCTCGCAATGTTTGAGTGTCTGCATCCAAAGCAAAACCAAAAAGAACCACAATCAAGAGAGTGTAAGGAGCAATTTGATTCGTCAGGATACGNGAACGAAGCTCAATTCGAAGGTCTTTACAAGCAATGGACCATGCGTCACGAAACTCCATCGCCGCTCCCTTCGTTATAGATATCGCTAGTAATTCGACCTCCAGCTATAGCCACTATTCGGGTGGGAGAAGGAGAAGAAACTTCCTTTGGCGCATGCGATACTAAGAGGACCGTTGCGCCAGATGCAGCAGCTTCCTGAATCAAATTATCTACGAGATCACGACCTTCAGTATCTAGTGCGGCATGAGGCTCATCAAGAAGCCAGAGTGAGGGCCGCTGAACTACAAGTCCTGCGAAGGACGTTCTCCTNCGCTGCCCAGCTGAGAGCTGGCGGACAAGTACTTTTCGTAATCGGCCGTCAACTCCCATAATTTTGATAGCTTTGTTAATTTCATCTTTCCCAGCCCGAACCATTGAACCCCAAAACGCTACGTTTTCCTCCACNGTGAGATCCTCATACAAACCTGTCTTGTGGCCCAGCAGGCCGACATCTTGCCTTATTGCACGCCTATTNGCGTTNAGGTTCTCTCCAAGTACATACGCTGACCCTTCGCGAACTGGCAATAAGCCGGCGCAAAGCCTTAACAGTGTTGATTTTCCTGCACCGTTTGGACCCTTTATGGTAACTATTTCACCTTTAGCTACTTTTAATGTCACGCCAGTCAAGGCGGGGAACTGCCCNAGCGTTACTACAGCTTCTTGAAGGTCAATAACATCATTCAACTTGGATAACCAATCAAATATTCCACTAATTAAAAGCTACTGGCATCCTACGAATTTGCACGAGTTCTATCGGTACTAGTTCATTTTNGAGAATTGATGCGATATGAACTCGTATCTGGCTTCATTTTCGCTAACGTCAACAGAGATGTTAATTTCACGTATCTTTCGGCGAATTGGTCAGTTGATGATTCTTCTGGGCGCACTGACTCTTCTTTTTGTCGTCTACCAACTCTGGGGTACGGGGATTCTGACCGATAGATATCAGGAAGGCCTCGAAAATGACTTTGAAGAGCTTGTTGAGCAAGTAGAGCAAGTAGATGCANCTGATGAGTCAANCACTGAAANTGAGTTAGAGACTGATCTTGCAGAATTTCTATGGCGTGCAGAAGGAGAGGCTATCGCGCAACTTAATATCCCTTCCTTAAATCTCTCTAAAACTGTTGTTGCTGGTGTAGGTGTTCAAGCTCTACGAAAGGGCCCGGGGCACTATAGCCATACCCCCTTACCAGGGATGCCTGGTAATTCAGCGATAGCTGGACATCGGACGACATGGGGGGCACCATTTGGTGAAATCAACAAATTAGAGCCGGGTGATGAAATTCTCATGCAAACCGTGCAAGGGTCTTTCACATACCGAGTAGTAGAACAAATGGGTGGAAGAGGACACTTTATCATTAGTCCNAATAGGCTTGANGTACTCGAGCAGGACTTCGATACATACCCGAACAGACTTACNCTTATTTCTTGCCACCCAAAACTTACAGCTCGCCAACGAATCATCGTTGTAGCTGAACTAATCGGAGAACCTGCAGATTACTACCCCCCTCCGAAACGCCCCGTTTTTAGTCTCAATCTTTCATTTGGGGTCGAGGGAGGGGATGCACCGGTCCCAGCGGAACCTTCCAGTCCCTTTGATGAACAAGATCCCCCACCAGAGAATGCTTCACAAGATAATCCTCCGTTGACGGAGAACAATGAGAGTCCTCCCGAAACGTCGTCAGATACGGACACTCCAACGGTTGAAGATGTTGAGGTCACAAGCTTCGGCGAAGGCCTCGAAGGAGATAAGGATGCTGTTAACCCCACTATCGCATGGGGCATAGCCGTTTTTATGATCGGATTTACAACTTTCTTTATAGGAAGCCGGTGGAAAAAATGGCCTTCATACCTGATAGGTTTTTTCCCTTTTATAGTTGCTGTCGCTATCTGGTTTTTTAATCTCGAAAAAACTTTACCTAGCTAGGAAGGCTCTCAATTAATGGCGGATAAAATCTCTAATCACTTGCAGCACTCTAAATGATGTAGTTGTTTAGAATGGTTTATTACCTGCATCCCAGCATATTTCTTACTAGGTACAAAAGATGAACTCCCTTTTCAAACAAAGCCTTTGCGTCATCGCATTCAGTTCATTGTTTGTAGGAGNACNCAGTTGTTCATCCGATAGCGGGCAAGAGTCATCAACNGAAGCATCTATTCTCCCTGGCGCTTTAAGCCGGATNGGGGATGCCGATACCTTAACTCTTGAAGGAGAGATAGTTAATTTCCAATACGAACTTCGACTTGAGGATTGTTTTAACGAATACCGGCTCATCGANGAAGAAACAGGTGATATCACGGATCTGACAACAATTGTAGATTGCAGAAGGCCACACGACGCAGAGATCTATAAGGAGTTCGTNCACCCTGCGACAGCTGAGGAACCATACCCTGGGAAAACAGAGCTTGAACGGTGGTCCGCCATAAAGTGCTANGAAGCGTTCAAGGATTTTGTGGGCACCGATTACGAACTGTCAGCGTTGGAAATCGGATACATCCCTCCTGTGCAAGAAGACTGGGAAATAGGCTTATATCGAATTATTACGTGCTACGTTTATGTGCCAGAAAGCCAACTTTCCGGGTCAATGCAAGGAAGCAAAATATAACGATGTCTCAAAATATNCCACGAANTTTATCCAAAGCAGNTAACAGACGTGACTGATTCCCTGCAAACTCAAAGAAAGCTAGTCAGNCGATTCGTGAAAATTGGTAAAAGGGTTGGGTACTCCCTCTGGCTGGTTGCAATCATTTTGTTCTTCGCACTGTTTGCTACGGATTTTGATGGACCTTTAGTAACAGTTGTTATCGTCACCCTTATCGTCGGATCAGTTGTTCTCCTACCNTCCATTGTNTTAAGCTACGCGGTCAGAGCAGCCGAAAGAGAGGACCGAGCACAGCAATTGGAGACTGAAGAGTAAGTCCTTATCAGTCTGGTGGTCGTGGCCCTCCAATTGGAGAAATATCAATCGGAGATTCAGGTATGTCGCCATGTATGATCTGCGGTAGAAACTCTCTTAAGCGCTCAGGAAGTGTTTGCTCTTCAGAAGCCAATAAATCTTCAAGGGGCCACCATTTTCCTTCTTCAAATGCCGCCGCCTCGAGCGCTTCCAACCCTTTCGGGTTCCACTCTTCACTCTCTTCGATTTCAGCAAGGTGTATCCGNTCATCGGATTTGAAGTGATACATGGCAAAATCAAATTCCACGTACTGTGTCCAAATGCAAGGACCGACAACCGCGTTCTTAAATCCACATTCTTCATACAGCTCTCTTTTCGCTGCATCAGCACTACTCTCACCTCGCTCGATTCCGCCGCCAGGTATCTCCCACCAAGTTCCTTTTTCGGGTCGCATTGGATCAGAGCCCTTGACAAGAAATATCTGACGCTCTCTATCTAGGAGCACTACGCGAGCAGCCGGTCTTCGGAAACCCCAAACCATTAGTTTTTAGGCAGATCAGTGAATGGAGTCTCTTTAGGGTGCCCGGGCTCTTTAGGAAGACCCAAAACACGCTCTCCTATGATGTTTCGTTGGACTTGATCTGTCCCACCGTATATCGATGGCGCTGGTGAAAAGACCGTCACTTCATGAATCCAACCCCCGTGATCTACCTCAGAAGCAGTCAGCATACCCTCGGCGCCAATGACCATATTTCCNACTTCCCGAAATTGACGGTATAGCTCGCTCATCATCAGTTTTCCTATATTGCCCTCTGCGCCTGTCCTATCTGCATTTGATTTTGCCCGAATCATATTTAGTCGATTTACTTCAACGAGAGTGTGCAGTTTCATCATTTCGTCCCTAATAACAGGATCTTTATCTTGACCTAATTTTTGAGAAAGCTCTGCAAGTCGGTCAAATAACCTCGGGCCTATTGCTGGGTTTCCTCCTCGAACCTTATTGATCGATGAGATAACCTCTCCTACTTTGCGCTCCAACTGTCCAGCAACTGAACCTGGTATGGCAGTAGGAACTGGGATTGTTCCGCTTCCCAAATGCGACCTTTCGAACATAAGTGTGGCGTTGGCTACTCGCCACCCGTTTGACTTTCCTCCAATCAATGCATCATTATGAACCCGCCCATCGGTAATGAAGACTTCATTGAACAATGCGCGGCCCGTCATTTCGGTCAAAGGCCGCACATCAACACCTTCCTGCTTCATATCGAACGCAAAGTAGGAGATACCTTGGTGTTTAGGAAGCTCGGGGTCTGTTCTTGCAATCAACATCCCCATGTCAGCAACTTTTCCACCTGAAGTCCATACTTTCTGTCCATTGATTATCCACTCATCCCCATCCTTTTCTGCTTTGCATTGCAAACCAGCTAAGTCAGACCCTGCCCCGGGTTCTGAGAAAAGTTGACACCACGCATGCTGCCCATTGAGAATTTTTGGAATGTACTCTTCTATCTGTTCTTGAGTGCCGTGCGCAGCTATNGTTGGCGCAGCTAACATCATCCCCAGCCCAGTTGGAGGGCCTAAAACATTTTTATCGGCTATANCGCTTAATACAGCATGGTTTAACGNCCTNCTCCAACCTCTCCCACCGGCTTCTTCNGGNAGCATCGGATGNGAGAGNCGTNCATCAGCCATGAGTTGCCACCACTCGGCGACGGAAAGTTTAGGGTTCCAGTTGTTTTCTATCCATTCAGAGACTTCGGTCTTGACTTCTTGTTCGCTTTTTTGGCTCATGGTACTCCTAGGAGTTTCTTTTGCTTGCAACACTGTAAATCTACCCGATCGTCTCTAGGACGACTATTCCAGTTTAGTTCTGGGTCCTTCTTGACGTTTAGGTACGACGCTCAATGTCTCCCCATCCCTATAGATAGATACTTTTGCACCGTAGATGTCTTTCAGCGAGTCTTCGGTAATTACTTCACTTGCTATCCCCGAGTTGGTGACCACACCATCTACTAGAAGCGCCATTGAAGTGCCGTATTGGGATGCCAGAGTTAGATCGTGAAAAGCGCTGATAACAGTCAACCCGAGATCTTGGCGTTGCTTGTCTACAAGTTCAAGTACTTCTTGTTGATGTCCTAAATCAAGTGCTGTAGTTGGCTCGTCTAAAAGAAGAATTTTGGGCTGCTGTACTAAGGCACGGGCTATGATGACTCGTTGCCTTTCGCCTCCTGACATTTCTGTTACGTATCTCTCAACAACATTTTCTAAATCCAGATTTTCCACGACAGACAGTACATACGTTAGATCTTCTTTGGTTGGCTGGAATCCCCTTCCGAGGTATGGGGTCCTCCCTAAAAGGATGTAATCAAGGACCCTTACTCTGGGAGGGACAACTGGGATTTGGGGAACGATCGAGATTGTTTGTGCTCGTTGTTTAGGGGCAAGCTGGGAAAGGTCGATGCTGTCGAAGATAATATTTCCAGTTGAAGAAACGAGTCCCGCTATTGCTCGAAGAAGACTTGACTTACCTGAACCATTTGGTCCAATTATGGATAGCCATTCTCCTGATTCAACGCTGAGAGAAATAGAGTTAACAACTTTCTCTCCTCCAAGAATGACCGTTACCGATTCTAAATTCAAGACAGAGGAAGACTCTTCAACGTTAGATAACTCCATCGGATCTCCTTCTTAGGACAAAGAGGAAGAAGGGCGCTCCGAAAAATGCTGTTACTACCCCTATTGGAAGTTCGGCAGGAGATTGAAGAGTCCTTGCAAGAAGGTCGGTAAGCATTAAGAAGGCGGCTCCGATGAGGAAAGATAGCGGAACGACCACGCGATTAGAAGCTCCTACTACTAGGCGAACAGCGTGGGGAACAATAATGCCGACGAAGGCAATAAGGCCGCTTACAGCTACAGCGGAGGCAGATGCAAGAGAAGCTGCGGCTATTACAACCCAACGAACGCGTTGAGGGCGGATCCCCAGAGATAGGGCTTCTTCTTCTCCCACCGCCAAGACATCTAAAGCTCCCCGCATCACGAACATCACTGTGACAGAAAGAAGTGCATAGGGAAGAATCAAGATGACTTCATCCCACCCACTGGTGCTCAACCGACCGAGTATCCAACTATAGACCTGTCGCAACGTTGCCGATTCTCGCTGTTGGATGTATGTCTGGATGGCAGTGAACAAGGACGCTACTGCTACTCCTGCAAGGAGCAGGCTTGCAGTACTCGTTGATCGGCCAACTGCACCACCAACCGCTAATGTGATTCCTACTGCGATAGCTGAACCGAGAAACGCCGCTATTGGGAGAGCATCAAACATGCCACTCCCGTTTGAAGCACCTGAGACGATAGCTACGGTAGCGCCAAGTCCTGCGCCAGCCGCGACTCCTAATAAGTAGGGATCGGCTAAGGGGTTTCTAAAGACGCCTTGATACGAGGCCCCAGCCATTGCAAGAAGTCCTCCGACAATTAAGCCGAGCACAATTCGGGGAAAGCGAACGTCCCATACGATCGCTGCTTCTATCTTGGATAAGCCAGAATCGATAGAAATTCCAGGAATCCTGCCAAAGATTTCAAGGAATATTCGATCTGGTCGAATTGATACAGGTCCGAACAGAAGACTCAATAAAATTGAACATAGAAGTATTAGGAAGGCCCCGACAACTAGCGTTGGAGTTAGCTGAGCGGGGACAATCCCCTCTTTGTCCGAGTCTTTATTCAACTTGCTCCATGGCGACGACAACTGCTTCAAAGAAATCTACAACACGAGGGCCCCATCGTGAAGCTATATCGTCATCCAATTCGATCACTTTGCCTTCACTCACTGCAGTTAGGGCGCTCCACCCGTTTCTTTCGGAAACGGTTTCGGCACTTTGACCACAGCACTTTGTGTCAGCTAAAAATATCAGATCAGGGTCTTGCGAGAGTATGTACTCTTCTGAAAGTTGGGGATATCCGGATCCTGCTTCATCTGCAGCGTCTGCTATGTTCGTGAGCCCAATCATTGCATAAACCTGACCAATGAAGGTTGTCGATGTTACTGAATAATAGGTCTGGTCGAGTTCATGGTAGAACGTGTAGGGGGAGAAACCGCTACCACGCATGACTAGGTCATCGATCTTTTGCTCCATCTCTGAAACGACGGTCTCAGCTTGCTCGCTATTGCCTGTTGCTTGTCCAAGTTGTTGGATCTGCTGGTAGGTATCTTCGAGAGTCATAGCAGAAAACTGGGTTAGTGAGGGTATGCCCACGTTTGCTAGTCCCTGCTCTATGTCTTCAGGAAGGTAGGAATGGACAACTAGATCAGGCTCCATTGCAAGTATTGCTTCCAAATTTGGTGACCAGCCAGAAATATCTGAAATTGGAGCTTCTGGTGGGTAGTTTGATTGATCATCTACAGCGAAGACCTGCTCTCCAGCCCCTATGGCGAAAAGAATCTCTGTTGCAGTAGGAGATAACGACAGTATTTTCACCGGCTGTGCCTCTAATGTAAGTTCACCCATTGCGGTCTGAAGCGTAACTGGAAATGCTTCAGCGGGTTCTTCCGCTTCAGTAGATTCTTCCGCTTCAGCGGGTTCTTCCGCTTCAGTAGATTCCTCCATCTGGGTATTGCTAGATGTGTCGGCTTTCACGCCGCTTGCATTTATTTGCGTCTCAGAGCTTGAACAATTAGTAGCTAGCGATATCAGGAACGCAACTATCGCTAGTGTGAATAATTTCTTAAATATTTTCATTGGGTACTCTCCCCCGAGCGACTAATCGACTGGGTACCCAGCAACGAACTTGCCTTACCTCGAGAATGTTCGTTTTCCCGCGGACTCGACCGGACTAGTTCTCAAGTTTTGCGAATTTACCGTTGCGGGACAGTGCCGGAATTTAACCGGACTTCGGAACCGTGACAAATGTTATTTAATTTTCAAAATGCAGTGTAGCAGCTAGTGACGAATGCCATCCTTATCGAAGTGGAAAGAAGTAACACTATAGGATTTGGCTCAAAAACAACTTAGTTCGGTCTTCAGTGGGATTAGTAAAGAAGTGTTCAGGTGTTCCCTCTTCAACTATCTCACCAGATTCCATGAAGATAACCCTGTCGGCCACTTCTTTAGCAAATCCCATTTCGTGGGTGACAACCATCATTGTCATCCCGCCAAGGGCTAAATCGCGCATTACGTCTAAGACCTCTTTAATCATTTCAGGGTCGAGTGCTGAAGTTGGCTCGTCAAAAAGCATTATTCGTGGTTCCATGGCCAGAGCTCGNGCNATNGCTACTCGTTGCTGCTGCCCTCCTGATAATTGGCCAGGGTATTTTGCGGCTTGTTCAGGGATACCCACCATTTCGAGCAGCTCTTTGGCTTTATTCTCTGCTTCAGTTTTTGGCATTTTCCGNACCCATTTTGGTGCCAGAGTTACATTGTCCAAGACAGTGAGGTGGGGAAATAGGTTGAATTGTTGAAAAACCATGCCAACCTCGGATCGTATTTTCTCGATGTTGCGTAAATCGTTTGTTAGTTCTACTCCATCAACGACTATTGTCCCTTTCTGGTGAGCCTCTAAACGGTTTATGCATCGAATCCATGTGGATTTCCCGGATCCGGAAGGACCTAGGACAACAACTACTTCTTGTTCTGCAATCGTTGCTGTNACGCCCTTGAGGGCCTGAAAGTCCCCAAACCATTTATCTACNTTTTCACAAACAATCATGTCTGATCGGGTTTTATGGGCTGCTTCCGCGCTCATAGTGCACTACCTCTCTCCACTGCGGGTGTTAATACCTTACTTCTTCCGTCGTTCATCTTTCACCTAAACCAACTCGTTCTTCTAACTTCTGACTGTATTTTGACATTGAGAAAGCAACTATGAAGTAAATGACGGATATGAGAAGGAGGCCTTCTCTCTTTACTCCAAGGAATTCAGTTTGGGCAGGAACAACATATGCTGCTATTCGAAGAAGNTCGAAAGCGCCTACGATAGCGACCAAGGATGTCTCTTTAAAGACACCAATTGCCTGACCAACTAGTGGGGGAATCGATACTCTTAGTGCTTGAGGGATAACAATAAATCCGGTTCGTTGGCTTGTTGTTAGCCCGATAGCGTCGGCCGCTTCGTACTGACCTCTCATTACCGACTGGAGCCCACCTCGGACGTTTTCTGCTAAATATGCTGCGCTGAAGAGGGTATACCCGGTCACGATGGCTGCGAGTTCAGCGATTTCCATTCCTTCGGGGAGNAAAAGAGGAAGAATATTTGAGAAGAAAAATAGAATCGTTATAAGGGGGACNCCTCGAATNGATTCAATGTACGCGGTACTCAGTACTCGGGCGATAGGCATGGAGGAGGTTCGCCCTAAAGCGAGCAGTACTCCCAGAGGAAAGCTCAGAAGAAGCGTGAGGACNGCAACGAAGAGCGTNAAGGAGAACCCGCCAAGGTAAGTAGGCCCTTGTAATTTAAGAGTTGAGGGAGAATTGATTGCTGTGATCAACCAGTGAGATACAGCTATTAATCCGATCCAACTCGCAGCGAACCTAAGTCGGGTTTTTTTGTCAGCGGCAAAGTTGGGGGCGACTAGGGCGGCTAATGCTAAGAGAACAAAACTAATTCGTACTTTTTGTAGCATCGGGTACCAGCCAAAGAAGGCTGCTACCCAGTTAAAGATGGCGAACATGAGAAATCCTATGGCAACAATCCGGCCTATCTCACCGAGATCAGGTTTTGACAGAAGGTATAAAACCAATCCTCCCCCGATCGCGAACATTAACCCTANNGGAATATCNGTTGANGCAATGTGGGCGTAATCAAAATCAGGGTCACGAAGCACAATCCAATTNAGGACAAATGGAGAAAGGAACCAGAGGCCCACTAGGACTCCTTTTGCCTTCCCTACCGGAATCCATTCACGTACTTGGGTACCGATCAGATATGANCCTACGAGAATAAGCCACATTACTGTGAACGGTAGCTTTGTGCTCATCGCCACTGTTCGGCCAGTTTCAGCGATTAGTTCTCCGTCCACAAATGCATAATGGCCATACGGAACTGACCAAAGGCTAAGAACAAGAACACCGAGAATCCCGTATGTAAACCAGACTGTTGGCACCGATCCGGAAAGTCGCTTGTCCGAGTCTCTGAAACTGAACCACATAAGTAAACCCACTAGAAGAAATGCCGCCGCCGCTAGTATCCANCCGAGCCTTGCTGCCCATGAAATCGGAGCAAGAATAGCGAATAAGGCTAGGCCTCCGCCCAGNTTCATGGTCCATGTAGAAATCTTCTTAACAGATAGCCGCCCTGAGGCTCTCCATGCCGCTAGAGATAAGCCGGAGAGAGCCATCAAACATCCTAGAGTGAACCATACTCTTACAAATTGATCAGCTGGGTAGCCTTGGGCCATGAGAAGTCGCATGTTGGTTGCGACTGCCCCCCAACGCCNTTCACCGCTAAGAATGAACCCCAANAAAGCGCGAATGGCGTAGATCGAGATAGCGCCGAATATCAATGTGAGGATTGTATTGGGGATGTTGGAAAAGAGGTTTTTACGAATCCATTCGCGCGGAGTTCTGCTTGGTTCTTCAGGCCTGGTTTCTATTTTNATTGTGGTTGGCTCGTTCATTTCATCGCTCCACAATTCTCAGTCGGACATTGAAGAAGTTCACAACTACGGAAATAGTGAGAGAGCAAGCCAANTAGAACAGCATCCATATTGCGAACACAGATAGGTTCTTTCCTGTCTGGTTNCCTACNGTCTGTCCAACTTGGACGAGGTCACTAAACCCGACAGCGATGGCNAGTGATGTGTTCTTCGTTAAGTTCAAGTACTGATTGCCTAGCGGNGGCATCATAACCCGGAGGGCTTGTGGGAGGATTACGGTTCGTAGCGCTGCCGAGCGTTTCATTCCNAATGAGTTCGCTGCCTCGATCTGACCTTTAGGGACGGCAAGAATTCCCCCGCGGACAATTTCGGCTATGAACGCTGCGGTGTAGAAGACAACTCCGAAGAAAACTGCGGCGAANCCTATGGACATGGTAAGCCCTGATGGTCCGTATTTTTCAAACTTTCCGGGTTTGATTACTTCTGGACGATCTGCGCCAAATGGGCCGCCTGACCTGCCATTTCCGAATTTGTCTTCTAACACGCCAAATAGGTCACTTGAAGAGTTAATGATCCAGCTTGATAGCCCGGGCCAGACGACGTAGATGACCATAATGACTAATCCTGCGGAGACACCAGAAAAGATAACTCGGAATTTATCATCATCAGTTAATTGAGCTGAGCCGCCTGGAGTTCTTCTAGACTTAAGGAAATTACGTATCCAATTACCGGCAAGGAATATGGCAAAGATCGAAATGACTGCTTGAAGGGCTTCCTCCGGGATTTTAGAAATCCCATCCTCTATTGCGCCAAAGATTCCGCCTACCCATCCGAAGATTGGGTGGATAAACCATCCAATTATCGCAAATGCGCCTAAGACTCCTAACGACGCAAGCCACGGATAAGTATCTTTTCCAGTTTCGTCATGTTGTCGTTGTCTGCTTTTATATGCCCATCTTGCGGCGACAGAACCTATGAGCATAAATATTGCCCATTGGTAAAAGCCATCAGCGATAAAAACCCGCGGAATCGAAAGGCCCTTGTTGGACCAGATTACCCAGTTATCCCACCCAGAGTCGTAAGATAGGTCACCTAGATTGGCCAGAATTGCGCCGTACAAAATTATTTGAACAAGTAGTGGTATGTTTCGAAGTGTCTCGACAAATACGGAACCGAGTTTGTTAACGACCCAGTTATTAGACAGTCGGGCAAGACCTACAATCAGTCCAAGAACGGTAGCAGCAAGAATACCGGCCGTAGCCAAACGAATAGTGTTCACCATACCTACCCACAGGGCCCTTCCTCCTGTGGCTGGCCTGGTATCGATTCCCTCGGAGAGATTAATGCCTGGGTCCACACTGAGAAAATCAAACCCGGTAGAGATATCCCTCGCGGCAAGATTGTCGCGGGCCTGACTGGCTAGAAACCAAAGGGAGAAGACTACAAGCGCTAAAGCCCCGAGTTGAAACAACCACTTAACGACTACAGCGTCGCGATAGAAGGGTGGTTTTTGATGATGATAATTTTGAGACGACGTCTCTGCCATCACACTCAACGTTACCCCCCCTAAATATCTATCTCTGTCCCCTAGTAATGATAATACGGAAACGAGCTGAGGGGTTAAGCCCTCAGCTCGTTATCCGAAATTTCTAACAATGAGTACGACTAGTAAATAGGCCCTACTCTTGTTTGAACTATTTTGCTCAAACCGCTATTTATCGTGCGGGTGGGTCGTAAATAAGTCCACCGTCTTCCCATCCAGCATTGGATGATCCAGCACGGGTAAGACCT
>PBPU01000004.1 GCA_002724825.1 Acidimicrobiaceae bacterium
AAGTTGCCTCGCTATGAGCTGGGCGCCGTAACATATTCCAAGTATTGGAATATCGAGTTCATAGATATCGGGATCGATTGTAGGGGCTCCTTCGATCCGAACAGATTTGGGTCCGCCGCTTAGGATCACACCCGCAGGGCTCAAGGAAGCAACTTCCTCTGCCGTTAGGTCGTGGGAGACGATTTCGCTAAAGACTCTTGCTTCCCTCACCCGTCTCGCGATCAATTGGGCGTACTGCGCTCCGAAATCTACAACAAGAACAGTGGGATTGGTTTCGGTCACAGAACACCTTTACGTATTAGGGAACTGATTCTAATCAGAAATATTAAAAACGCTCAGCCCATTCCGATACCTTGCTGTTTTTGCAGGTATTTTCCTTCAGTTTGGAGGGCAGGTGCGACCATAATCTCTGCTTTCTGGAATTCCTTCAGAGTTTGGTAACCGCATGTCGCCATCGAATTTTTCAGCGCTCCGAAGAGGTTCATGCGTCCATCATTCTGGGTTGCGGGTCCAAGGAGAATTTCTTCGAGGGTCCCTCGTTGCTGGGTTTCTACCCGTGCTCCGCGTGGAAGGGTCGGATGGAAGGTCGCCATCCCCCAATGAAACCCTTGACCGGGGGCTTCATGAGCTGCAGCTAGCGGTGAGCCGATCATCACGGCATCTGCTCCGCATACAATTGCTTTAGCAATATCTCCACCTGTGGCCATTCCTCCATCGGCGATGACATGGACATAAACTCCCGTTTCGTCAAGGTGGCGTATACGTGCAGCACGGGCGTCAGCAATTGCAGTAGCCTGCGGAACGCCTATGCCAAGTACACCACGAGTAGTGCACGCATGACCAGGTCCGACACCAACCAAAACACCTGCGGCACCTGTTCTCATTAGATGAAGGGCCGCTTCATAAGATGCACATCCTCCGACAATGACAGGAATTGGGAGTTCGCGGACGAATGACTTGAGATTAAGAGGATCCTTTGTTTTGGAAACATGTTCGGCTGTTACTACCGTTCCTTGAATGACGAGAAGGTCAAGTTCACTGGAAAGAATTTGTTGTGCCATTGCTTCAGTATTCCCCGGCGTTACGGATGCACATGAAATGACGCCGCTCTCGTTAATTTCTGCAATTCGTTGAGGGATAAGTTCAGGCTTTATCGGCTCCTGATATATCTCTTGCATCCGGTTTGTCGCTTTCTCCGAAGGTAGATTAGCGATTTCTGCAAGTACGGCCGAAGGGTCCTCGTATCTCGTCCATAGTCCCTCTAAATTCAGAACACCGACACCTCCAAGGCGACCCATTTCAATAGCGGTAGCTGGACTCACAACTCCGTCCATAGCCGCCGCCATCACGGGCAGGCCCAAGGTAAACGCATCAATTTCCCATTGAATATCAACATCTTCCGGATCTCTTGTTCGCCTACTGGGCACAACAGCGATGTCGTCAAACCCATAAGCTCTCCGACCAGATTTACCGAGACCCACCTCTACTTCAGCCATAGATCCGTTCCTTAAATTCGGGTGATTGGCCTATCTTAGTCAAACCAATAGCGGACAGAATGAACCTCAGTACTTTGTTTGTACCAGTAGTCAGAATTATTTCGTTTGCTCCATTGAGAAAAGCACAAGAAGGAATTGTCGCAGCATTGACGCTGTGGCACCCCAGACAGTATCCCCAATAAGTTCAAAGAAAAATACAGGGCGTGATTTCCCGTCTTGCCACTGCCAAACCTCTTCCCTGTAAATATTGGGGTCGAGAAGTTCGGTCAAAGGTATATCGATTATTTCTTCGACTTCCATGGGGTTAGCTTCAAGTGCAGGAACGGTATCAAGTACCCCTACAAATGGAGTTACAAGAGAGTTACTACCAACAGTTACGAAACTATCAAGAGTCCCTACAAGCCTCGGAAGTTCAGGGTCGAGCCCTATTTCTTCATGAGCTTCACGAATAGCGGTTGCCCATAGATCTTGGTCTTCAGGTTCTTGATTACCGCCAGGGAAACTTACCTCATGGGTGTGGTGTTTCATCATTGCAGATCTTCTGGTCAAAATAAGATGCAAGCTATTTTGAGCCGAACAATAAATTGGAATGAGAACAGCTGAACGCCTTCGCTCCTTCGTTTGACCACTGAGGGTTCGAGAGTTATACCCCGAGATAGCGCTTTCTAAGACATCTAGTGTGAAGTCTCTATATTCCATCCCCTCCCAAGGTGCTGGCGCACCTAGATGCCAAGATTCAGGACGAGGAATTTTCTGAGACCCACCTCTGCCTTCTTCCACTGAACCAGTTTATTTCTCTTCGATAAGTTGCTCTAAAAGCTCTGGGAGACCCCCAGTTTTAAGATTACTTATAACTCTTCCCGGAGGTGTCTCTCCCCGCTCCCATTCCATCCACTGGTCGAGGAGTTTCTGAGGGTTAGGTTTTGGTTTCTTATCCATGTGTCGCGAGGGTACACATATTTTCTACATTTGCGGTGTTTCTACAAGATTGATGACTTTTAAACTTAACAAAACGAAAAAGAGAGCCGGAAAACCGGCTCTCTTTAGCGTTTCCTTATGGACCGCTTACATCATGCCGCCCATACCGCCCATACCGCCCATTGGGTCACCGGCAGGCATTGGTGCTTCCGGTTCTGGATTATCAGCAATAAGCGCTTCAGTAGTTAGAAGTAAGCTTGCGATAGACGCTGCGTTTTGGAGAGCTGCCCGTGTAACTTTAGCAGGATCAATTACTCCTGCTTCAACAAGGTCTTCATGCTCACCTTTAGCTGCATTGAACCCAACATTTCCAGAGGCATTCTCAACCTCTCGGACAATAATGGATCCTTCGTATCCAGCATTCTCAGCAATGAGTTTAGCTGGCGCAGTAAGAGCAGTTGCAACCATGCGAGCGCCTGTAGCTTCATCCCCATCAAGTCCATCTTCAGCATCGTTAACTGCAGAACGTGCTCGGAGTAGGGCTGTGCCGCCTCCAGCGACGACGCCTTCTTCAATAGCTGCGCGTGTTGCAGAAAGTGCGTCTTCAATACGGTGCTTCTTTTCCTTAAGCTCAACTTCAGTTGCAGCGCCAACCTGAACAACAGCGACTCCGCCACTGAGTTTAGCTAGACGCTCTTGTAGTTTTTCACGGTCCCAATCGGAATCTGTATTATCGATCTCCGCTTTGATCTGCGAAATACGACCTTCTACATCCTCTCGAGTTCCAGCTCCTTCAATAATAGTGGTGTTATCTTTCGTTATTACTACCTTGCGGGCAGTTCCGAGTAAATCCAAAGTAACGCCATCAAGTTTAAGCCCTACTTCCTCAGCAATAACTTGGCCACCACTAAGAATTGCCATGTCCTGAAGCATTGCCTTCCTACGTTCACCGAACCCAGGTGCTTTGACCGCAACAGAATTAAACGTTCCTCGGATCTTATTCACGACAAGCGTAGCTAACGCTTCACCCTCAACATCCTCCGCAATGATCAATAGAGGCTTCCCTGATTGCATGACCTTCTCCAGTACAGGAAGCATTTCCTGCACAGATGAAATTTTGCCCTGTGTTAAAAGAATATATGGTTCTTCGAGAACAGCTTCTTGCCGCTCAGGATCGGTGACAAAATATGGTGAGAGGTAACCTTTATCAAACTGCATGCCTTCTGTGAAGTCGAGATCCATACCGAATGTATTGGACTCCTCTACAGTTACAACCCCATCTTTACCCACCTTGTCAATAGCTTCAGCGATAATTTCTCCAACTGTTTCATCAGCTGCAGATATGGAAGCAACGTTGGCAATCTGGTCTTTAGAGTCAGCTACCTGCTGAGCTTGTTCACCAATGGATTCCACAGCGGCGTCTACGGCAGCTTGGATCCCTTTCTTGAGAACCATTGGATTCGCTCCAGCAGCTACGTTTCTTAGACCTTCTTTAACCATGGCTTGTGCTAGAACTGTTGCGGTTGTTGTTCCGTCACCAGCAACATCATTGGTCTTTGTAGCGACCTCTTTCACTAGCTGGGCACCCATATTTTCAAATGGATCCTCAAGTTCTACTTCGCGGGCAATAGAGACACCGTCATTGGTAATGGTAGGTGCACCGAACTTCTTGTCGAGCACAACATTGCGCCCTTTAGGTCCGAGTGTGACCTTTACAGCATCAGCAAGATGATTTACTCCTGCTTCAAGCTTTCGTCGGGCATCTTCGTCGAATTTAAGTATTTTTGACATGGTTCCCTACTTCACTATTGCGAGCACGTCGCGTGCGGACAGGATCAAAAGTTCTTCGCCACCACTAGAAATTTCGGTGCCTCCTTACTTTGCGTAAACAACAGTATCTCCGACCTCTACATCGACTGGTATTAGTTCACCCGTCTGTTCGGATCGCTTTCCAGGTCCAACGGCTAGTACTTCACCTTGTTGGGGTTTTTCCTTGGCTGTGTCGGGTATTACCAGACCACTTGCCGTAGTTTCCTCTGATTCTCCGGGCCGGACAACAATCCGGTCTTCCCGTGGATGCAAATTCATATCTGCGCACTCCTTGCACACTAAAAAATTTTTTTATTTATAAGCTCGTGGGGCATATTGGAGCCCTAAAACTCTCTACTTACGATACGTCCCTCAAACCAATTTCCAAACATGAAGGGATGGAGTTTCTGGACTAGTCAAACTTATCAATGCGGAGGTTGGTATTAATTCCGTGCGGGTTGAGTTCCCTTAATACTTGCTCGCTCCATAACTCGCCGATGTGGGGAATAGTCACTAGTTGCATAGTGTTGGACTGCTTGATTATCCCAAAACGCTATCGAATTGGGTTCCCACCTAAAACGGCAAGAGTACTCAAGTACCTCAAACTCTCGACAAAGAAGGTCCAGAAGTTCAAAACTTCGTTCCTGTTCCCAGCCCTTTATGCCAGTAACAAATATTCTGTTCACGTATAGTAAGGGTTTCCCAGTCTGATAGTGGGTGATAACTACCGGATGTTCGACAATCGGATATTGCTCTCGTATTTCTTTCTTTTTCTCATCAGGGACTTGGCGAGCGAAAGCTCTAAAAAAATCATGGGTAGCAGATAGATCATCGATAAGGTCTTTCGTTTCTTGATCCAGCCCCCCATAGGCCGCATGTGCGTCGACAAAAAGCGTATCTCCACCTACCGGAGGGACTTCGACTGCCCGAAGAATAGCTCCTCGAGACGGCGTATTTCTCCAGGTGACATCATGATGCCACTGATTCTCGTAACCGCCTGCCTTATCATTTTTTTCGAATCTGACCAGTTCTGGAGTTTCGGTATTGGGAGGTAGAAATGGGTGGATCTCTAACTCCCCAAATCGGCTGGCAAAGTTAACGTGCTGTTCTGAAGTGATTGGCTGATTTCTGAAAAAAATGACTTTGTAATCCCATAAGGCTTGTTGAATTTCATCAATAACTTGTTGGGGTAGTTCCTGAGTTAAATCTAGACCAATGAGTTCCGCTCCGACAGTGGGTGAAAGTTGCTGAACNTCAAAATGTTCCCACNTTAATCCTTGAAGGCGATCGCGTTCCGCGAAGAGATGGGTTTGAGGCCCCATTGTTCGNGAATANCCAGGAAGTTTNACTCTCCCTGGCAAGCCGACGCCAGGGTCTTCCGAAGCAAGAATCTCTACATCTTCTTTTTGGTGAAGCGTCTCGGACATACCACCCCTTAATTAATGCCCTCCATTAATAAGTCTAGCACCTGTGNAGTTCATGTCAACTAGGGATCTCTACTGGGTCTATCCCCAAATCCAGATACGTCGCTAGAGGATAATAAAGAATNNCNCNACTTTCTATGAGNGGTCTCGCTATTTCCCCNCGATCAACAAGNGTTGANACTGCAACAACTTTTGCGCCGGTCGCTTCAACTGCGTCAACTGCTTTCAGGAGTGAACCTCCGGTTGTTATNGCATCTTCAACTACTAAGCATCGATCNCCGTCCCCTATCGGTGAACCTTCGATGAGTTGGTTCGTTCCGCGCCCTTTTGGTTTCTTACGCACGAAGAACCACCGGCAGCGTTGAATGCCAGCTATTCCTATCGTTAAAGCATCTGCCCCAAGAGTTGGACCCCCAACAACATCGAACTCAATACCTTGAAGTANAATTCCATCAACNATCGCCCTGCTAGCAACTTCTAGATCATCAAAGTGTGCTGTAGCCAGTTTGCCGTCAACNAAATCNTGGCTCATCGCACCTGAAGCCAATTGGACAGGCTCCTCAAGTCTTTTCAGTCCTTTGGACTTGATAATCTCAATTGCTTGCTGCTGCAAGCTACCCATTTNATCCTCCACTCGCCTTCATTTAGCCTAGCCTTTACTTGCGCATCGAACCGATGTANTGGACGCTATCGCGATCTACAACTGCGGCGATACTTCGTTCTANAATCGCAGTGAAAAGTTTGGATGCCCGCTCATTCGGCTGGTCAGCCGTAACGGCAGTATTCNCCCAGTTCACAAGCCAGAACAAGTGTGCAGTATCTATTTGTTCTANAAGTTCATCGAATGTCTCAAATCCTGTTTCACGGTCATGCATCGCATCGTGATACCGATGAAGCAGGTCAATTTCAGAATTCCGCCGAAGGTCAACGTCGAGATTGCAGCCCAAAAACGGGGAGAGGTCACCCGAACCATCTCCCCTTCCCACAAGCTGGAAATCCAATACGATGACCTCCGGAAGACCATCTNCCTTATCATCGAAGAGAAGATTATCTAGCCGAAAGTCATTGTGGGTGAGAGTCCTACTTCTTTCTGCCCAACTCACCANCCACTGTGAAATCTCCGGAATAA
Source organism: Acidimicrobiaceae bacterium (assembly GCA_002724825.1). Classification (GTDB taxonomy): domain Bacteria; phylum Actinomycetota; class Acidimicrobiia; order Acidimicrobiales; family UBA8592; genus UBA8592. The sequence continues at coordinate 6,777 of PBPU01000004.1, forward strand.
ACAATTCAAGTTTCTCTGGAAGCCAATCTGGATAGAGATGCCCNTACTGATCCATAACAGTTGACCACGAAGCCTCATACAGCCCTTGAAGTCCCATATTAATTGGACTNTCGAGAGGTGGAACCCACTCCATATCAATGAGTTCTTTGCTATCCCACCAGCGTGAATGAATTTGTGCGGCCGTATCGATCACCGCCATAGCATCCTCAAGGCTTGCACCTAGTAGGTGATCCCCNGACCGATACTGTCCAACATCCTCTAGGAGAAGAGCGTATCGCTCTGNCTCGGGGTTATTTCCGTTGAAATACACTTCCGGTTTCCGAATAGAAACTTTTGGCGCNACATGAGTATAAAAGAGTGCTTCCCGTTCATATACACCAAGCATGACCCCAAGTGGTTTGAGCGCCCCATCAGTTGTTGGAATCTTNGCTATTACTGTTTGNGGTCCACCCTCATTAGTTTCATATGTGAGGTGAAGTCTCGCTAATTCTCCTAGGAANCCTTCACCAATCGCAATCCGTTCAGNCACAACATCCGCCACCACCGACGAGGTAACCCCTGAAGCATTTAGTGCTTGAGTCAGCCAATCTGCNTCAAAATCATCTAAGGACCCAGGAATACTCAATGCCATGGTTATATCTCTAGTTCGATNTGAGGACCTAACGCAAACTAGTACCTAATTTCATAGCCCATCNGCGAAGCAAAGCCATCAAATAATGAGGTATGTTGTGATATGACAGATCAGATAGACGTTGCTACTGATGGAATTGTTCGGTGTCTTTGGCCAGGGATGGATAAATTCTACATGGAATACCACGACAACGAATGGGGAGTTCCAATAGGAGATGACGACGCACTATTTGAGAGGATCTGCCTAGAAGGATTCCAGTCCGGGCTTTCTTGGATAACNATTCTCCGAAAGAGAAAAAATTTTCGNCAAGCTTTCAAAAATTTCAATATTGAAAAGGTCGCCAGACTAGATGAGAAAGACTTCCAAAGACTTATAAACGATGAAGGGATCATCCGACATAAAGGAAAGATCCAAGCCACAATAAATAATGCTCAAAGAGCAACAGAAATAATCAATGAAAAAGGTTCGCTTGCTAGCTATCTATGGTCTTGGGAACCCGCCGAAGAAGTGAGGGTTCNNAAGACAAACCGATCTCTATCGACCGCATCAGAAGCCCTAAGCAAAGATTTGAAGACGCGAGGGTGGTCCTGGGTGGGACCAACAACAATCTATTCNTTTATGCAAGCAGTAGGAATGGTGAACGACCATTCGAGAAAGTGCCACACGTGGGGAAAAATCGAAGATATGAGAACAAAATTCATTCGCCCTTAAGTCCTGCTATCGAGATGCGCCAAAGTCCACTACCCTATTTGACGTGACTCACCCTGGAGATCCATATATTAAAGAGAACTTGCGCGAATTCGGCGAGACAATTTTTGCCGAAATGTCAGCTCTTGCCGTCAAAACAGGAGCGATAAATCTGGGNCAAGGTTTCCCCGATACCGATGGNCCTTCTGAAATCGCTGAAGCCGCCGTTAAAGCTATACGAGACGGGTTTAATCAATACCCGCCAGGATTGGGCATTCCTGAACTTCGTAANGCTGTTGCTAAACATCAAGAACGTTTCTATGGCATAAATTTTGACGCCGATAATGAAGTACTAATTACAGCAGGAGCTACTGAGGCTATAGCTGCCACACTATTGTCCATTTGTGAACCAGGCGATGAAATTGTCACGTTCGAACCGTATTATGATTCATACGCTGCCTCTATTTCAATGGCGGGAGGGGNTCGTAAGGTCGTAACCCTCCGAACTCCAGATTATAGTTTCGATCCAAAAGAACTTNAAAACGCTATCGGACCCCGCACTAAGGCAATCCTTTTAAATTCACCCCATAATCCCACAGGAAAGGTTTTCTCCAGCGAAGAACTTCAATTTATCGCTGACTTATGTAATGAGCGTAACCTTCTCGCCATCTGTGACGAAGTTTATGAACACCTCATCTTCGAAGGAGAGCACACACCATTAATCCGATTCCCTGGAATGCGCGACCGCACTGTACAAATCTCATCTGCGGGGAAGACATTTAGTTTCACTGGATGGAAAATCGGGTGGGTGTGCGCTCAACCGGCCTTGTTAGAAACAGTTCGCACAGCGAAGCAATTTCTGACCTTCGTTAACGGAGCCCCGTTCCAGCATGCGATAGNAACCGCCTTAAATTTACCGCTCACATACTTNGAGGAGTTCGTTGCAGACATGCGCCAGAAACGCGACTGCCTCATGGGAGGTTTAACTGCCGCTGGTTTTACAGTTTTCCCGCCAGCTGGAACTTATTTCATTACCGNAGATATCCGGCCGCTAGGAACTTCTGACGGTAAGAGTTTCTGCACTGCACTACCTGAACGATGNGGAGTCGTTGCNGTNCCAAATGTTGTGTTTTATGACAATAAANAAGAGGGGCGNCATCTAGTNCGTTTNGCATTCTGCAAAANAATAGAGGTCCTCGANGANGCAGTTAATAGACTCNCAAATGTAACNGACTGGGNNATCGAGGGGTCACCATGAAGGTCGCTGCCATTCAGCATGACATTATNTGGGAACAACCAGAAAAGAACTTCTCCCTTCTTNNTCCNTTAATTNAACAGGCTGCTGGAGATGGAGCGCGCCTGATAGTTCTTTCNGAACTATTCAGCAATGGTTTCTCAATGAACACANAACACATTAGTGAAGCCTTAGATGGCCCCAGCACCCNATTTCTTANTGAACAGGCAACTGAGCTAGGTNTATGGATTTGCGGATCAGTGCCAATTCTTTCCAAGGGNAATGATCTCCCCCATAATTCTTTGGTGCTTGCTGACCCAGATGGAAATACTCTGAGATACGAGAAAAAACACCTTTTTGGATATGCGGGGGAGGACAAGCACTATGTTCAAGGCTCTGCTCCACTCACTGTCGAGGTGGAGGGGGTTAGATGTAGTTTTTTCATATGTTTTGACCTTCGCTTTGGCCCTGAGTTCTGGGATATCGCTACATCGACCGACATGTTTATTGTCGTAGCAAATTGGCCGGAAGCTCGCCGAAATCACTGGAAGTCTCTACTCAAAGCAAGAGCAATCGAAAATCAAGCGTTTGTCTTAGGAGTAAACAGAATTGGNGAAGGAGATGGACTCACGTATTCAGGCGATAGCCGGCTGTATGGCCCCATGGGAAAGACCATCAGCAAAGCAAATAAACATGAAAATCAGATTCTACTTAGTGACATCGAGCCATCTACTGTGGCGAAGGTTCGTTCAGACTTTCCCTTTCGTTGGTAGGACGGTCGTTAGTCCGCCGCCATATGGACTTGGCCATCTCTTGACCCAACGATAATTTTCCCCTCCCAGACCGCTGGTGTTGATTCAATACAACCACCGATATAGACGACCCAAAGACGTGGGGGTTTTATGGANGTATCTGAAATGTCGAACCCTGATACATTTCCAGAGCAGTCTGCTTGCATAAGCACGTCATCTACAACAACTGGAGAGCTCCAAAGCGGGCCTGGGAGGAAAAACTCCCATCTGATGCTTCCTGTCTCTCTATCGATGCCGATCATCCTCGCAGAATCAGTCGGAACAATCACAATATCTTTGTATAACGCCGGGGTCGCCCAAACACCATCAGGTAGTTGAGCCGTGTCAAATACAGACCATACAAGAGGATCCTCAGCGTTTCTTGGGTCGAGTTTAATAATCTGACCTACCTCAAATGACCGAGACAAACCCCGTTCATACTCAACTCCAACGTAAAGGAAACCTTCCTCATCAACTACAACGGATGCATCGACATCGTCGCCCACCCAATAGCGAAATATCCGCTCAGGATCTACGCCAGATTTGAGATCTGTGATATCCCATCCTTGCACGAGACCACCAGAGTTTGCGAAATACACTGTGTTCTCACTAACNGCNACTGAATTTTCAATGGAAACATTGCTCCCAACCTTAAAAAGTAGGTCATCATCATAACCGGGAGCTGTGAACACTAGTTCAGGGTCAACTGTTGCTAATCCTGATGGNTCATACGATCGGTTAAGTTTGATGATGTGAAAAACCGAGTTTTCACCACCTTCGAACATGTAATCATCAATGANGANCGGTGATCCATCCCAATCATTGTTCCAGAGCTGNCCAGGAACCGTATCAGCNTCAAGTGCCCANAGTTCTTCAGGATCTTCNCGATCAAAAGCGATAACTCGAAGCTTGTCATCTCGAGATCCTATGTATACGAGTGGGTATCCATCTGGGTCGATTGTGACTGATCCCTTAATAATGTCTTCTGTTTGGAAGGGGTCTAGAATTTGTTGGCCTGATTCAGCATCAACAAAGTGCACTGCCCCNTCGAGAGCTCCAAAAACTACCCAGGTGCTGTCACGATACCTNAAGATCGCTGGCTGGCCAGTCCAGCCTGTCCCACACCATTGCTCATCTTCGTTATTCAGTGTTGTCGAACCGCACATATTCTGATTTTGAGGATATGACCACTTTTTTATTGGGCTTTCAGGTANNGGACCTTTCCCGTAGTACGTCCTCGTTGGGTTTCCTCGAAAGGTNAGGAGGCCTTCAACTGTNGAACCCCATGGTTCTCCTACNGCAGCTGGATCTGACCATCCTAAGTAGGNNGGAACCTCCGATATGGNTGTAGGTTCGGGCGTGGGTATNGGNGTTGGTTCGGGGATTGATNTCGGTGCAGGTGTNGATGTCGGAGGNGGNAGAACAAGGTCGTCTGCGCTGATTCCGCCATCTCGAGTTGCCATCCATATCCANGCCCCCACAATTAATCCGAGAGAGAAAATACCAACTAACGAAACCGCCCTNAGTANACTACTGCCTCGGAATTGTGAAGGCTTTGCATATCGGGGCGTATAAGAATCCAAAGCTCGCTCTTTTAACGCCCTTTAAATTCTGCGGATCGTCGTTCGACAAATGAGGCGACNCCTTCTTTTGCATCCTCAGTNGCCATCAATTTTGCTTGGGTAGNAGCTAANGCCTCGATACAAGCGTCAGCCCCCTCATGAATCCAACGGCGGGCCGAAGCTTTCGTTTCCTGAATAGCTAATGGAGCCATTTCAGATANTCGCTGAGCAATCTCTATAGCACGNTCAAGTTGCANACCTACAGGGACCACTTCTTGAACGATTCCAACTCTTAAAGCCTCGGCGGCATCAAATTCATCGCAAGTAAGCAGATGGTACATAGCGTTTCCCCANCCNCCCCGTTCTACAAACCGAAATGTCGCCCCTCCAGTAGCATGGATCCCCCTCGCTGGTTCCAACTGAGAGAACCGACAATCATTTGCGGCAATAATGATGTCTCCAGCCAACGCAACCTCTATCCCGAATGTGTAGGTGATCCCTTGAACAGCTGTAACGATTGGTTTTCTGCAGCTCCTACCAAATCCAAAAGGGTCTACTTTAGAATTTTCTTTTGAACTGGATCGATCATTTCTTTCCATTCTTTCTGTCCATTTTGGTAGGTCAAGACCGGCTGTNAAATGGTCACCATGACCAAAGAGAACCCCTACACGTAAATCGTCATCTTCATCAAGTTGCGTGTAGGCAGAAACCAACTCTGCCGACATCTTTGGGGTGATTCCGTTGTATTTTTCTGGGCGGTTCAACCCCATAAGAAATACGTGATCTCGTATTTCGACACTAATCGAACCTTCATCGTTACTCATAGGTCATGACGATAGTGCATGTTCATCATTAGTTTTCAATTAAATCAAAACTCTTTAGCCTATTCTTCGCTCACGACGCGAAAGGCTCGTTGCAGTAGAGGCGTTTCTTTACCAGGGTCAAGTTTTTCTATTGGGGAGGCATCCTCCCAAAAGGAACCTTGGACCCCTTCATCAATCTGTGACTCAGGGAGAGAACTATCAGGAACAACCTGCAGATAGGGGTCTTCAAAGGGCTCGGAAACTAATTCCTCCACCTCAGATACGTCGATTGGCATAGGNGCATCATCTATAGGNATATCTTCGACTGTGGAATNTGNAACANCATCGAAATCAGATTTCTGATCTGTTTCTGGCTGGGAAGGCTTCTTCGATTTGGCTTGAGTCTTTCCCTTCCGGCGTCGTTTCTTCGGGGTGNTTCGCTCATCACTCAGGGTCCACCCAANAGGTACTGTCATCCTGTCAGCACAATCATTACATANAGGAGATCCNTCTTTTGCGGCCAAGTGATTCTCTGAGACTAGCCATGCAGAGCATTCTTGAGGAACCATAAGTAAAACAGCTTCTGCTTCCTGACCGCAACTGATCCGNGTACATANCTGTGATGAAACCACTCAAAGAACCTACATCAAACNAAGAGAGTCCGCTTACATGNTGACAAGTTTTGGGCANGGGATATCACGAAATTCGACAGTTTCGAGCCCNTTGCGTGTCTGGCAGAGCTAGTGTAGGCAAACGAAGTANNGAANATTTGATAGGGGACGAAAATTATTTCTTGGCAAGCAATTGACTTATTAACCCAGCAAATCGAATTATGTAATGCTGGAGCTAGTGAAAGTGCCATCGTTNTCGCTTCAGAAGATACAGATGCAGCATTACAAACAACTGTTGTAGCCGCTCTTGAAAGAGTCGGATGTCAAGTTATTCACGTATCGTGTCAAGAATCTCAAAACGAACTAGGTCATCCTGTCCTNTCGGAAATGCTAGCTAGATCTGAATTTGCTATTGATCTCGTTGGAAACCTTACTAAATCTATTTCTGCTGACGAGCACCGAACGGATATTCGTGTCCTGACCCTGAAATGTGAAAATATTCATGAACTCAATCGACTTGTCGTTAGTTCAGGCGTCGCAAGAAGAGCTCAAGCACTCAAACGACTAGCCACATCATCGAAGGAGGTCAGAATCTCATCCGGAGCAGGATCTTTCCTCATAGCTGAACTTTCTTCAGCGCAATATNTTATGAAGACTGGGATCACGTCCCANAGAGACCAGTTCGCAGAATGGCCATCAGGAATTTTCAACATTGANTTTGGTGGGGAGCAAATAAACGGGGAGCTTTTGCTAAAGCCTGGGGATATTTTTCTCGAAACTGGTCAAATTCTCTCAGACCCCATACATCTNGAAATTGAAAATGGAAATCTAGTCGAAATCCTAGGAGATTCAGCAGATGCCAACCGTATGCGAGTTCACCTTCAAAATGAACCAAATGTAGATACTGCATACCAACTAAACGGTATCTCTTTNGGTTTGGCCCTCACTCGCAAGCTTAAACATAATGGCCCACGTGGCCAAGANCTCCTTCAAATGAGTCTAGATNTGCACCATGCTGGATGGTCTTCTGTAAATATTGGCAATTCAATGACGCTTACACTCAAAGAAGCATCAGTCCTATTCGATGATCAAATGATTTTTGAATCGGGAGAACTGACCGGCGTTCTTCAGCCTGACCCATACGAGAGAAGTGCTGCAGGTATCAAATCCTATTAGAAGAACATAATCATTTGGACCTTTTGCCTATCCTGCGATAGCGTCAGAGCTGATACAGATGGGAGGACAAATGAAAAAACTGGTAGCACCAGTGTTAGTCTTCATGCTTGTCTTTACTGCTTGCGGTGGTGATTCCGATGATTCACCTAAAGCAGAAGCTACACCAACTGCAGTAGTTACCCAAGCAGAAACGCAAGTAGTCGAAGAACCAACACCAACAGCAATTATTGTCGTCCCTCCAAAGGCNCCNTTAATTTACACCGTCCAAGCTGGAGACTCTCTAGGGATTATTGCCAACAGCTTTGGTGTTCCTATCGAAGAACTAGCCGCTGAGAATGGTATCGANAATTACAATCTCATACAGGTTGGGCAGGAACTGGTGATCCCTGAAGATGATGATGAAGAAGAAGAAGAATAGAATTTAAAGGTTTTTCTTTTCCATAAAGGAAAAACCTATCGAGTCGTTCACGCATACTAAGTGGGGAACTATTTCTGACAGGCCTAATTCAGTTACATCAAGAGGTGACCTTCAGATCGGTATTCTTGCTTGCAGCTTTGGATATGTTCTCATAGCAATCGCTTCTGTTGTAACTTCACAATCCGATATCCATGGGTTGAGTATGGCATTTTGGCGNTCCTGGATTGCTGTGCCTTTTCTAGGTTTTTACGCTCTTTTAATACAACGACAAAAATTCACATGGGAGAAATTCATTTCATGCGCGCCCGCAGGCATATGCTTCGGATCATCTATCGGATTATTTTTCTGGTCAACACAAGTTACCAGCCTAATTAACGCAAGTCTTATCGCAGCCCTTCAACCTCTTATCATAATCTTCTTCAGCTACTACTTTTTTTCTGAGCTCCTCACCCGAAGCGATATGGGATTAGCTCTTTTTGCAATCGGTGGAGCTATCACAATTGTCCTTGCAGGAGCTAGCGAAGGAAGTGGAAAAGTTGCCGGAGATCTTATGGCGTTACTTGCAATAACCCTTGGAGCTTGCTATTTCGCTCTCGCTCGAAGGGCATTAANNAAATTGGGTGTAGCAGAATTTATGACGGGTTANTTCATCTGGTCTGGAATTGTCCTCACACCGATGATGCTGATATCTNGAGCAGGTATTATNCCTCGNACTCAACGCGACCTTACTGAAATTCTAGTGGTTGCTTTTGTACCTTTATTCGGTCACGTACTTCTTACTTTTTCCCAATTAAAAACACCTCTTAGTTTGATAGGGATATTGCAGTTGCTTGTGCCTGTTACTGCAACGATAGCTGCAGTGCTTTTCTTAGACGCTAATATTTCAGGCATAAAGGGACTCGGAATTGCNATGGTCCTTATTGCACTCAGTGCAAGCAGCTATCTGCGACACAAGCGATTCGAAAAAGAACCAGCNAATGAGGATTAGTTACCCAAGTCGCTACTCCTGAGCTCCTTAGAGGTTGATAAAATTTATTCTGCTTCTTGGATTGTGACTGANTTGATGACTACGTCGGTAACTGGACGGTCACCAGGACCTGTGGGNACCCTTTGCATTTCCTCTGCAATCTCTAGGCCTTTAACTACTTTTCCAAATAGAGAATATTGGGGCGGAAGTCCAACCCCACTTGCCCCAGTTACGATAAAGAATTGGCTACCGTTTGTGTCTGGACCGGCATTCGCCATAGCGATTGAACCGATCTCGTAACGACCCGGAGCGGGTAATTCATCGGCGAATCGGTACCCAGGGCCTCCCCTTCCTGAACCTTCAGGGCATCCTCCTTGGCACATAAATCCATTGATGATTCTATGGAAAATTAAACTGTCGTAATAGTGATAGCGGGCCAAAAAGACAAAGTTATTAACTGTATTAGGTGCTCCTGCTGCATCAAGATGGATAACCATTGTTCCTATAGACGTCTCCATCGTCGCTGTATATGACTTTGATGGATCAATGCACATAGGTGGGGCCCCGCTGAAGGATGTTTGACGTGGACTTGAACCATCAGATGCTGGACACTCAGGAGTACTCATAGATATTCTCTTTCCTTGTAGTTACGCTCGCTCACCTTAGCATCGATATTTCTGAGGACCATCACTGGACCCTAATGTAAGAGAATCTACAGTCCTATTGTGGTTGGAAAACGGCGGACAGGAAAGATACGAAGGATTCGTCCTGCGAGGCTTACCATTACGTGCAAATCTTGCGATGTAACTTGGAAAGGAAAGCCAGGGGACTCTTGCTGGATCTGTGGGGATATTGAAACTATGGAAGCTCCCCCAGCCCAAATCAAAGTTGTTTCTTAGGAAATCACGCACAGGCGGCCAGTCGATGATCAAACCCCCATGATCACCGACTGTTGAGCCACCCTATGACTCCAAGATGGCTGACTGCCCCCCGGTCGAATCAGCCACTCTGGAATAAAAAGATGTGTCATCCGTCACAGTACACACAATTACGGCTCAAGCCAACCATTACCTCAAAAAACTGTACTCTGAGTTTTTATGAAGAACTGAAACTTGAAATTTCTTTGCAGAGATTTTCCTCTAGGCTAAGAAACAACTCTCATGCTAAGTAATCTCATGCTTCCTGTTCTGGTTTGTGCCGGCTGCCTAGTCATTATTATCTTTGTCTATCTGAAGACTCGAACGAAATCAGAACGTAAGGCTTTTTCTATTCCAAAAAGTCAATCAATTAAACCTATTCGAAATGAAGGTTTAGAACCTTTAACCCCTGATTCGACCCCTACGGCTTTGGACCAAGGTCTCTCGCCTTGGCACGAATTATTCGAAAGTGCTGTTTTGGACTTTATTGAGTTTTCAGATCGCCTTGTTAGAACGATTGATAACGGTGGGCCACTTGAAGATCTGAAAGGTATTGATCTATTTGAAGCGATTGAGACTTTAGAGTTTCAGAGGGCAGCATCTAAGCATCCGTCACCAGAAATGGGGGCTGAGCTATCTGCATTGCTTGCATCTATATCTGCAAGCTTGCATGCGTATCTTCGTGGCGACACTGATCTAGCAAAACAGCAGAAATCGGTTTACTCAGAATACCGGGAGATGTGGTTCCAAAGACTTAGACAGTTTCCTCAAGATATTGATCGTATTATTCGTCTTCGTCGGGCTTAGGCTGAAACAATAGGATTGAAAACAGGAGAATTACTGATGAACAGCCTGACTAACAGTCTTGATTTAGTAGCTGCGCGAAGTTCAGGAGCGACAAAGATTTACGGTTCTGGAGAGACAGAAGTCCGCGCCTTAGACGGTATTGATGTTGCCTTTCCTAAAGGTAGATTCTCCGCCATCATGGGACCCTCAGGATCTGGAAAGTCAACCCTTATGCACTGTATGGCGGGGCTAGATGATTTAACAAGCGGCAAAGTCTTCATAGGTGATACTGATCTAACAGAATTAAACGAACGTGAATTAACTCTTTTGAGGCGGTCCCAGATTGGATTTATTTTTCAGGCATATAATCTGGTCCCTACATTAAATGCTATTGAGAACATCACCCTTCCTCTTGACTTAGCTGGAGTCAAAGCCGATGAGGCGTGGGTTGATGAAATCGTTGAAGTGGTAAACCTAAAAGATCGCCTCACACACAGGCCAAATGAACTATCTGGAGGGCAACAGCAACGAGTCGCAGTTTCTCGAGCGCTGGCAAGTAAACCTGAAATTATTTTCGCCGATGAACCGACCGGAAATCTTGATTCAAAAACTGGCACAGAAATTCTGGAATTTATGCAACTTGCAACCAAGGAACTTGAGCAAACGATAGTCATGGTCACTCACGATCCCGTGGCAGCGAGCTTTTCAGATCAGGTAATATTTCTTGCGGATGGCCAAGTTGTCGGCGATCTAGAAGATCCAACAGCTGATGGGGTTTTAGATCAAATGCGGAGCATAGGAAACTAACCGTTCTTCTATGGCCCTATTTAAACTCGCTCGGAAAAACGCTTACGCTAAACCTGGAAGGTTTCTTCTTACATCGCTTGCTGTTCTTATTGGTGTTGCGCTAACAACTGCAGTTTTTGTTTTCACAGATAGTCTTCGGGAAACCTTTGGAGGACTTAGCGATGATATCGAATCCGGCTATGACTTGGCTGTTCGGTCTGAAATACCTTTCGGAAACCGACTCAACGCTGCCCCCATAGATTTAGGACTCCCCGAAGAATTATCCAAAATAGAAGGAGTGGTAGCCGTTCAACCCCGAGTTATCGAATTCGGAATAGTGGCGAACAAGGCCGATGGCTCTGCAGCATTAGCAAGTAGAGGGCCAAACATTGGAATCAACTGGGAGGATAGTTCAACTACCCCGCGTCTTTTTATAGCGGAAGGAAGACCACCTATTTCCATAACAGAATTTGCTGTTGATATCGATACTGCCAATGACGATAATTTCGTGGTAGGTCAGAAATATGATCTACAGACGCCACAGGGTTTACGAAATCTTGTTTTAACTGGAACTTTTACCTTTGCCAATCCAGAAGAGAACGCTTCGATTGGATCAAAACTAATTGCTATGGATACTAGATCCGCTGTGGAATTATTCAACAGCGGTGTTGGCTATGACGATATAACTCTCACAATCGACTCGGCCTACGCTGAGGCGACGATCGTGAAGAACGTTAAGGATATGCTCCCAAGTGGACTGGAAGTCTTGACAAGAAGTGACCTCGTTGCTGAGCAAGCTGATACATTCAACGAGTTTATAAACATATTTAGAACGATTCTTTTGGTATTTGCTTTCATTATTTTGTTTGTTGCAGCATTTATTATCTATAACGTTTTTTCTATCATTATCGGTCAGAGAATTCAGGAAATCGGTTTACTCCGAGCACTTGGAGCAACCGGAAAACAAATCACAAATTCAATCGTTACTGAAGCTTTATTCGTAGGTATCTTCGCAACGATCACTGGGATAGCGCTTGGGTTTCCAATTGCGTTTGGATTACAAGAGCTCTTAGCCGCCTTAGACTTCGGCCCTGATGAAAACTCGCTCCCTCTCAGGCCAACCACAGTTATTGTAGGAGCAATACTTGGAATCGGACTTACATTAACTGCAGCTGTATGGCCAGCTTTGCGAGCACGCTCAATCTCACCTATGGCTGCACTCCGAAGTGGTTTAGCGACGGCATATACCATTCCAAAAAACTTTCTCGTAGGTTCGGTGCTGACTTTACTTGGCCTACTTGCAATCGTTTCTGGATTTATTATCGACGAATGGCTCATTATGCTTCCGTTAGGAGTCCTGGCAGGTATTTTCCTTTTCCTAGGGCTTAGTAGATTCAGCAATATCCTTGGGAAACTATCGTTTCTTTCTCTTGGAATGGCTTTACTGATCGCCGCCCTAACCGCAGATCTCTCTACTTCAATGCTGATGGCGCTTCTTGGTGCAGCAGCACTCAACTCTTTTCTTGGAATCAATCTTCTTAGCCCATTATTTGCTGGAAGAGTGACATATTTTCTTGGTTTACCCACGGCGAAGCTTGGAGTTCCAAGCAAGATGGCGCGAAGAAATGCTGGGCGTAGTCCAGAAAGGACTGCTACAGCGGCATCAGCGCTGATGATCGGGTTAGCTCTTGTGGCTACGGTATCGGTAATCTCGGAATCTCTTAAAGCAACAGTAAGTGAAATTCTCGAAGAAGATGTGATATCTGACTGGTGGGTACAGGGTGAAAGTCTTGGGCCAGAGCCTTTAGGATTCAGCCCAACGATTACCGCTGAAATTGCCGCTCTTCCGGAAGTTGAGGAAGTGTTAGCTATGCAGCTCTCAGATGAAGGACTTCGGACAGTAGTTGATCAGAAAGTGAAAAGAGTCTATTCAGCAGATCTCACCTCTGTTCCAAAATATTTCAATATCGGCCTTATCGATATGGATGCATCTCTAATCGGAAATAATGCTATTTACCTTCATGAAGATGAAGCTAAGAAATACGGTGTAGTTGTTGGAGCCACTCTCGATGTCGAGTTTGTTGATCAAAGCCAAAGAGCTCTCGATGTTGCTGGAATATTTACTTCGAAATCAATTATTGATTCTGGTTGGCTTCTTGACTCAAGCGTCTACGCGTCAAATGAAAACTTAGTTCCAAAGTCTGATGATTTTGTAGGGGTTTTGGTGAAGGACGGAGTGAGTGAGCAAAATGCGAGAGTAGCCATCAACGCTGTACTCGAAGGCTACGAACAGGTAGAGGCTAAAACCAAGGCAGAATTTGAAGATGAAGCGCAGGATCAAATTGATCAAACGTTAACGGTTGTTAGCGTGCTGTTATTTATTTCTGTGATTCTTGCTGTGCTAGGAGTAGCTATTACTTTGGCTCTCTCTGTATTTGAACGTACACGTGAAATCGGACTAACGCGTGCGGTCGGCGCAACAAGAAAGCAGATCAAACGCACTGTCCGTGTTGAAGGTATCCTCGTAGCACTCTTTGGAGGCGTTCTTGGTGTGGCCCTCGGTCTGATTTTCGGTATGGCATGTGTGCAAATAATTCCTGATGATTTTGTTTCTGAACTCGCTATTCCATGGGGCAACATTTTCCGTAATCTTCTTATCGCTGGTGTCGCCGGATCCCTTGCAGCTTATTTTCCGGCACGTAGAGCGGCAAAACTTAATGTGCTAGATGCAATCAATCACGATTAAGCGAGATTGGGTCAAATATCAGCTGTAAGTGAAGGCGGTAAAGGATATGCATGAACGATTGTAAGTCGTTGTGTTGCCCTTGTTAGTGCAACGTAAAGTGCGCGGATTCCATTTCTCTCACCACTGATTATTTTTTCTGGTTCTACAACAATCGCTGCATCTACCTCAAGGCCTTTAACAAGGCTTACTGGCACTAGTGTCGTTTGGTTCTCCAACGCACCAGCATCAACAAGGCCGTGTTCAATACCGGATGATTGTAGAGAGTCTGACATCACGTCTAAATATGCGTCCGGAACGATTACAGCAAGATATCCTGGGCCGAGTTTCTCTAGTTCCGACCTGACCAAAGCGACGACTGTGGCCGAGAGTCTGGCTGGAGTCTCTACATGGACGAATCGAGGTTCATCGCCGACCTCGCGAACAGCAATTGGTGGATTAAAGCCGAACTGGGTGTCACGTAAGAGGCGGTTCGCTACATCCATCGTTGGCTGTGGAAGCCGGTATCCAACAGTAAGCTGAGAAAATCTTGTCCCAGATTTGTCGGAAAGCGCTTCGACGATACCCTCCCAGTCATCGTGAGCCCAAGCTCCCGTAGCTTGCGCTATATCCCCTACCAAAGTCATAGATCCATTTAGGGATCTACGCCGTAACATTCTTAACTCCATGGGGGATAAATCCTGAGCTTCATCAACGACTATATGGCCATAAGTGCGAATTGTTTCTTCTTCCTTATATCCTCCACGCGGTCCAAGCTGAGCTTGAGCCTCATCTAAAATCGGCACGTCTTGAGATGTCCAATCAACTTGTGAAGCGTGCGGTGACCGGGGGCGGTATAGCGCTTCGATAGCTTCTTGCGCTAAATATTCTCCGGCCGCACTCCGCAAAAGTGATTGGCTTCCGAAAAGGTCATGAATGAGATGCTCAGCTGTTAGTGATGGCCACATCCATTCAAGAGTTTGGCGGATTTCCAATGTTGATGCGAGATCGTTCTTTAATTTCTCTGGATCTAACGACTGGTGCTTCGAACTTTCAGCTAGTGCCTGGAACACTTGATCACGAACAAAGGGTCGTCCATTATTATGGTTTCGGTATCGCCGTTGGGCCTCACGAATAATTCTCTGGGATTGAGAGATGGTAAGGGAAAGTCGTTGCAGGCCATAGCCGATTCGGAGATTCTCTCTAATAGGTCGTTGCCGGTCTCGTATAGCACTGCGAACAATGTGTTCCATTTCGCTGCTTCCTTTAATCGCTGCAACGTCCTCTGTGTCGACTCCTCGAACCTTCGCTCGGGGAATTAAATCAGAAAGAACAGCAAGGTGTACTCCGGCCTCGCCTAAAGAAGGTAGTACTTGCTCAATATATGTAAGAAAAATTCGATTTGGCCCGATGACAAGAACTCCTTGTCCTTCAAGAGGAAACCGATGGGTATAGAGAAGATAAGCAGCCCGATGAAGTGCGACAACCGTTTTTCCTGTTCCTGGCCCACCTTGAACAATGAGCATTCCGGATAAAGGAGACCGAATAATTTCGTCTTGCTCTCCTTGAATCGTTGCAACAATGTCACCAAGTCTTCCTGTCCTTGCCTGCTCCATCGTTGCCGCTAAAGTCATCCGTCCTTTAAAAACTGGACCAGACGAATCATCAACTATGTCATCGCCAAAAAATTCATCTTCGATTCCAAGCAGAACATTCTTTCGTGTAGCGAAATGGCGTCGCCGAATTAGCCCCATTGGGTGCTTTCCGGTTGCTCTGTAAAACGCTTCAGCAATAGGAGCTCTCCAGTCAACTGTAATTGGATCTTGCTGCTCATCCCACACTGCTATACGGCCAATATAAAACACTTCTGATTGATTAGACTCTTCTTGGTCGATGCGACCGAACACAAGAGATGCATCCCCAATGTCAAGTTGTGAAAGGCGTTTATTCACCTGATCAGAAATCACATCACGTTCAAAGCGTGCTTGGTGAGTTCCGCCTTTACCTGATTCAACCATGGCATGTAGTTTCTCTGCCTGAAGGTAAGAGCGGTCAAGGATATCGAAGGCATTAGCGATGTAATCCTGCTCAGCTTGAAAATCTGGATGAATAGCAACAACCTCCTCTTTAATTCTCCAAAAAATTGGTTTTTGACAGTTAATCATTCTAGCCAATACGAAGGTTCACTCATCACAGTTAAAAAACTTACAAAGTAGGAGCAACTATTTCTTTACTTCGTGAAATCGATTCTTTTGGTAAGTCGATACTACTGTGATGGTGTGACTTCTATTGAGCTATCTAATTCACCTTTCCTTAAGGCCTGTCGCTGCGAACCTCCTGAGCATGTTCCTGTCTGGTTTATGCGTCAGGCCGGAAGATCATTGCCGGAATATCGCGCAGTGAGGAAAGAGGGAAGTATTCTGGACGCAATCAAAGACCCTACCCTGTCAGCAGAAATTACACTTCAGCCGATTCGGAGGTATGGTGTTGATGCCGCTATCTTGTTTTCCGACATTATTGTCCCAGTCCATGCTGTGGGATTTGGGATTGACATTAAGCCAGGTGTCGGTCCGGTAACAAAGGATCCATTTCGGTCAGCAAGTGACTTAAAAAGATTGAATCACCTTGATCCAGATGTTGATACGCCATATGTAATCGAAACAGTGAAATTATGTGTTAGCCAGCTAGATATCCCGCTTATAGGTTTCGCCGGCGGACCATTTACTATCGCAAGCTATCTTATCGAGGGAGGGCCGTCACGAACTTATCAAGAAACAAAGCGCTTAATGTTCGAAGACCCTGAACTATGGGGTCAATTAATGGACCGGCTAACAGGGATATGCACAAGCTCACTGCTATCACAAATTGAAGCTGGTGCAAGCGCTGTTCAGCTCTTTGATTCTTGGGTTGGGGCTCTATCACCAAGTCAATATGTTCGATTTGTGTTCCCTTGGGTCCAAAAAATGTTTGAGGAAGTGTCTGGAACTGGCGTCCCGATAATTCATTTTGGTGTCGCTACCGGAGAACTCTTAGGCCTCATGAGTGAGGTTGGGGCCGACGTGATTGGAGTTGATTGGAGAGTTCCGATAGATGAGGCCCGAGTCAGAGTTGGTAATAAAAAAGCCCTGCAGGGAAATCTAGACCCTGCCATACTTGCCGCACCGTGGCCATCAATAGAAGAAGAAGTTCTTAAAATTCTTAAACTAAATGATGGTCATCCTGGACATATCTTCAATCTGGGGCATGGGGTTACACCGAATGTGAATCCAGAAGTTCTTGAGAGGGTTGTTCAACTGGTACAGCAATACCGAGTCGGCCAATGAACAAAGTTGTTATCGTTGGCGGTGGCATAAGCGGACTAGCTGCGGCTCATCAACTATTAACAAACGGGTACGATGTTTCTGTTCTTGAGGCTTCATCAACTATTGGGGGAAAGGTCTCTACGGTAGAAATTGCCGGAGTTCCCATCGATGGTGGCCCAGATGCATTCCTTGTTCGTGAGCCAGAAATGAGGGAACTGTGCACTTCTCTCGGCATAGCTGAAAAGCTCGTTGCCCCTATTTCTCGTTCAGCGAAGATTTGGGTTGATGGAAGTATGCAGGCGTTACCAAAAAGCCAGTTCCTTGGAATACCACTGGACTTTGATGAGCTTTCCTCTCTCAACTTAATTAGCCCCGAAGGAATAGCGATCGCTCAAAACGATCTAACCGCTAAAGACAATGCCCAAGACGAAGATGAAACCGTTGGGTCCCTCATTAGGAGAAGGTTGGGAGACGAAGTTATGGAGAAACTAGTCGGCCCCCTCCTCGGTGGAATCAATGCAGGAGACCCAGACACTCTCAGCCTCAAATCTGGAGTTCCCTATCTGGCTTCTGCAGCTAGCCTTGACGCTAGCCTTGTTCGGTCAATTCAGAAATTTATCCGTGCTTCAGATCGAAACCCTGAAACTCCCGTTTTTCTGACTCATCCTGAAGGATTAGGTAAGGTCGTGGANGCTCTGGGAAAAGAACTTAAAGAAAAGATANTTCTCAACGAGCGCATCCAATCGGTTCACGCAAANGACAAGAAATGGATTCTGNAAGGACAAAAGGGAAGCTANGAAGCGGATTCAGTAATCCTCACAACACCTAGCTACATTTCAAGTTCCATTATCGAAACNACAAATGNAAAGATTGCTAATTTACTTTCATCTATAAAGTATGCTTCAATGGCTTTCGCTTTATTCGCTTTTCCATCTAGAGAGGTTCGCCCTTTCGATGGAAGCGGATTTCTTGTCGCGAAATCTGAAGGGCTACTTATGACAGCATGTTCATGGTCGTCTTCTAAATGGGAGCACCTTAACGATCAGGAAGCTACATTCGTTCGAGTCTCTGCTGGAAGAGCCGATGATGATCGAGCATTTAATCTCGACGATGAAGAACTTACTTCCGCACTACTTGAAGAACTTACTCGAATAGTTGATATTCAAGCCACACCGATAGAAAGTCAAGTAATTCGTTGGCCGAGATCATTTCCACAATATGAGGTAGGCCATTCTGACAAAGTGAACCAAATACAGAAATTGCTTCGAGATGAAGCCCCGGGGATTTTTGTAGCGGGGGCTGCTTTTAATGGCCTTGGTCTTTCAGCTTGCATACGTGATGGGAAAGTTAACGCCCAAAGAGCAGAAAGCTATCTCGGAGCGTTGAATTAAGATGGATTTTTTTGAAGAGCTATGAAAGATAAATTCAACGTTTCATTAAAACCGTTAATCAGCGGTATGTGTTTAGCGTTCTCTATGCCTCCATGGGGGTGGTGGCCACTAGCCTTCATAAGTCTTTTTCTTTTAGATCAGCTTTTGTCAGGGATTGTGGTATCTAAAAGGAGATTTTTGGTTGGTTTTTCTTTCGGCGTTGGATGGTTGTTCCCAAGTACCTTCTGGATGATTGCATTAACAATCCCTGGCTACATTGTTCAAGGTTTACTATTTAGTGCTTTTGTGGGCTTCGCAGCACTATTAGTCCCTAGGGGGATTTGGCGATGGCTTGCCTTACCAGCAGCCTTCGTCATTATCGAAGCACTTCGATATAGGTGGCCATTTGGTGGAGTTCCGTTGGCAACATTAGCGATGAGCCAAAGCAGCGCTCCTCTTGGACATACGGTACGTATTCTCGGGCCATTATTCCTTTCAGCACTGGTTGTCATCGCTGGAGTTCTTATATCTTCCCTTTGGGAAAAAGAGTGGAAGTTCGCTACCTGTACCGGAGTGGGTCTTGTAGCATTGTGGGCGATTGGCTTTGTTGTGCCAAATGGAAATCCTATAGGTGAAACAACGGTAGCAATAGTTCAGGGCGGTGGTGAACAAGGAACACGGGCCATAGACACGGATGAACGTGAAGTGTTTGAAAGACATGTGAAAGCTAGTTCGAATGTTGAAACTCCTGTGGACTTAGTTTTATGGCCAGAAGATGTCGTAAATGTCCAGCAACCGCTCACGGATTCTCCCGAGTACGCGGAGTTGCAAGATCTAGCCCGACAGTTAGATAGCTGGCTAATAGCAGGGATATTCGAACGTGTAAGCATGACGGAAAATGCAAATGCTTCTATTGCGTTCTCACCTGAGGGAACCGAGATAGACCGTTATGACAAGGTCCGATTAGTTCCATTTGGAGAGTACGTTCCCCTCAGGGGATTTATAAAACATTTTGCCCCCAGTTACCTACCAGTTAGGGATACAAAGTCAGGGAATGGGGAACCAAACCTCATTGTGGAAGTTGACGGCCAGATAGTAAATCTTGGAATAGCGATATCGTGGGAAATATTTTTTGAAGATAGGGCGCGCAGTGCAATTTTAGGGGGAGGCGAGATACTCCTAAATCCAACAAACGGCTCTAGCTATTGGCTAACGATCCTTCAGTCTCAACAAGTAGCTTCTTCGAAACTTCGCGCGATGGAAACTGGAAGATGGGTTCTCCAAGCAGCACCTACAGGTTTCAGCGCAATTATAAATCCAAACGGTGATGTCGTTGAACGATCATCAATTTCAGAAACCCGTGTTCTCCATGCAACCGTTGATCGAAGAGATGGAAATACTTTGGCAACAAGGGCAGGCCCTCTTCCAATGATTTTATTCTCAGGAGCTGCCCTTCTCGGTGCAAACTTCCTAGCAAGAAGAAAGAGCTAGTCAACGTCAATTATTAGCGTGGTAGGACCAGAATTTATAAGCTCTACATTCATAAACGCACCAAAAGATCCAGTTTCGACTTGAATGCCTTCGCTACGGAGACAATCAACAAGGTATTCGATCAAGGGTTCAGCTACATCTCCTGGGGCAGAGGCTATCCAGCTGGGGCGACGACCCTTTTGAGTATCCCCATACAGAGTAAATTGTGAAATGATCAAAATTTCTGAATTCAGATCAATCGTCGAGAGATTCATTTTTCCGCTATTATCTTCAAAAATTCTAAGGTGCAGAAGTTTATTCGCTAAACGCTCAGCCGTCTTTGTTGTATCAGAGTGAGTCACACCAATAAAGACACACAGACCTTTGTGAATCGAGCCAACCGTATTCTCTTCCACGGTAACACTGGCTTTAGAAACACGTTGGACAAGGGCCCTCATGAAATCTCCTTTTCAGCAGGGTGAAATTTAAGACACTACCACCATAATGATTATTGACCTTTCTTGAATATTTAGTGCACGAGAAACGTATTTTTACCCCAATGTCCATACCCTTAAGGTTTCAATGGAAGAAGATACAGCTGAAAAAAGTAACCCAAATGAGGAAGCAGGCCATCTTAGGATCGCCATGCTTGCTTATCGCGGAAAGCCTCATGTTGGTGGGCAAGGCGTGTACGTAAGAGAAATGAGCAAAGCACTTGCTGAGCTGGGACATACAGTTGAAGTGTTCGGAGGGCCACCATATCCCGACCTAGATCCCAAAGTCCCACTTCATGAGTTCCCAAGCTTAGAAATATACAATGACTACTTTCCGGGAAGAATGCCAGGTATCTGGGAAATAAAAGATATGCCAGATTTCGTAGAGCTATGTTCATATCTCACAGGAAACTTTTCAGAACCTCTTTCTTTCTCTCTTCGCGCGTTTAGGGCGTTAAAAGACCGAGAAGGAGAATTTGACCTAGTAATCGATAATGGTTCGTTAGCGTATGGAAATCTTCTAATCCAAAGAAAGCTTAATCTTCCTATTCTTGGAGTGATTCACCACCCGATTACGGTCGATCGGAAACTGGAGTTAGACAATGCAAGAACTGTCGTTGAACGATTTGGGAAACGGCGATGGTATGCCTTCACAAGAATGCAAACTCGAGTATGTAAGCGGATCAAGCGAATCGTAACAGTTTCAGAATCTTCCCGCGAAGATATCAGCAAGGATCACAAAGTTAATATCGATCGTATTCATGTTGTTCCTATAGGGATCGATACTGATTTCTTTGCTCCTCAAGATCATATCGAAAGGATCCCCGGAAGAATTGTCTCAACCGCTAGCGCTGATGTTCCATTAAAAGGTCAAAGATACCTTCTTGAAGCTTTAGCTGAAGTTAGGAAAAAGTATCCTCATGTGCACCTAGAGCTTGTAGGTAAACAACGGGAAGGAAGTACCACCGCTGAGACGCTCGCTCAATTAGGACTTAGCGATATCGTAAACTTCAATCAGGGAATAAGTTACAGGGAGCTCGTTGATCTTCTTGCATCAGCATCAGTAGCTGTCGTCCCATCTTTATATGAGGGTTTCTCTATTCCAGCTATTGAAGCGTTATCGTGCGGTGCGCCATTGATAGCTACAACAGGAGGTGCCCTTCCTGAAGTCGCTGGGCCGCATTTAGAAACCTCGCTAGCTGTTCCACCTGGGGATAGTAGTGCGTTAGCAAAACAAATAGAGTACGCGTTTGAACATCCGGAAGTTTGTCGAAGGGTAGGCGAAGCGGGCCGTCAGAGAGTAATAGAAAAATGGAGCTGGCGAGAATCTGCTATTACTACAGCTAAGCATTGCCATGAGCTTCTAGCAATGGATAAAGCTTTATAGGATTCTGACGTGTTAACCATCAATTTTGACCGCTTGAAGCTTGAAGAAGAACACATGGTTCTTGATCTTGGTTGTGGCTTTGGACGGCATGCATTTGAAGTACTTCGACGAGGGGCAGAAGTCGTAGCCTGCGATATGGCCTTAAATGAACTTCACGAAGTCCGAGCAACCTATGCTGCTATGGCTGAAGTTGGAGAAATTAAGATAACTTCTGGTGCTTTTACATCTGCTGGAGATGCTACTCGCTTACCTTTTCAAGATGAGACGTTCGATCGAATAATTGCGAGCGAAGTCCTAGAACATATCTATAACGATGAAGATGCGTTAGATGAGCTATTTCGGGTACTTAAACCACAGGGAATACTTGCGATTACAGTCCCCTCTTATTTCCCTGAGAAAATTTGTTGGTGGCTTTCTGATGAATATCATGCACCCATAGAAGTCGGAGGCCATGTAAGAATCTATAAAAAACGAGAATTAGAAGCGAAGATTGCTGCAGCCGGTTTGGTCACAATAGATTTTCATAGAGCTCATGCGTTACATTCACCGTACTGGTGGCTCAAATGTGCCGTAGGGACTAAAAATGATCAAAACTGGCTTGTAAAAGCATATCTACGTTTCCTGACATGGGATATCGTAAAGCAGCCAACGTCTACTCGATTAGTAGAAAAAATATTGCAACCCGTGTTAGGTAAGAGCGCAATCATCTATGCTCAAAAGACTGCCATTGCTTAACATAGGAAAAGAACTTGCCCCCCTTCGACCCAGTTGAAATTATCAATTCTGCAGAAATACGTGAAACAGGCGAATCTATTGCAGAGTTACAGCTCCCATCTGGAATGATTCCTTGGTTTCCAAATGGACATGCCGACCCATGGAATCATATTGAAGCAGCAATGGCCTTAGATGTAGCAGGACTGCACGATGAAGCCGAATCGGCCTATCAATGGTTGGCAGATATTCAACTGGAGAATGGATCTTGGCATAACTATTACCTTGAAAATGAAATTGAACAAGACAAGATCGATACGAACTGCGTTGCATATATTGCACCTGGGGTTCTCCACCATTTCCTCATATCAAAAGACACGGGATTTCTAGAAACTATGTGGGGTATCGTTGAACCTGCAATCGAATATGTGCTTGGCCAACAGACTTCGAGAGGTGAAATCATTTGGGCTTGCCACTCTGATGGGACTCCATGGTCATACGCACTCGTTACAGGATCATCAAGTATCTCTCACTCCTTACGCGCTGCACTAGCAATAGCGACACACCTTGGAGAAGATCGCCCACAATGGAAAGAAAAGGGGAAGCGCTTAGTTCAAGTACTTAGACATAATCCTGAAGCGTTCGCCCCAAAAGAGCGATGGGCTATGGATTGGTATTACCCCGTTCTA
>PBPU01000045.1 GCA_002724825.1 Acidimicrobiaceae bacterium
ATTAATAACAACGGTGGAGAGGTGGTCATATTCGGTTTTTTCGCCATTAATAATAACCACTGGGACACCGATTTGGTAAGCCAACGGAACTACTTGATTTATAGGGCCAACAGCTAATGAGGTTCCTATCGCAATTAATAAATCACAATTCCTCACTGCTGTTTCTGATTTTTGTAGATCTTCCGGGATTAGCGACTGACCAAAAGAAATAGTTGCAGATTTTAGAATTCCTGAACACAGCGGACAATCTGGGTCTGGTTCTCCTGATCTTACTCTTTCAAGAACGGTTTCCATTTCGGCTCGGTAGTCGCAGGAAAGGCAAGCTACCTTTCGAGTGGTGCCATGGATCTCAATAACTCTACTTAAATCAATCCCTGATTTTTGATGTAACTCATCGACATTCTGGGTGATTACAGTGTCGAGGACCCCTCTCTTTTGAAGCTCGACAAGTGCATAATGACCTGTATTCGGCTCTACGTCAGCCCAGAGTTTCCCTTCAGCTCTAAGAGCCCAGTTCTTCTTACGAATCTCCTGGTCACGAACGTAATAATTGATATTGGATGCCTTTTCCGCTTCAGGGTTTTTGGTCCAAATACCTTCTGGTCCCCTAAAATCGGGAATCCCAGATTCTGTGCTAATTCCTGCACCTGTCAGAATCACAATTCGCTTTGACTTCCCTATCAAGGATTTCGCTTCGTTTAGTAATTCAATGGATTCAGGTTTGTCATACATGGTTTGTCTGTTGAAGATATCAATCGCCGGTTGAGAAATACGAACTTTCCTGTATGTTACTCGAATGGTCGCTGGAATTTATTTTGTTATCTGTGAAGTGCTTGTTATTAGCGGGATTGCAAAAATTCTCTACCCGCTGCCAACAAAGTCAGCATTATCAACCATCGGACTTCCTTCNACATTTTCTTTAGTTAGATTTCTTGGGCTCANAGAAATNCTCCTAGGGATACTTGGAATACTGGTGGGCGGAAGATACTTACCAATTATTACTGGTGCTCTTTTTGCTTTTTTTTCAGTTTTTATTCTCTTTGCGCTTCGTAACGGCCAAGTATCGTCATGCGGGTGTTTTGGAGCAACAAGATCTCCTCCTTCTGCAATACATCTATTCGCAAATCTGATTTTTATGGCCACATCACTATTAGCAGTAGGGGTTGATGGCCTTAGCGATATTTTANACGATCAACCTGCTAAGGGAATNCCCTTTGTGATCGCAATTCTCCTGGGAGCTCTTGNAACGTACCTCATTATGGNTTTTGCCCCAAGGCTTTTGGGCAGAAGAAGTGTTACTTGAAGTCTTCGATAAATCGGAGTAGAAGCCTGACACCAAACCCTGTTCCTCCCTTTGGATGNATACCCCANGGNGCATCAGCAAAAGCTGGGCCAGCTATATCAAGGTGAGCCCAAGGGATNNCTTCAGCCACGAATTCTTTTAGAAATAATCCTGCAGTNATTGCTCCNCCATATGGNCCGGANCCAATGTTCTTNATATCAGCTACTTCCGAGTCGAGTTGTGATCTATACGAGCTAGGTAGTGGCAACTGCCAAATTTTTTCTCCAGTTTCTGCACTAGCTTGCAGCAGTTGATCAGCCAGATCAGCATCGGTGCCCATTAAACCAGCGTATTCATTGCCTAAAGCAACCATACAAGCACCGGTTAACGTNGCAAGATCAATGATGGCATCAGGCTTTGNTTCAGAGGCAAGAGAAAGCGCATCAGCNAGTACTAGCCGTCCTTCTGCATCAGTGTTGAGAACTTCAACTGTTTTCCCATTTCGTATCTTAAGAACATCACCTGGACGAGTTGCATCCCCTCCAAGCATATTGTCTGTAAGGGGAATATANCCGGTGACTCGGACGGGGAAAGATAAATCCGCCAGTGCAGACATCGTTCCGAGAACAGCTGCGGCCCCTCCCATATCGCATTTCATGGTTGACATTCCTTGTGAGGTTTTGATAGATAAACCACCAGCATCAAATGTGATCCCTTTTCCTACTAAAGCTANGTGTTTTTTTGAAGGTTTTGANGGTTGATACGCTATCTGGACGAATCGAGGTTGCTGGGTGGAACCCCTGTTAACGCCAAGAAGGCCTCCCATTTTTGCTTTCTTTATTTCCGATAGTCCGAGGATCTTTATTGAAAGCCCATGCTCTTTAGCAGTCTTTGAAGCAACTCTTGCAAAGGCAACGGGAGTTAGGTCNCCCCCTGGCCGNTTAACAAGGTTTCGTGCGAGGTTAACTCCACGTGAAGTGGTTCTAGCTCGCTCTATACCTTTACTCATCTTTCGGCCACTTCCTACTATTGATACCGTAGAAAGCTTCCTAGGTTTTGTATCCGATTTCAGCTCAATATATTCATAGGCTCCCATAAATAGGCCTTCAGAAAATGCTTGAGCTCTCTCTGTAGTATCGTTTTCGTCGATAATCACCGATTGAAGTTCAACGGAAATATGCTTAAAGCCCTTTGCTGCTTTTGCTAGGGCATTTCCAGCTTTCCTGTAAATATTATTATTCTCCGCGGAGGATTCTCCNAGTCCAAGAAGTGCAGATGGGCCCAAAAAGGGTTCAGAACCAGTAGCGGGCAAAAAAATGATTTGCCCTGAATCTGCATCAAACCCACTTGCTCTTAATGTTTGTGTATCTAATCCTAAATCATCTGAGCTGAAGCGATCTGAATGGATTAACGTCACATGCAGTTCGGAACGTACAGGCTTTTTAGCTGTGAGTTTTATTTCTAATGACATATTTACACCTCTTTATTTATTTCAATTTCTCGNGCTGAAAGCGAACCTTGGTCCTGCCATCGAGCCAGCATCCACATGAGGTCTGAAAGGCGATTTAGATAAGGACCGACGAATGAACCATCGATTTGGACTTTTAGTGTTGACCGCTCAGCCCTACGCACTACAGTTCTAGCTATATCTAGGGCCGCCGCAGTTTGGTTTTGTCCGGGTATAACAAATTCTGTAGGAGCGGAAAATTTCTCTGATGTTTTGTCAATGTACTTTTCCAAATCTTCAACCATGCTATTGGTCACAAGACTTACACCGTCTTCAAGCTTGTCTCTGTTTTCGGGAAGGGTAGCCAACTCAGCCATCAGAACCCACAGGTCTCTCAGTACATGGACCAGAATACTGTCAATCTCACTACCACGTTCGACTTGGGACCTCGCATGCCCTATTGCGGCTTGTGCTTCGTCAACATCTCCATATGCAGAAGGGTGCTCTGAGTCTTTACGAACTCGGCCCCCATAGAACAAGCCTGTTGTCCCGTCGTCGCCATTACGAGTATAGATTTTCATACCATTGACGATACCGGAAGTATCTTTGCATCGTCTGTTTCCTATAAACAGTTAGTTAGATAAAAAGAATGGACCGTCAGTCAATTTTTTTAAAGAATAACTGGAATTCCATTAGTGCGTTATCCTCTACAGAAAGAACAACAGCTGATCTGGGCTTTTCGATTTCGTAGTCTGAAAGCAGTATGGGACCTAAATTCCCAAAGACCAAAATACGACTACCATCAAATGATGCAGTTACCTCTATCGTTTCTTGTCTCGTAACTCCGTGGATTGTTAGGTCAACAAATATCTCTGTTGTGAATCCAGCTTCTAGATCTGTCGCTGAACTGAAATCTATTGATTCGGTGATCACAAGAGATGCTTCAGGGAATTTGCTCGTTTCAATTGCTTGCCTTTTGATTGCATTATTTCTATTGGCATCGTCGGTTATGAGGGTGGTCATATCTACCGTGACGGTTGGGCGGCTCTCCTCAGAAGAAACTATTTCACTTTCATTTATTGTAAATTGAGCGCTGACATCAGGAGTTCTGCCTACAACAGTTTTTCCACCGATTCCTACTAGCTCTTCATCTATACGAAATCCAACAAATGATGAACCACATACTTCGGTTAGGCATGCGTCATTGAATTCACCGATTTCTGTATCGATTGCCCATACACCGTCTAAACTCTGGACTTCAGATGTTCCAGCTTCAGATAGAGCTTGGTCTCTTGCTTCTTTGGCTGCCTGACTATTGACATCTGCTGGAGATGTATCACGAAATACAAAGTACCAAAGCAATACGACGATGGCGCCAATTAATACCAGTAGAATTCCGGCCCACTTTATTACAGGCCTTCTTGATTTGGAAGAGTTCTCAGTTTCCATTTTGCCTTATTGTCCTTTTTGATACACGTTATATTCAAATCTTGAATCTCTTGGTTTCAGGTATCTAGAAGAATCCTAGCTACGAGGTCCATCCCGAAGCTAGTTAAAATAGCTAGATACATTAGTCCGGTTGCCGCCATCACAGCTGAGTATTGTTTTTCGCGAAGCGCNAGCTTCGTNACAACGACTAAAACAATGGTNCCTATAACGCACGCTACCCAAAACCAGCCTAAGAGACCATTGTAATTGTCGTCAATTGTTCCATTGAGGACTGAGATCATGCCTGTTGGGATAAGTAGGAAAATCAACTCAGGGATCCACAGAAGTCCTGTCCAATTAATTAGAGCATGTATCGGTTTTCGTGAGAGTCCTGGCTGAACTAAATACCAGTGACCGAGAAGCATTGAGTTGGAAACTGCACCAAGAAATGCTGACCCAGTCAGAATTCGGCAAATGGCAAGCCACGTGGATCCACCAGCTTCGACAGACCCAGCTATTAAGCCAACTACTCCGCATGCTGGGGCGAGCAGGTCAAGAAATGGTGGGAACTCTTTTGAGGTTAAGGCTCCTCCAGGCTCAGGTACTGGTTGATCCCGCTTGAGCATTTCTGCGACGCGTCGGGACCTATTCTGTGCTGTAATCGTTTGGCCGATGACTCCCGCATCTTTTCTTTTTATTGATACAGCCATGCTGATCAAAGCTGCAACAAGAAAGAAAGCTGTTGAGATTTCTCTGATCCATAATGAATTTAGGTTTAAGCCGATAATTAAACTCGATGCGGCTATTGCAATATAGACAGTCCTTGTTGTCCAACCATANCCGAGTCCGACCAACCGTTCTCGTGTGGTTACCCAGAGGAAAAGCATNCCGCCAGTAGCCCACTGAAGAAAGAAGGTCGATGCCTCGATTTTCATAGGACTACCTAGCTGAGAACAGCTAAATTGTGATCCGCGGTGTTGAGGGGATGAGGTTCGTGATCGGTGACTGCTACGATATCTTCAATTCTTGCCCCCCATTTTTCCGGTACATAGATCCCTGGTTCGATGCTGAAAACATTTCCTGAANTAACGGGAATCTTGTTTCCTTCTACTATGTAAGGATCCTCATGCGCTTCAACACCTATTCCATGACCAGTTCGGTGGATGAAATACTGCCCGTACCCTTCTCGGGTTATAATGTCTCTCCCGATCCGGTCTATTTCTTCAGCGGGTGTTCCAGGCAGGCAAGCGTTTACCTGTTCATGTTGGGCTNGCTGAAGTACATCGTAGAGGTGGAGGAACTCATCGGGAGGAGTTCCAGTCCAGATACATCTTGTNACGTCAGAGCAATATCCAACACCGTCTTCNCCTACCCATGTTCCCCCGAAGTCNCAGAGGACAATTTCATCTTCTTGAATTACTCTGTTCCCAGCTTCATGATGAGGGCTTGCAGCGTTTTCACCAGCAGCAACGATGGCAAAATTAACCCTATGATGTCCTTCTTCCAGAATTTGGGTTCCGAGTTCATTAGATACTTGACTCTCAGACTTTCCGATCAATTGAATTTCGCCGCTTTGCAATCTAGCTGCAATCCGATCTACGGCCGATGCCGCTTTCTTAAGCCGCTCTATCTCATCGGGCGATTTTTTTGACCTTATGATGCTAGTGATTGAATTTGCTCTCGACAGCCTGAGATTAGGCAACTTATTGAGAAGTTCGATTGTGAAACGGGTCCAAGTAGTGTCCCCCACGGCAACTGATGTTGATNCTCCTAATTCTTCAACAAGTATTTCGATNGGNTCTTCGGACTCTTTCCATGGACGAAGTGNGAATATTTCTGGTTGCTCTTGNACTCTTGGAGCTTCTAAGGCGGGAACAATTAATTTTGCTTGTCCTTCTCTTGGAAGCACAAGCATTGTCAGTCTCTCGAGTGGCATNGCTTCATACCCTGTAAAGTACGGTAAGTCAGCTCCTACTGATAGCAAAAGGGCTTCAACTTCATTCTCTTNCATNACGTGTCGAACATCTTTTAGGCGGTCAGTAAACATAATTTTATGGTACGTTGATTTTCTCTTTGGCAAAACTGCAGGATATTTCAGCTTTATTTAAATCTCGAGTATTCATGATTGAAGAGCAGAAATTTGGGACTGCTTGGCATGGTAGCTACTTCTTGTAAGTGGGCTAGATTCAACATGGGNNATGCCTAATGACTCGCCATAGGTCTTAAATCCTTGGAATTCTTCGGGGGTCCACCATCGTTCTACAGGGAGATGATTGGAGGTTGGTGATAGGTATTGGCCGAGAGTTACGATATCTACACCGATCCGACTTAAATCTTTTAGCAGAATATGGACTTCTTCTTCTNTTTCNCCGAGTCCTAACATAATTGATGTTTTTGTCGTTAAACCATATTGCTTTGCACGGCAAAGTACTGCGAGACTTCGTGCATAGCTCGCAGATGGCCTGACAGTTCTTTGAAGGCTGGGCACTGTTTCAACATTATGGTTTAGTACATCTGGNCTACTGGTAAAAACCTTTTCGAGATCATCTGGGTGGCCTTTAAGATCTGAAATTAAAACTTCAATACTTGTAGAGGGATTTGTTTTGCGTATAGCTGCAACAGTGTTAGCGACTTGTTGAGCTCCTCCATCCGCAAGATCATCTCGTGCGACCATCGTAACTACTGCATAATCTAGACCCATGGATTTGACAGCATCCGCTACACGCTGAGGTTCATCAACGTCTGGAGGTAAGGGTCTTTGTGTATCGATAAGACAAAAGCCACATGCTCTTGTGCATCTATCCCCAAGGATCATGAATGTCGCTGTCCCGTCTTTCCAGCATTCATATATGTTGGGGCACCCTGCCTCTTCACAGACAGTAACAAGCTGGTTCGCTCGCATTGTTTGCTTTATTTTTCTGTATTCTGGTCCGAATTGAGCNTTGACTTTCATCCATTCAGGCTTGCGTTTTAATTGGACTTTGGTAGCTGTCAGTGACTCAGATTTCGTAGGGCTGTAATTTGCAGAACCCACATTAAGCTTCCGNTTTCCAGGCCCTTCTCCTCTAGTAAAAGGGCTTAGATCTTGGCTTCGAATTCTCCAAGCTACATCGGATCGATCCATTCTTCCCTCTGACCATCTTGCCGCTGCTAATTCAGAGATTACATCCGTTACCTCTTTAAGATTTAAATTAAGGCCCTCTTGATGCAGTGAGGTAACTTCCATTTCTTTAATTCCGCAAGGAACAATAGCTTCAAAATATGACATATCAGGTTTGACGTTTATTGCAAAGCCATGCATTGACCGCCCTCTCGAAAGACGGACTCCTATGGCAGCTATCTTTCTTGGCGAATTTCCATTTGGGTCAACCCATACACCTGGATATTTGGCTATTCGACCGCAATTTGGAAGCCCTAGTTCTTTTAATGCATCGATGATTAGTTGCTCTACTGAGTGAACGTACGCCGAGGTGTCGGCCATACCTCCGCCACGCTTNCCTGGAACAGTAAGNATTGGGTATCCGACTAGTTGNCCTGGGCCATGGTAGGTTACGTCTCCACCTCGTTTTATGCGGATGACNTCGGCTCCGATCTCTGACGGTTCTACAAGTATGTTTGATTCGTCGCCATTCACTCCAAGAGTAAAGACAGAAAAATGCTCCATAAGCAGTAGGTAGTTTTCTGGCCTGGCTTCGAAGAGGCTTTCTTGGATAGCAAGTGCATCGCGGTATCGAACTTTTCCTAACCATCGAACTTGCAATGGAAGCGGTAAAGCGTCTTCCATCATTCTGAGTCCTTTATCTTTCGTCAAAACATTCAATTGAGGCTCTGTACTTTCGCGTGCACTGCTTTAAGTCTAATATTTGGGCTACACCTTATATATAGGAGTCTAATGGTTGTTTGGATCGCACTCATCGTAGTATGTGCCGTTTTATTTTCTATAGCTCTTATTTATAACAGGCTTGTTCGATTAAGAAATACAACTGAAAATGCATGGGCGGCTATCGACGTACAGCTCCATCGTCGATATGACCTAATACCAGCGCTAGTGAAGGTCGCTCAAGGATACGCAGCTCACGAAAAAGCAGCATTTGAGGATGTTACTTTGGCTAGGGCAGCTGCTATCTCCACTTCAGGAAGAGCCCAGCTAGCAGATAGCAATAATACTGTTACTGAATGCTTAAAGAAGGTTTTTGCTGTCGCTGAGTCATACCCTGANCTGGAAGCAAGTGACAGCTTTATTAAGGTTCAAGAAGAGTTGTCAGAAACTGAGGACCTCTTGGCGTATGCGCGCCAGTACTATAACGATGTCACTCTTGAATTTAATAACCAACTGCAGATTCTTCCTTATAGTATTTTTGCAATAATATTTAGATTTGAAATGCGAGAATACTTTTCTTATGGTGACTCCACAGACCCCTTAGAAGGTGATCAAGAATAATGGCTACCTACACAGAAAAACGAAGGAAAAACTCCTGGTATCCGATCTTGGGGTTTGCTATTTTCGCAGGGCTCGTCGCAGGATTTATCGCCTTCGACAAACCAATAGAAAAGATCGATAATTATTGGACCGTCGCTGAAATCAGNAACGAAGAATCAACCATAGTTCGAGAGGTAATCGACTACGACTTCGGAAATGAAAGCAGACGAGGAATTTACCGAGATGTCCCAGGCCTATCGGAGGAAGAGATCATTAGCATCGAGTCGCCTTCAGCCCCATCCATGTGGACAATTTATTGCGGGTTCAATTGTGATAACGGCGAACTAAGAATTCGGATAGGAAATCCAAATATAACCATTACTGGTAACCATAGATACGAACTTAGCTATTCCCTGAACACTATTTCAGACCTTCAGAACTCATTAGTTAATTGGAATGCGGTTGGAACGGGTTGGAATCGGTCCATGGATGATGTGCAGATTCAAGTAATTTCTCCATTCGACTTCGAAAATCCTAAGTGCAAGATTGTAAGTCTTTTTGATGAAGACTCATGTGAATTAGAGGAGGTCGCCCCAGGCCATTTATTCGTTCAAATTGATGGCCTACGTTCTTCTCAAGGAGTAAACATACAAGCAGAATTAGGTCAGGACATCGGAAATCTTCCAAATTTCATTGAACCCCCAAATGCGCCAAATTCNGGGCGAGATCTTACTTTCATCTTTATTGGATTGATCGCTATTGCGGCTACCCTTTTCGGAGGGGGTATATCTGTCTGGGCGTTGAGACTTCTTGGGAGAGACAAAGTAAGGACAGGAAGCGCTGTTGATTCAGCATTCAACGAGGGNGAAGGCGATATATCTAGAGCTGACACGGGTAAACTTTCCGAACTCGTTACCCTAAGCTTTAGCCCTCCTGAAGGAATTACTGCGCACCAAGGTGGCATTCTTTTGGAAGAATCCGTGAAAGAAGACCACAAAACTGCTTGGCTCCTTGAACGAGCCATAAGCGGAGAAGTTGAGCTTGCTGAAAATAATGGCGCCAGAGTCCTGATCGACAAGTTTCCGCAACGTAGCGCCGGACCTCTTGATACGATTTTTGATGGCCGAGATGAAGTGGAATTAGGAAAGTATGACAAGGCTTTTACGTCTGGTTGGAAAAAACTGGAAAATGATCTAAACGCATGGATGTGGGAAAGTAATCTTTGGTCATTCTCTAGAACTAAAGCTATTGGCTGGCTAGCAATTCCAGCAGCCTTTGCTGTTTTCATCTGGGCCGGATTCACTACCCATAACGCACCTATTCGAGTGTTTGATCTTTGGAGTATCGTCTCAGCTATTATTTTCGGTTCACTCATAGCAGTCTGCTATCGCGCTTGGGAACTAGCTGTTCGAACTCCAAAAGGGACTGGGCTTTGGATCCAGATAGAGGGGTTTAGAAAATTCCTAAGTCAATCTGAGGCAAAACATGTTGAATCAGCATCTGAAAACGGAGTCCTGCGCGAGTACACAGCCTGGGCAGTTTCTCTTGGTGAGGCAGATGCGTGGAACCGAGCATTCCAGCAATCATCTCGCTTCAACTCCGACGATGACCTGATCTCGGACGATTATCTTTTTGCCACTTACGCTTTTAATAGCAGTTACGATGTTCGCAAAACACAATCCGCCCCTTCGTCTTCTTCGTCATACGATGATGGATGGTCTTCAGGTTTTAGTGGAGGTTTTGATGGCGGCGGCGGTGGTGGCGGCGGCGGCGGTGGTAGCTGGTAAATCTTCCGAGAGTTAACTACCCGTGNAACCCTCTTCCAGTTAGGGACATGACGGTTTCACCNAATAGTTCACTTAGTGTGGGATGCGGTTGGATAAATTCGGCGACTTCAGCAACNGTGGCTTCCCAGTTAACTGCTANATAACCTTGCCCCAACTGTTCGGTNACCCAAGGCCCTACCATGTGGACTCCCAGTATTTGCCCTAATGTCCCATCNGGAAGTTTTTCTGCAACAACTTTAACTAGGCCANCTGTATCACCAACGATCATGGCACGCCCNTTACCTGAGTATCGGTGCTTAGATACTTCTATGTTGTATCCCGCTTTGATCGCTTCTGCCTCGCTAAGTCCTGCAAAAGCTACTTCGGGGTGGCAGTAGATTGCCCATGGTACTTTTGCATAATCAACTGGAGTGACATCCTCTCGGCATATCCGTTTGATCGCTAATATAGCCTCCGCAAATGCGACATGAGCTAACTGGGGAGTGTCTATTAGGTCGCCAATGGCATAGATACCAGAAGACTGAGTTTCGCAGAAATCAGTGACCGGAACAAAGCCTCTCGTATCTGCACTAATTCCTGCATTCTCTAATCCGAGTAGATCGGGGTATGGCCTTCTCCCTACTGAGACAACTACTAGGTCTGTTTCGATTTTTTCTCCATCATTCAACAAAATAGTGGTCCCATCCAAAGTGGGAGTATGGCCTTCAACCGAAACTCCTGTGCGAATACCGATTCCTCTTTTCTGAAATGACCTGTGTACTACTTTCGCAATATCTTTGTCACAGCCGGCAAGTATTTGAGGGAGCGCTTCAACAATAGTAACAGTTGAGCCAAAGTCATTTAAGGCTGAGGCAAATTCAACTCCGATGGCCCCTCCGCCAATAATAACTGCTCTCGAAGGAACTTTAGTAAGGGAAAGCAATTGGTCCGAAGTCACGACTAGCGTTCCGTCAACTTCAAACCCTGATATCGATTTGGGCTTGGAACCACTAGCCAAAATAATATTGTCTCCAGAAATAACTTGCTTACTGTCATCTGAACCTGAAATCTTTACTTTTTTACCACCAGCTAACTCTCCAACCCCTGAAAAGACCGTTACGCTTCTTCTTCCCAAAAGCCCTTCCACGCCTGAAGTTAAAGTATCAATTACCCCCTGTTTTCGGTTCATGAGTTGCAACATATCTAATTCGGGGGCACCCGCTTTGACGCCATATTCTTCGGCTTGGCGGACTGTGCGAAGGACTGATGCTGTCTCTAGCAATTCTTTGGCGGGGATGCAACCAACATGAAGACATGTGCCGCCTAGTTTCCCCATTTCCACTAGCGCCACATCAAGCCCAGCAGCTGCGCCATATAGGGCTGCGCCATACCCCCCAGGGCCTCCACCTACTATCACCACATCGAAGTGAGACTTTGTATCTTCCATGTCCAAATCCTATCGCTACAAACGATCAACTAATTATTCAAATAGCAGCACTAAATTTAGGATGCTATTAGAACTTGTGTAGTAAATGCCAAAAGTATCACTAGTCCACAAACAAGAGAAACAATGATCAACATTCGCGTACTCATATACGTGGTAGACCATAGTGGCGTATTATGAAGTGCACCTAGACAGAAGAAGAAATTTAACATTATTCCTCACATGAGAAACTAAATAGAGTGAATACGTGTCATTTCCGACACATATTTTGAGATGGGGAGCTTAGGGACTTTCAACATGAACACATTTGAAATTAAGAGAAGCCACCCACTTATACCCCCTCGTGATAGGCCATCAAATTTCTTAGACCTTAAACTTGAATGCAGCGCTTGAGTCCTTATCTCATTGCCGCAAGGCCACACCAGTGGCTTAAAAATTTATTAGTATTTGCTGCACCACTGGCAGCTGGGGAAATCGATAATGGGAACACCCTATTTAGGACTTCGAGTGCTGCTTTTCTATTTCTTCTCGTTTCGGTGAGTGTCTATTTTTTTAATGACTTGTGTGATATCGAAGCCGACAAACAACACAACCAAAAGGCGCAAAGGCCGATAGCAAATGGCAAAGTATCAGTTCGATTTTTAGTCGGAGTGATCTTAGTTTTTTCTATAACTTCTTTGACATTAGGCTTTCTCCTCTCTTCAGGTCTAGGGATTTGCCTCGGGGTCTACACCTTCGTTAATTTCCTATATTCGGTGAAGGTAAAAGAGCTTCCATATATAGAGTTAGTCCTTGTCGCATCAGGATTTGTCCTTCGAGCTGCTGCTGGTGGCATGCCTACAAACATTCCACTCTCCTTCTGGTTCATCACTTTGGTCTCTTCCACATCATTTTTTCTTGTAGCTGGTAAAAGGTTCGCCGAGTTGTCTACATATCAAACCCATGTGTCACGTTTAGTTCTTCAGTTCTACTCGTTGAAGATACTTGAGACTTTAATGGCACTGTCATCCTCGCTTGCAGTTATCACATACGGATTTTGGCTGGGCCAATCAGCAAATACCCAAACTAGCTACTCTTTGGTGTCATTATTTCTTTTCACTTCGGCACTGCTTCGATACAGGTTACGCCTTCAAACTGGCTTTGGAGAGGATCCGGTGCGTACGGTACTAAATGACTTTTGGCTTTTGGTATTGTCTGTTCTCTGGGCGCTAACATACGGAGTCGCAATATATGGATAAGACTGAGCTAGGAACTTGGGGAAATGCAAAGGGTTCAGAATCTTATTTAAGAGAACCTAAATCTATCGATGATTTAAGAGGAATAGTCGAATCAGTTGGGAATGGTGGTGGCATAGCCCGAGGGTCAGGCATGAGTTATGGAGACCAGCCTATGAACAGTGATGGAGATGTTATCCGACCATTATTTAGAAAGGAAAATATTGAACACCCAAATTCAAATGGGATCATAACAGTCCCGTCGTCTTTAACTTTCGCTGAACTGCTTGAGCGAGTAGTCCCCCTCGGTTGGTTTATGCCAGTAGTCCCAGGAACCAGTTTCGTTACCATTGGTGGAGCAATAGCTGCGGACGTCCATGGAAAGAATCACTATCGAAAATCTTCTATCGCCAGCCACATCAAATCAATAGCTTTAATGCTTGCAGATGGAGAGACGATCCGATGCAGTAAAACTGAAGAAGCCGCAATCTTTTGGGCGACTATGGGGGGATTAGGGCTGACTGGAATTGTTATCGAAGCAACAATCCAATTAAGCCGAATTCGGTCTAGCAAAGTTCAAGTGAGCAGAAATAGCTTCGGAAATTTTTCCGACTTATTCGAAGCCATGAAATCACAAGTCAACAGATTCGAATACGGTGTTGCGTGGCTAGACCTCATCTCGAAAAATAACTTCGGCCGAGGAATATTAGAAACAGCAAATCATGAAATATCTAATAATCCACACCACGAATTCTCATACATAGCAAAACCTACCCTCCCTCTTCCAAACCACCTTGCTGATTCGTTTCTTCGCCGTTCAACAGTCAAGGCATATAATTCTCTTAGAATTCTGTCAGCCGGCAGGACTGAGACTATTAAAAAAACTGAACTGTCTGCCTTTATGCATCCACTCGATAAGGTGAGAAATTGGAACCGGCTATATGGGAAATCTGGGATTATCCAATGGCAAATAGCTGTCCCTGAGGTTTCAGAACATACACTTTTCGATGTCATCGATTCAATACAAAAAGCAAAAGTTCCTGCCTTCCTTGCGGTATTAAAGAAACTGGGGGCTTCGAACCAGGCTCCTTTGTCCTTCCCAATGGAGGGTTGGACTCTCGCAGTTGATTTCCCTGCAAATGATAAGAGAATTTATGGATTTTTAGATGCCCTAGACCAGGAGTTAGTGAAAGCTGGAGGACGGATTTACTTAGCTAAGGATGCAAGACTAGATCCAGAACTTATTCCTAAAATGTATCCGGATTTAGATGAGTGGAAATCCATTCGTAAAAATATCGACCCTGATAGACGCTGGCAAAGCGACTTTTCTAGAAGATTAAATTTGTAGTAAGCGTCGCAGATATCTAGAAATTTGCAGAAACTGGGCTTACCTCAATGGCGGTAGATCTCCGAAGTCAAGATCGAATGGTAAATCCGGTTCAGGGTCGTCATTTGTCTGGATAATCTCGACTGTTGTCTTCTCTGGCTCGAGGATTTCCCCTATTGCAATCATGGCCGCACCAAGAACCACAGCGCCTGTACCTTTAGGTTTCTTCTTTTCTGATCCCTGCGTTGTATCAAAGTCAGATTCAGGCGAATTGGTAGAGTCTTCTTTGTCCATACCTCATTTTGCCAGAAGATGGGATCAACTCAACTCGAAGTTCAAGAACTTCTCCGTTTCCGACTCAATCGCTGAAGCAAAAGAGCGATCAAGCTAGCTAGCACGGAAGTCAATACCAGCAAAAGAAAGAGAGGCATGGCTATGTCGAACCAAAGAAACTCTACTTGTGTCTTTTCTGTATTCTGAAAGACAAAGAGAAGAAGCACGACTAAAGATATAACACCGCCAAAATATTTTGGATCGATCTTCTTTAATCTTTCAGCTGCTGAAGAGGGTTGAGAATCTTCCATGAAACCTCACATTTCTCTTAATTTTTAGCATGCTTAATGGATTAAAGCGAAAAACTCTAAATTTCCCTGAAATTTTCTCTTTGGGTTATTTGCTTTCGTTGAGGATGTGCAACCATTAAATTACAAGCAGGAATAGCGCTGGAGGATTTGAATGATTGTTGCGATTACAGGTGCTACGGGAACGATCGGCAGTGCAGTAAGCGCACATTTGCGTGAAATGGGGCATGAAGTAATTTGCATTTCTCGCAATAGGGATCGTGCCGACGTGTTTTGGAATCCATCTGAAGGTTTGATAGAAAGTCAAAGTTTGGAGGGGATCGATGCAATGATTCACCTTGCAGGTGAGAGCATCGGAAACCGTCGATGGTCAAAACGACAAAAGGCGGAAATTTATTCCAGTAGAATAAAGGGTACGGAGTTAATTGCTAAGACTCTATCTGAATTAGATTCTCCTCCATCTGTTTTCCTAAGTGGTTCTGCTACTGGCTTCTATGGAGATTGTGGGAGTAGTCAAATTGATGAGAAATCACCTAAAGGTAGCGGATTCCTTGCAGAGGTTGCAGCTGATTGGGAAACAGCAACTACTTCAGCTGAAGAAGCTGGTATTAAGGTAACCCATTTGCGAACAGGAATTGTCCTTGACCCTCAAAGTGGGATGCTACAAAAAATACTCCCTTTATTTAAACTTGGTTTGGGAGGAAAACTGGGAAACGGCAATCAGTACTGGAGCTGGATTACTTTAGAGGATGAGGTCCGGCTTATCGGATGGCTACTTTCAGCCGATATACAAGGCCCTGTGAATCTCACCGCTCCTGAACCGGTTAGCAACGCTCAATTCACCAAAGCATTAGGGTCAGCTTTAGGAAAACCTACGGCAATTGCAGTACCTAAGTTCGGCCCAATGCTTCTTGCTGGCAGAGAGCTCGCTCAAGAGCTGATATTTACCAGCACGAGAGCNCTNCCTTCCGTACCCATTAACGCCGGATTTCAATTCAAGCATCCTTCGATNGATACAGCNCTTACCGAGATACTTAGATCATGANNAANCATTCTTCANGTAAAGGCGAATCNGGAAAAAATGTCTCTGTAAGTAGGGTTATTCAAGCACAAAGGTCCGAGATTTTTAGCGTTCTAGCAAACCCTTTTCTCCATGCTGAAATAGATGGATCAGGAACGGTTCGGGGGAAGATACGTGGGCCAGATCAGCTTTGTCTCGGCGACACATTTCAGATCAAAATGAAGACTTGGAATATCCCTTACCGGATAACGAACACTGTAGTCGAATATGAGAAAGATACCCTTATAGCTTGGTCACACTTCGGAAAACACAGATGGAGATATCAACTTTCTGATGGACCCGAAGGCACTATAGTGACCGAAACCTTTGACTGGGCGGAGGCAATTTGGCCGAAGATGATCGAACTATTTGGATATCCTTCTTCACATGTACCTTGCATGAAAGAGACCTTGGAGCATCTTGAAAGGTTTATGCTCAAGCCATGAACAAACAAATCGTGGCAGCATTTGACTTTGATGGCACGATAACAAAACGTGACACGCTTCTCCCATTTCTTAGAAAGTACGGTCTATCGAAACTAACAAAAGCAACATGTAAGGCTTCGTTACGCGTGGGGAATAGAAACTTTCGTAACATCTTGAAAGAAACTGCCCTCAGCGATCTCTTTCGCGATTACTCCTCTGAGGAATTCGAGGCAGACGGAGGTGCTTATGCATCAACGCTGCCACGGTTATACCGGAGTGAAANNCTCAAACATATCGATTCCCATAAGAAAAGGGGACATCAGCTTGTTCTAGTCACCGGCTCTTTAGGGTGCTATGCAAGACCTGCGGCTTCAGCTTTAGGATTTGATCATGTTATAGCCGTTGAAATGATTTCTTCCTATGGCCGTTTAACAGGGGCGATGGAAGGAGCAAATATCCGCGGCCCTGAAAAAGCAAGACGATTAAAGAAACTCCTGAAGGCTGAAAGTATCGAGCTATGGGCATACGGGAACTCCTCTGGTGATAAGGAAATGCTTGAAATGGCAGACCATGCTGAAATGGTGTAGCCGTTCATNATGCTATTTAATAGCAACAGGATTAACCGGTGAACCAATACCTCCTACAAAAGGCTGAGGNCTAGCCTCAAGGAGAAAGTCATATTGGCCATCATGCTTACAATCAGCAGAAAGTGCCTCTAGGTCAAAGTTCTGCCCTTGTGTCAAGCCCATCATGACAAGGTTGATGCAATGTATTGGTAATATGGCTCCTGGAANAGCAGGATCCCATGGCATTACTTCAAAAGTAATAGTGTCTGTTGCAACCGCTGCTACTTCTCGTTCATAGAAGAATTCGACGGCACCTAGGCCAACTCCAGGGAAGCCGGGCATAGGAGACCCTTCAATCGGTGTTCCGCTTCCATAAGAAATTACATCGCCATTTCTAGCTTTCGCCATCATTCCCGTCCGAAGTAAGAGAATGTCTCCACTGCGTACCTTTACGCCCTGCCGTTCTTCTGCGTTAACACAATCATCGTATGTGATTGCATGCCCTCCTGGTAATTCCTCTACACCTAATAGCTCAGCAATATCTAGTAGAACACCCCTGCTGGTTAGGGTTTCGATCTTTTCAATTCCGCAGATAGATGCACCGTCATATGTAATTGTCGTTGCATCACGCCCTCCGTAAATCTTCCCATTCCAGCTGGCATGACATAACCCGTCCCAATGTGTTGCGGCTTGAAGCCCCATAGTAACGACATCATCGCTAGTACAAAAAAGGGATGGGTCACCGATAACTGGAGTATTAAGTTGGATCATCGTTCGTAAAGGATTTATGCGCCCAGGCATTGACCCGAGCTGTAAGCCACCTTGCTGCTTTAGTGGAAAAGCCAATGAGAATCGCTTGCCACTTCGAATGCTCTTTACTGCTCCTCGAATGACTTCATCTGTAATATAATTTACAGTCCCCCGTTCGTCATCATCCCCCCATCGCCCCCAATTCTTTACCTTTTCGCCTAGGTCAATTACTTCTTGTGGATATGGCATTTACACCTCACTTGCTTCCTTGATTACCGTAGTGCAGTTTGATCAAATAGCTCAAAATCNCCAGAGCATNGAAGCTCAAGGCAAGNTTATCTCATCTGGTGGCTGNNACCCCGATCGGTCGGCCTGGAGGTACCCTGCTTCGACAGCTAGGCGGTCAGCATAATCGTTCCACTGATCTCCACCGTGCCCCTTAACCCATGTAAACAATAGATCTCTATTTTGATATTCAGCNATTAAAGGCTCCCAGAGGTCCTTATTNGCTACAGGTTTTCGTTGGCTATTTTTCCAATCTCGCTGTAGCCACCCTTTCCACCAACTATCCCTAAAACAGTTGACTACATACGTAGAATCACTGACTATCTCCAAAGGGCCTTTTAATGCTGAAACAGCTTCAATAACTGCGGTTAATTCCATTCTTTGGTTTGTGGTATCGGGGGAATGACCGGCAGCAAAACTCCCATTGGGGATAATCCATGCCCATCCTCCTGGGCCTGGATTCCCGCTACATGAACCATCAGTGAAAACTTGTGATCTCATGATTCTCCTTCAGATATCGGAAATTGGTCAGAAGTCATATCTTTCGCTAGCANACGGTATGTTCGATCTAGCCACCCAATTATTATTGCAGAAGCTCTGGGATCAAAACGGAGTCTATGCGTACCTCCGTCAATAATTCGTAAATCCGCACCCCCATGAGAATCAGCTAAGACTCGCGCATCGAATGAAGGAACGACTTGGTCGCTTGCCCCATGTACAACTAGCAGAGGCTTTTTACCTATTNCCCCAGCNGCTTCCACTGGCCTAATCAANTCAATCTCTGCAGCCCAGGAATCTTCGTCTTGAGGAAAGTCCGGATCAGAGATAGCTCCTACAGTTCGCGAGTACTGTAATAGCTGATCAGGATTCTGAGCCCAATCGCGGAAATCTGAAGGAGCGGAGATAGCGGCCACTCCACTAATTTCTTCAGACAGGCTCGCAGCAGTGATTGCCAAAGCTCCACCTGTGCCAAAACCTGCAAGCCAAACTGAGTTCACTTGTGGGTTATTTTTTAAATCCTTTGCTGCGTTAATTGTGTCATCGAGCCACCCCTGCATTGAGAATTCTCCTTCTGATCCTCCGCAGCCCCTATATGTGAAGGCGAGCACAATCCAACCAAGTGCTTTTGCCACGAGATCAGCAAAGTCATAATATGACCTATCGTTATCGACTCCTTGACTCGCCCCTGAAGGGAACCCATGGCAAATCACTAGCCCTGCTGTGCCAGATATTCCTACACGATTAGGAGCAGCAAGGTGTCCGGTTAGTGAAAGCCCATTAGAGTCGAGGACATATGCCAATGCTTGCGCCTAAATATTCCTTTGCCGGTAACCGCGGTTACGAGCTTCAGCGAGAGTATCTGGCCCAAAAACTAGATACTGTTCCGATGCCATCAGTTCTTCGATAACTGATTCGTCTGTGACCTCGTCAAGGTCGTAGACGCGTTGGTTACGCTTATCCCCTAACCAACGGAAATGCTCTACTCTTACGGGTCGTTTCATGGGAAACCTCCGATGACTATTTTAGATACTAGAAAGTACATTGACGAACGCTTTCAATGACAAATTTGGGGATATTCTCATCTCCCCAAATTCAATCCTGGATCACGAACTGCGTTTAGGTAACACAACCAAATCAGGTGGGACCTGAACCTGACCGCATTGTTCGCGGGTGACCAGTTGATATTTACATCTTGGTCCAGGGGCCGCTTAGTAGCTGGCCACCTCCAAGGTCCCAAAAATATTACTACTCAGTTGGACCACCTCCTTTCGTTGGTGAAAATGAGCCTAGCTTCCGTTTCGACTACGTGCCGATGTTTCATTAACAATTTTTGTTTCTAGTTCAGCATGCCTTACACGTCATTTACTTCGGAGATCTGGTTCCCGATAGCACCAATATTTCTCAAGAATTGAATCCCTAAATCAACAACACAGACAATATCCACTGCGTCTAGCTCTAGGCCAGATTTCTTGGATCGCCTAATTAATTCGTCGACGAGATCATCTTCATGTGCGATGACCGTCTTATTTCGCAATGCAGCCGCTTCAGCCTCGGTATCTATACTGCCGTAACTTGCTACCCCGCGCTTTCGAAAATACGTTATTTGCCATCTGAGCAGGAGCCTAACTTCATCATGTGTCACACGCATCGAGATTTCTTTTGGGAGATTATCAGCTATGAATTCAACGGCTTCTTCAATGTCGAGCATAGTTTGAGCAGGTGTTTGTCGAAGTCTGGCAGACACCATCACAACAAAAAACCATGCCAAAGTAATTACTGTTACTGACGCTATAGATATATATACCCACATCT
Source organism: Acidimicrobiaceae bacterium (assembly GCA_002724825.1). Classification (GTDB taxonomy): domain Bacteria; phylum Actinomycetota; class Acidimicrobiia; order Acidimicrobiales; family UBA8592; genus UBA8592. The sequence goes on from PBPU01000045.1 coordinate 20,309, forward strand.
CAATGTAAACGTTAGCCGTTCAGAGTTGAAAAGGCAGCACTATCGCTGTGGCGACTTGTAGGATAAGGACTATGAGTACATTATTTTTTGAGGATTCCGGATTAGAAATTCACAAAGTCGTAGTCGGCCCTATGGATAATAATGTTTTTGTCTTGCGTTGCACCGAAACAGGCGAAGGGGCTTTAATCGATGCTGCCAATGAGCACGAACGACTTCTAGACCTCTGCAAGAACCTAGGAGTTAAGCAAGTCCTTGAAACTCATGGGCATTGGGACCATATTCAGGCTGTCCCACATGTACGTGATGCTGGATACTCAGTTTTTGTCACCCAAGAAGATGCCCATATGCTAGATAGCTACGATGAAATTTTAGAAGATGAATCAGTTATCGAAGTAGGGCGACTCAGGCTCCACACTATCCTTACCCCCGGCCACACCCCTGGATCGATATGTTTCCGCATACAAGGTCGACCAATCCTCTTTTCAGGCGATACTTTATTTCCAGGCGGCCCAGGAGCAACCCAATTTGAAGGCGGCGACTTCACAAAGATTATTGAATCTATTGATCGCCGTTTATTCACACTAACCGCCGATACCCTCGTCCTTCCAGGTCACGGAGATGAGACCACTATTGGTGCGGAGCGACCTCATCTGGACGAGTGGATTGATAGAGGCTGGTAGCAAGATAATTAGTCTTTTGGGAATAGGGTTAATTAGGCAAAGGGATACACTTCAGTGATGGCCAAATCGTTAATCGAAATTCAAGATCTTCATGTCAAAGCAGAAGATGGAAGCGGGATACTAAATGGAGTAAATCTCTCAATTGCTGAGGGAGAGATCCATGCTTTGATGGGTCCGAACGGATGCGGAAAATCTACCTTAGCTTCGGTTTTATTAGGCTCACCAGAGTACATAGTAGAATCAGGGGAGATTCTACTTAAGGGCGAAAATATTACTGAGTGGAGCGCCGATAATAGAGGAAAGGCGGGGATGTTCCTTGCATTCCAATACCCACAAGAGTTTTCTGGAGTAAGTGTCCTCAACTTTCTAAGACAAACAGTTGAAGCCAGAACTGGAAAGGAAATATCTATTCTTAGCCTCCGAAAACAAATGCTTGCTTGGATGGACCGGCTAGATATTGATCCTGAGTTTGCTGACCGTTACCTCAACGAGGGATTTTCTGGGGGGGAGAAAAAGCGAAATGAAATCCTTCAAATGGCTCTACTCGAACCTGAATTTGCCGTCCTCGATGAAACTGATTCTGGGCTTGATATTGATGCTCTTCAAATTGTCGCTACCGGAATCAAAGAAATTATGAACAAGAACCCGAAAATCTCTGTTCTGACCATAACGCACTATCAACGACTTCTAGATCACTTACAACCCCATCATGTGCATATTTTAATTGATGGCAAGATTGCCAAAAGCGGGGGATTTGAGCTGGTTGAGCAACTCGATGCCGAAGGTTACGAGGAATGGCTATGACTATTGACGTGACGGAAATAAAGAAGGACTTCCCCGTTCTTCAAAGGCATATCAATGGAAAGCGACTTATCTATCTTGACTCTGCAAACACGTCTCAGAAACCGGTTTCTGTAATGGACGCGATGGAAGACTACTATCGGCAGTTTAATGCAAACGTCCACAGAGGCTCGTATCAACTTGCAAATGAGGCAACTGCTATTCTCGAAGGCTCTCGAGATAAGGTAACCTCCTTTATTAACGCTAATTCAAGGCAAGAAGTCGTATTCACAAAGAATGCCACAGAAGCAATGAACCTTATCTCTAATACTTGGGGACGTGAACACCTATCTGATGGTGACGCTATTGTTCTAACCGAGTTGGAACATCATGCAAATATCGTCCCATGGCAAATGCTCGCATCTGAAAAAAACTTTGAAATCAGATGGATAAAAATCGATGATAATGGACACCTTGATCTTTCAGATTTTGATCAGTTAATTGATGGAGCGAAACTTCTTAGCTTTGCAGCAATGTCTAATGTTTTGGGAACTTTTACCCCTGTAAGAGAGTTAACTAGCAGAGCGCAAGAGATGGGCTTAACAGTCCACGCTGATGCCAGCCAATACACCCCCCATAGCAAGACCGATGTTCAGGAGATGGGAATTGATTTTCTAACCTTTACCGGCCATAAATTACTTGGCCCAATGGGCATAGGGGTTTTGTGGGGGAAACAAAACTTGCTTGAATCGATGCCGCCTTTTCTTGGTGGTGGGGAAATGATTTTAAATGTCACAAAAGAAGGCTTCTCAACTAACGAGCTACCTTGGAAGTTTGAGGCAGGTACACCTATGGTTGCTGAGGCTGCAGGGTTAGGTGCAGCTATCGATTATTTATCCAACGTTGGCATGGAAGAAATTAGAAATCATGAAATTGTTTTGACCGGCTATGCACTTGAACGTTTGAATTCAGAATTCGGAGAAACTATCTCAATCTTTGGGCCTAGAGATCCCTCAGAACGTGGTGGGGTTATCTCCTTTACCTTCGATGGCGCTCATCCTCATGATATTTCTCAAGTATTAGATGAAGAGAATATCTGCATACGTGCGGGCCACCATTGTGCAAAACCGTTAATGCAAGTCCTTAATGTCGGAGCTACATCTCGCGTGTCTATGTATCTTTATAATGACCATTCAGATATTGACGCTTTGGTTTCGGGGCTACATAAAGTACGTGATCTGTTCGTCCCGTAATTAAACTGTAGTTATGTCTTCACTTGATGATCTGTATAAGGAAATAATCCTTGACCATTACCGCTCTCCAAGAAACCAGGGAGAACTTGAGCCGCCTGCGCATCGATGTGAAGGGTTCAATCCTCTTTGTGGCGATGAGGTCATTGTTTTCGTTTCATTAATTGATCAGAAAATTGATGAGATTAAGATTGGTGGTCAGGGTTGTTCAATCAGTCAAGCATCGGCGTCAATGATGACTGAGATCATAAAAGGAAAAAGTATCAGCGAAGCTGAAGAAATAATTCATGCTTTCAAAGAGATGATGGACATCTATGAAAGTGAACTATCTGGAGAAGAAACTGATGGAGCGTCACCTAGCGTTGATCTTGGCGATCTTGAAGCACTCCAGGGAGTAGTCAAATATCCAGTCAGAATAAAGTGCGCGACACTTGCATGGAACACTTTGACCCAATCCATTAATGAAATCCAAAACATAGATGATTCTCTGTAGTGAACTAGGTACTACTTGACCGTCGATAGTTATTTTGGCTCTATAAGCGGTGCAGTCATAAATGATTCAAGCGAGCCAAAAAAGTTCTCGATAATAGCCTCACCGCTATGAATGACGAGATCACCGGATTCAATTACTTCTTCTAAGGTCGTCTGATTTCCGAGTATCAGAGCAATCACCTTTCTTGTCGTAGTGATCTCTGCATTTGCTTCGTTGTCACTGGCGTTAGGGTCGTGGTGGACCGTAGATCGTTCAATACCAAGCACATGGTCTTCTTCTAGATCTGTGAAATGCCAGTTAATACGAGTTGGCCCGTGATTAAATTTTTTAGGGTTGAACCGAACACCAATCATGTCAAACAGTTGATCAATTGTGACAGCATGAGCGATTTGTCTTCCCATTGACGCGGGTATACGGAGTGATCCGTATCGGAGTTCTCGAGCTGCTGTTAGATAGGCGTTTCTCCAGGTACCTGATTCAGATTGATATCCTAATTGCTCAAAAGCGTCGGCTTGAAGATTCCGCACCTTAGTGTTAGTCGGGTCAGCAAAGACGGCATGATTCATCACTTGAACCACCCAACGGTAATCGCCTTCTTCATATGCTTTATTAGCTTTGCCAATGAGCTCTTCGGTTCCACCCATATATTCAACATACTTTTCCCCAGCTTCAACTGGTGGCAGCGGATTGAGGTTTGACGGGTTACCGTCATACCACCCTAGGTACTTGGTGTAAACGGCTTTCGTGTTATGCGATACTGTGCCGTAATACCCTTGGACATGGGACTCATTTAGGTATTCTTCAGGCAGTTTGAGCATCTCGGCTATTTCGGTAGGCACATATCCCATGTTGGCCAATCTCATGGTCTGGTCATGCTGCCATCTGTAGACATCCCTTTGTAAACACAAGAACTCCCGTACTTCTTGATTACCAAATCGTGGCCAGTGGTGAGTTGCAAACATTGTTTCAGTCTGCTCTCCCCATAGGAGTAGCGCTTCGTGAATGTATTTACTCCACGCCAATGCATCTCGGGTCTGGGCACCTCGGATCGGATAGAGATTATGCATAGTATGAGTACAGTTCTCAGCCATGCAAAGCAATCTTTTATCTGGGAAGAAAAAATTCATTTCTGAAGGAGCTTCTGCGTCCGGCGTGTTCTGAAAAACCACCTT
>PBPU01000046.1 GCA_002724825.1 Acidimicrobiaceae bacterium
GTGGGGAGCAGCATACGCATTCGGCGACTTAGTGTATGTTTCAGCCAATGATGGAACGGGTATATATCAAATCCCATGGAAATCTTATGTCAACGGGCAGACACTTAATGTCACCGAAGTTGTCGCTAACTCAGAGATAACTAATACAAACGATGGAGCGAACTGTGTCAATGCAGCTCCGCCTGCCCTTCCGTGCGGGTTCCCCGGCTTAGGCGGTATCACTGCTGACGACCCTGCATGTGTAGAGACGACAAGTATCGATGTTGTTGACCCTGTCGCGTGTGCAACGCTTGGAGCAATCCAACATATCAATACCGATAATGGGCCGAATGGGACTGGCGGCTCAGCACCGTACTCACACCTATATACATTTGATGTGGATCTTGTAACAGGAAACATTGCACCCTTTGACCCACCGTGGGGATTGGACTTGAACGCACATGGAATAGAAGAAATTAATGCCACCGGTATAAATCCGCTCGACGACAAAATGTATGGATATGCCAAGCTAATTGACGGCGGTCAAGGTGTAGTCAGATTTGACCAGTACGGTGATTTGGAATGGGTTTCTGTAGGTCATGGCTCATGGTCAATAGCTGGCGGCTTCACCCCCGATGGAACGTATGTGACACTTGCTTCAACCGGTCGCTCATTAGCGAACCTACACACATACGACGGATGGGAAACGTACGAGAAGTTAACGAACAACGGACCAGGCAATAATTGGATAACTAGCTCATCGAGCGGAATCTACGGAAATGACTTAGCTATCGTCACGAATAGCGATGGGGATATCATATCTATCTCTGTGACGCATCCTCACCCCCACAACGTTCACATCTGGAACATTACTGACGACACACTTGCTATAAACCCTATTGATATACCTGATAATGGAAGCTCTCTAGGCTTAGGGGCTGCTTTCTCCTTTGTCGACAACAGCATGTATGTAATGCATAACTCATCTCAAGGGACGTATAAAATTCTTTGGGACGAGCCGACCATTGACGGGAAAGTTCAGGTTGTTCAGGTGATGGCTTCAGCCGATACGAATGCGAACGATGGGGCCTCGTGCATCGATGAGATGCCTCCATTTCCTTGCGAGTGGGACAATAGTCTTACATCTGACGATCCGAACTGTACCCCAACCATTAGCTACTCAGTGGACAATCAAATGCACTGTATAGCTACTGGACACACAAGATCGTACAGCATCACCAATAACAGCCAAGTGGCAGGAACTGTGACTCTCACCGATGTCGATACTGCAGCTACCGTCGTGAAAGAGCTACCTCTTTCAGGAACCATCACCTTCACAGAAGGGGTTGATTTCTCTATAACCGATGACGCAGTCAATGACTTTACGATCGATATTGACTGGCTAAGTTTAGACACAGATACGTCATATGGGATTGAAATCCCAACGACGATAGGGAACTATGTCGACTGCGACCCCGAGGCCTACTTCAACTGGCAGAATCTTTCTTGCCCGAGTTATGCGAACTTAGAATGGGACCTTTCGCAAACCATCCACGGAGCAGATATATCAATTCAACTCGACGGAGGATCGTTTTCAGGAACTGACCCTATCGTGCATACTGGATTAACTGCCGGGCAAACAGGGACAATTGCTATTCCGCTGGAGGAACAAACCAGCAACGCTGAGATTACTGCATCGATGTCAATCACGTTTACAAATGGGCATACCCGCCAGATGGCGTTTACCCATGGAACCCAGAACTGTTTCGAAGCGGCAACGGCAATAACCCTTAATCACGATTGTGTCGGGTCTTCTCTCTACATCAATAACACTGGAGGCTACGACCTTTCGCTCAGCTACACCAATAATGGAGCAACTACAGAAATTTCTCTAGCTGCGGGAACAGACCAAACCATCGATCTTGGTTGGACGGAGGGGTCAACGAATTCCGTGAGCTTCTTCGGTTCTTACCTTAACGAACCTGATAATCCTCCAAGCGTCGTTCAATCAACGTTTTCAAACAAAGTAGTGAATTGCCAGCCTCCGACAGTTCAAGTTGAAGAGGGTGGGGACTCCTACACGTTCACCATCACGCCCCCATGCTCAGTAAACGATTATGGCGTTATCCCTGTGGACTTGGACCCTGAAACGCCAGGAACTCAGGGAACAGACGAATTTACCTATTCGATTGAGTTACTAGAGAACGGTGACTTGGCTATCACGATCGATGACGTGGATGACCTCGAGATTGACGGAACAACGTTCGATGACATCATCGTCTACTACTCAGGGCCTGATTGCGAACCCGAGGACTGCATGAATGGAAATGCAGGCACCTGTCAGGTCCAGATCGAAGTTGAAGTTCCCGACAACGATGACTTCGACGGTCAAGTAAACGTAACTATTGACGTTACGTGTATCTCCGCTTCCCTAACGGTCACAAACGATGGAGTAGCTGACCTTACCTTATCGATTACTAATAATGGAACTGTCTCAACTCTTACACTTTCACCTGATGCGTCGGAGACCGTGGATTTAGGGTGGGCTGAGGATTCGACGAACACGCTGACCTACGTTGGAATGTTCAATGGGGTAGATGGGCAAGCTGAAGGAAACTTCACTGACGTCAAAGTAGATTGTGAACCACCAGCGGTTGAGCTCACCGAGGGACTTGACTCATTCACGTTTACCATCACGCCCCCATGTGCAGTCAATGATTACGGCATTATCCCTGTCGATACGGATCCGGATACGCCAGGGACACAGGTTTCGGACGAATTCACATACTCCATCTCTTTGTTAGCGAACGGAGATTTAGAAATCACTGTCGATGACGTGGATGACCTCGAGATTGACGGAACAACCTTTGATGACATCACTATCTTCTACACGGGGCCTAATTGCGAACCCGAAGATTGCCCCTCCGGAATTGCTGGAACCTGCCTTATCACAGTTGAAGTTCTGGTTTTCGATAATGACAATCCTGAAGAAATCGCTGCAACTGGAACTGCTCATGTTCGGATGATTGGATTATCAATCCTTATCGCCATGCTGGGATATGGCTTCCTTCACCTTGCACAACTCTACGGCCCCGCCTTGCTGGTACGCGTCGTNCAGTACAGGAAAATACATAATACCGTTCGNGTCGAAGGGTCACGAAAAGGTTTTAAAGTATGGAAGAAAGTCAGAAAAGACTAACCTGCTGACTGCTGACCATCTCNCATACAGTGATCGCAATACCGATACCTAACGGCTACTACTTCCAACTAATGTGGTCGCGGCTGAGATCCTTTACGTCCCTCACTCCGAGCAGGGCCATCGTCCTAGCCATTCCATCTTGNAGGAAATCCAAAACCCAATCCACTCCCCGCTGACCTGCTGCTCCAAGACCATAGAAAGTGGGGCGNCCCGCCATGCAAGCTGTTGCTCCAAGGGCCATTGCTTTNACAATNTCGCTGCCNCGNCTNATGCCNCCATCACAATACACTTCTATTTCTCCATTTACTGATTGGATNACAGGTTCGATCAATTCAAGAGGAGTAGGGGCATCATCGAGTTGCCGGCCCCCATGGTTTGATAGTGNGATTGCATCTATTTCTTGTGANGCGGCAATTTTTGCGTCTTCAACAGTTTGAATACCTTTGAGCACTATCGGACCGTCCCATACGTCTCGGAACCATTCGATATCTTTCCATGAAAGCGACTGGTCAAATTGCGCATTGACATGGTCGGCAAGAGTTATGGCTGTGGAACCATCCTCAGTTCCGGAGCCGATTACATTCGCGAAACGTATCGGGTCGTTTCGCAGCAACCCCCAAGTCCACGCAGGGTGCTTCATACCATCGAAGATTGTATCTACCCCAACTTTCGGCGGTAGGGTAAATCCCTTTCTTACGTCACGTTCCCGCCTTCCTAAAACTGCGGTATCGACAGTAATCATAATCGCTTCAAAATGTGCGTCCTTAGCCCGATCGAGTAGTTCTTTAAGAAGACCTCGGTCTTTCCAGACATAGACTTGNAACCAGTTCCGCGCAGCATCAGGCATTGGATCTGATTTNTCTTGAAATGCTGGGTTGGCCAGNTCAGCGATTTCTTCAATAGATCGTGTGGCCATGGTTGAAAGCGTGAATGGGATATGATTTTCGGCAGCTGACCGTGCGACCGCGATCTCTCCAAGAGGGTGAGCTATACGCGTGAAGCCAGTTGGCGAAATAATAAACGGGAAGGACACAGGAACGCCAAGTACATCTGTTGAAAGTTTTATGTTTGCTACATCTCGCAAGACTCGCGGTTTGAACGCAATCTGGCTGTAGACAGCGGTATTTCGTTGAACCGTTCGTTCGTCTTCTGCTGCCCCATCGATATACCCAAAGACACCTGCCGGAAGTCGACGCATACAGATATTACGAAGGTCTTCAATATTTGCTGCCTTATTGAGGCGACGCAGAGCAGCATTTCGCTCAAATCTTCTGAATCGAAGTACTGATTTAACTGCTCTTAACATGTCTGAACCTTACCGACTCTTCTGAAATTTTGTTCATTTACGATTTGGATCTATTCTCATGTCGAGACTGAAAAATACGTTCCGCTTACTAAAGGGGTAGACATGGCACAGAATATAGGTGAATTCCTTACAAATCGAGCTCGACGCGATACAGATTTGGAAGCGATTTACGAACCTGCGACCGACAATAGACTTTCCTACCGAGAATTGAATGACCGCTCTAATCAGGTTGCGCATTCTTTGAAAGACCTCGGCGTTGCTAAAGGAGATCGTGTTGGATTACTTCTCATGAACGGAAAGGAGTTTGTCGAAACATTTTTTGCCGTTGCAAAAATTGGTGCGGTGAACGTCCCCCTGAATTGGCGCCTCGTCGCAGACGAACTTGAATTTATACTCGACGATGCCGGAACAACTGTCTTACTCTTCAGCGAAGAATTCGCTGAACTCGCTTCAGAGCTTCGCAGCCGGGGTGACAAGACCCAAATCTCAAACTGGATACAGGTTGGTGGAGACACAACAGAAGGCGCCCTTGACTATGACGACTGGATGGGGTCCTCTTCCACTACTGAACCCGAAATCGAAGGCGGCGATGACGACCTTGTTTTCATAATGTACACGTCCGGAACGACTGGCCTGCCCAAAGGAGTCATGCACAGCCACGACACAGTCTTATGGGCCAACATTACAAACGCAACAACCGCCGATATGCAGCACTACGACCGGTTCCTTAACGCTCTTCCACTATTCCATGTGGGCGCACTAACGCCGATCATAACGTCAGTGTTCGTAGGCGGGTCCATCACATTGATGAAGTCTTTCGACCCTGCAGCATCTTGGGATTTGATTCGCGACGAAAAGATAAATACAACCCTGATGGTCCCAGTTATGTTGCAATTTATGCTCCTAACCTATGACGCAGAAAACCATGATCACACATCACTGCGAAATGTGATCAGTGGAGCCGCGCCAGTCGCTGTGTCTCTTATCGAGACGTACACAGAAATGGGTATAGAAATCCATCAAGTGTATGGCCTCACTGAAACATGTGGACCTGCCTGCATTATCTCATCTGAAGATGCGGTCAGCAGAGCAGGGTCAACTGGTAAGGCCTTTACATTTACTGAAGTCCGAGTTGTTGATGAGGATGGAAACGAGTGCGCCCCTGATGAAGCTGGAGAAGTAGAAGTTAAAGGCCCGCACATCATGGTCGGATACTGGAACAGGCCTGAAGCAAATGCTGAAACGCTTGTTGAAGGTTGGTTAAAGACCGGCGATATCGCAACGATGGACAGTGACGGTTTCGTAACGATCGTTGATCGGGTGAAAGATATGTTGATTTCAAGTGGAGAGAACGTTTATCCGGCTGAAATAGAAAATGTTCTTCTTTCACACGAACTGATCAATGACGCTGGAGTGATAGGTATCCCATCAGAGAAATGGGGCGAATCACCATTAGCTGTCATCGTTAGAGCTGACGAAAGCCTCTCTGAACAGGATGTTATAAAGCATTGCGTAGGGAAACTTGCACCATTCAAAACAGTGAAAGCAGTTGAGTTTGTTGATGTGATCCCGCGTAACGCCAGCGGAAAAATCTTAAAGCGCGAACTGCGTGAGATGTTCACGTATGACGCGGACGAGTAAGGCTACGAAAGTAACCCTAAGGCCGTCTCGGTGAACTTCGGGAGGGCATCAGCAATCAACGCCATACGTTCATCTTTGCTGTCCCCTACCTTCCATCGATAATGGAGCTGCTGGAGAACGGTGGCGGTTTTCCATTGACCAAAAGCTTCGTACCATCCAATACGCGACAGGTCGAGTCCTGATACTTGCCCATAGTGTTCAACGATCTCTGAGCGCTTCGGAAGCCCAACTGAACCGAGTCCATCATGACCTCCACGAGTAATCTCAGGGTCATCGTCAGGATCAGGCCAGTAATTTAGGAGAGTTCCAAGGTCAATGAGAGGATCTCCAAGCGTTGTCATATCCCAGTCAAAGATTGCTTCCACTTCATCAGGGTTGTCCGGTCGAAACATGCAATTATCAAGCTTGAGATCGTTATGGACGAATGAAACCCGTTGAGGTGTAGGGATCGAATCTGAAAGTTTTCTATGAATTTCACCCATTATTGCGTCATATCTCTCGTCACTCACAAGGTCCCAGCGTTTTTTCCACCCTCGGACTTGTCGTTCAGCGAAACCATCCGGTTTCCCAAGATTTTCTAGACCGACATCAGATGGGTCAAGTAGGTGGAATTCGCTAATTGCGTTAGTTAATGCAAATCCAATTCGCCTCCCTAATTCAACATGGTGACGCATCGAATGAGGAATAACGCCTCTGATAACTTCACCTCTTCTGCGTTCCATGACGAACATGTCTGACCCTGCGATAGACGCGTCGTCGGTAAAGACGAAGGCGCGAGGTGCTTTAGGAAAAATCTTCCATAAACGGGAAAGAACTTTATACTCTCTAGCCATATCATGGGCTCCTGGCGCCAACGTCCCAAATGGAGGACGCCTCAGGACAAGCTCCGTTTCGCCGAAAGAGATCAAATATGTGAGGTTTGCAGCACCGTTCGGGAATTGCTGCACCATAAAAGACCCTGAAGCGTCTAAGTCATCCGGTAGTTTGCTGCGAAGAAAATCTTCGATGGCTTCCCAATTAAGATCCTCGCCGTGCCTTACTGGAGCTGTTTCCGGAGCTGGGTCGTCCCCATATGAATCAACGGCATTGGGAGAGGTCACAAGTGAAATCGTAGATGGTCATTTTATTTCTTGCGAACTATTCTTAAGGTATGCAACTACGAAGTGCGATTGAGAATCACTACAGGGCTAATAGTGGCTCTTACTGACCAGCCTTTAGAATTCGTTCCTTTAAGAGGACTTCGGTTCGATAACCGGTTTTCTTCACAACTCTCAGCCGACCCAGAAATAGAGAATACAGTCAGGCAGGTTCAAAAGTCTTTTTTCTCGAGAGTACAACCGACGAGAACTGCTAGCCCGAAGCTTCTTGCGACCTCTAAAGAGGTACTGGATATCGTAGGCATAAGCCAGTCCGAAGCATCGTCGGAATATTTCACTCAGGTTTTCTCAGGGAACGCTCTTACGGATGGAATGGACCCACATGCTGCGTGCTACGGGGGTCATCAGTTCGGTAACTGGGCCGGCCAATTGGGTGACGGAAGAGCTATCAATCTTGGAGAAGTTGTCGGAACCGAAGGTGAGTATCTCATGCTTCAACTTAAAGGAGCTGGTCGAACACCATACTCTCGAAGTGGAGACGGCAGGGCTGTCTTACGGTCATCTATCCGTGAGTTTCTTTGTAGCGAGGCCATGTTTCATCTCGGTGTTCCGACAACTCGCGCTCTGAGCTTATGCACCACCGGAGATCAGGTGATGCGAGATATGTTCTATGACGGTAACCCAGCCTATGAAACGGGTGCTGTCGTTTGTCGCGTAGCTCCCTCATTTATTAGGTTCGGGAATTTTGAAATCTTCACATCGCGAGGGCAAATCAATGAACTTGAAAAGCTATTGAAGTTCGTAATCGAAAACCATTACCCCCA
>PBPU01000100.1 GCA_002724825.1 Acidimicrobiaceae bacterium
AGGTGTAAAGCACTGGAAGAGAGAAAAAAAAGACCTCCTGCTTTTTGGCGCCGTCCTAGTAATTTCAGGGTTGGTATATCTCCTTGTCCACAAACGTATATATGGCAGCTGGACCGTATATGCCAGCGGCGACCATTTCGTCAACGGGGAGTTCGAAGTTGTAGGGAGAAATCCCAATTTCTTTGCCCGCACACGAAGACTCTCAGGGCTGCTATTCGACCAAGGATTCGGTTTGATTGCCTGGGCACCTTTCTATTTTGCCCTCATCCCATCATTTATCGCATTAGCAAAATGGAGGGTGCAGAATGCTTCAATACTGTGGCTTACTGCAGCAACGGGATGGTCGGTAGCAACTTGGGTGGCACTAACTATGCATGGCTGGTGGTGGCCAGGACGGCAACTCGTGATCATACTCCCAGCAGCTATTATTGCTATAACACTATTAGCTGAAAGAAAGAAAGTCTGGCGGTGGTTTATTTACACTGGCGCCTTGAGTGCTATAACAGGATGGATTTGGCTCGCTATTGAATCTCAAACAGGAAACCGGACACTTGTCGTGGACTTTGAAGAAATGCCGTACCCCATCTATAGGTTTATCCGTCATATTTTCCCCAACTTTCGAGATTTTGGAACTAAGGCAACGTTACTTAACGCACTTTGGATAACTCTCTCTTGTATGGCATCACTGGCTCTGTTCAAAAAGAAAGACAAGTCAGAAGTTGTTGCTACTCAGGTTGAAGAGGCGACCGATTCTCGTAGTGAGTTGTAATGTTCTAATAAGCCTTCACGAAGACCCGTTGTTGGTTTCCAGTTAAGTGTTTTTTCAGTAAATTCAGTTGACGCTACTGTAATGAGAGGATCACCGGCCGCAGAGGGTTCATGATCAACCCTTAAAGACCTCCCCGTTATCTCTTCAACAAGTGACATAACCTCTCCGAGTGAAGCAGAAACACCGCCTCCAACATCGAAAGGCTCTGCGACTCCCTGAAGATTTGAGTTTCCAGCATAAATAGTTGCACCCACAATATCTTTTACAAATGTAAATTCTCTCCGTTGGCTTCCATTTCCTCGCATCGGAAAACGGAAAGTCCCAGGAAGTGCCGCGCGGAAAAGCCGGTTCATTGCCATATCAGGTCGCTGACGAGGTCCATAAACTGTGAAATACCTCATAGCGATAATATCTAACCCTCTTTCCCGATAGACATCTGCAAGTTGCTCACAAGCAGCCTTTGAGACTCCATATGGGCTAATAGGAGCAACTGATTTCAATTCATTCGTCGCCGAAGCTCCGTATACGGATGAGCTCGAAGCGAATACAACTCGCCTGACCCCAGATGTTAATGCAGCTTGAAATATCTTTTGAGTTGCAAGTACGTTATTTTCGACACTTGCAGCAAAACCGCTACCCCAAGAATCTTGAACACCAGGACGTGCAGCAAGGTGATAAATAACATCTCCCGGTTCCAGAATCTCACTTAAATCCATCGAAAGGATGTTCTCGTTAAATATTGAAAATGAGTCATGTTTCATTGCCGAACTGATATTGGACTCTTTTGCCTTCGGGTCATACCAAGGGTCAAAATTATCAATCCCTACTACATTCTCTCCTAATTCCAGCAACTGCTCGCTAAGGTGAGAACCAATAAATCCAGCTGCGCCGGTAATAATCGAACTTGACATAGTTCCTACAATCGGGGTTTACAATAATAAATGAAATCTATAGTTTACATAAATAATTAGGTATACCTTACAAGTAATTTTTTTAGGAGCATAACCCAATGCAAAATTTGGACCGAATATGACAGAACTAGCCATTGTTGGTGCAGGGCCAGCTGGATTAATGGCTGCTTGGCAAGCTGCTAAAGCAGGGCATGAGGTTACTGTCTATGAAAAAACACATGCTGTTGGAGGCATGTCTGGAAGTTTTACTATCGCCGGACAGAGAGTAGATTTCGGGTCTCACCGACTCCATCCTTCAACACCACCGCATCTGTTAGAAGCTCTTACTTCACTTCTTGGAGATGATATTCAAATACGTGAACGCAATGGGCGCATCCGCTTATACGACAAATGGGTTGCTTTCCCCCTTCGGACAACTGACCTGATCCGACATTTACCTCCAACGTTTTCTATTGGATCGGCTATGGATATCATCCGGAGACCATTTCAAAATACTTCCGGCGATACCTTTGAAGATGAAGTGAGAAAACGGCTTGGAAAGACCGTATCTGACGAGTTTTATTCTCCTTATGCCGAAAAGCTTTGGGGGATTCACCCTAGTGAAATTGATAGTGAACTTGCCCGCCGTCGTGTTTCAGCTTCTTCGCCACTAGCAATAATTAAACGTTTAATACGATCTTCATCACCTACAGGAAGAATTTTCCTCTACCCAAAAAATGGATATGGGCAAATCGTTGAAGCTTTAGCTGATGCTGTGATAGACGCTGGAGGGAAGATTGAACTTGAATTCCCTATTGAGCAGATAGCTCTTGAAAAGGACTCTTGTATATTGAAATCGCCGAGAGGTGATAGAACATCACAATTGGTCTGGACAACAGCACCCCTTAGTGCCTTACCGAAAATGATCAAGCCTGAGCCAAGTCAAGAAATAGTTGACGCCGCTACTTCACTTCGAATCCGAGGAATGCTCTTGGTATACCTTGTTCTCGATCAACCTCAATTTACTGAGTATGATGCGCATTATTTTCCTGGATTGGAAACTCGCATAGCCCGATTGTCTGAGCCAAAGAATTACCGAGACGGAGCAGATCCAGAGAACCAAACAGTTCTCTGTGCCGAGCTCCCATGTTGGACAACGGATTCAATTTGGTCTGCCACACCAGATGAGTTAGGGGAGATTGTCCGGTCAGATCTCATAAATTTAGGGCTTCCACAGGTAAATCTTGTGACAACAGAAGTTCGTAAGCTGCCTTTTGTTTATCCAGTTTTTGAAAAGTCGACCCGGCGTGAACGAGAGATTCTTCTTAATTGGGGCAATACCTTTAACAGAGTCTTGAGCTTTGGAAGACAAGGACTCATTGTCCCTGACAACATTCATCACACGTTAGCAATGGGATGGGATGCCGCCCATTCTCTTAATTCGAGTGGAGCTTTTGATCATGCTCAATGGGATCAAGCTCTTAGCCGCTTTGAACAACATGTGGTAGAAGATTAATTTTTTAACATTTTAGTAAGTACTATTTGCAATGTATGTTAGGTATACCTAATATAAGGATGTGGATAGAGGAACTCATCAATTTAAAAAACTTCCCCAGATGGGCCCTATGTCCACATTTTCGAAAGGCCCAATAGATCTGGAAGCTGTGCTGCTGGCTGTGCGGCAGCACAGCTTCTATCTCTAGAGCGATGAGTGGGGGCCGAATGGAAGAATTACGACTCATGGTTGGACTTGCTCATGCTACCCCCAGAGCAATACTCCGTTTATCTTCAAAAGATGGACAAACGTATACTGTCTCTGATCATCCTGGATCAGATTTCACATCTTGTGAACTGCGAAGGATGATTTCGATAAGCATATGTCCAAGTCGTCCTAATTTTGTCTCATGGATAAAAGATTTTGAGATAGCTGGATCGGTTGAATATAACGGAGGTGGGATTTTTCGGAGTGAAAGAGATGGTATATCTCAACGGATTTTTTCAACACTGCTTCGACCAGAACTAGTTTTTGATCTTCTCGATGCAACAGACATTGAAGGTATTTCTCAAGAACCGGTTGATGCGGTGTTAACACCCGACCCTATTCTTGGGATTACTACCATCACGATTTCTGTTGGGCAATCCACGCAAGAAACAGAATTGGATGAGCTCGCAGTTATCGCACACAGCGCATGTTTAGTCAAAGAAATGTCGCTCTCTCTCGAACGCTACCCCTCGGAAATTAACGATAAGGCCTCTATGCGAAAGCGAAGCGATTCTTCTAAGTAGCGCTAACTAAGATTCGTTGTGATGCAAATGCCCCAACACCGATAGCCTCACCCTTCATATCGACAGTTGTTGTTCCATCCGGCGACACAGCGGTTACCTTGCCATTTGCTCCAGGGATGAGATTAGATTCCTCTAAGAACTCTAACAACCCGGGCTGGAACTCTAGTTCTTCAGGGATACGTTCTACAGTGAAACTATCTCCGACAACGACTTCACACAACGAAGAAGTTCCTTCAGGGGCCTGATATTCGGATCCTGGAATAGGGTTTCCATGAGGACAAGTTGTTGGATCTTCCAACATCCGGATAAATGCCGCTTCTACTCTGGGAGAAACTACATGTTCCCACTTTCCCGCTTCATGATGAGCTTCTGCCCAACTCAGACCGAGAATGTCGGTTAGGAATCTTTCTGCAAGCCGGTGACGTCTCACTACTTGATTTGCAAGGCTTTTACCTTTACTAGTTAACAGGATCCTATTGCCATCCATCTTTATCAATCCAGCGCCATCCATCTTTCTGATCATTTCAGAAACAGCTGGACGCGACACTTCAAGTCGCTCAACGATTCTTGCCTGAATAACGTCGATTCCATCTTCAGCAAGTTCGAAAATCGTTTCGCAATACTCTTCAAAAGCTGGGTGAAATTCTCTGCTTTTGTATGCCATAACTCTACGTTACTTGATTATTTTCCGAATTGGTAGTGAAAAATAGGTGACTACGTATTTTCTTTCATTGTTTTCAATCGCTATGGTGCGGAACTGTGGACCCTTCTATCGGCATTATCGTAAATCCCCGATCGGGGGGAGATATTCGACGTGCAGTTGCGGCAGCAGGACGATCTACCGTTGAAGACAAGATCAGTATTGTACGGCGCATTATCCTCGGAGCGAGAGCGACTGGAGTGCATCATTTCCATGTCAACTATGAACCTATGCAGATAGTGCGTCGGGCAACAGAAACAATAAGAGATATCACTGTTCACTATGTCAATAAGCGACTTCAATTCACTGAAGAAGACTCTACAATTGCCGCAATAGAGATGAGCCAACGAGATGTTGCTTCGGTAGCTGTTCTTGGAGGTGATGGTACGAACCGCGCCGTTGTAAAAGGATGGCCGAGCATTCCTCTGCTTCCTGTATCAACTGGGACGAATAATGCTTTCCCAGAGTTTATTGAACCAACTGTTGCGGGAACAGCATTGGCGCTTGTAGCGCTAAACGTTGTTCAGTTAGATCAAGTTTCACAACCGGCAAAAATTATTCACATCACTGCTGATGGCATAGAACCAGAAATTGCACTTATTGATGCAATTGCTGTTGCAGATCCATACGTTGGCTCCCTGGAACTTTTCCAACCAGAAACCATGAAGATAGGGCTACTTACTCGAGCAGATCCAACCGCTATTGGTTTCTGTTCAATAGGTGGGCTTCTACACCCACTCTCACCCAATGAAGATAAGGGACTTTTTGTAGCATTTGCACCTGTGTCTGATCAGCGAACTTCTAAAATTGTTCATGCTCCTACCGCTCCCGGCCATCATGAACCGATTGGAATCGTTGAGTATCGTGAAATTTCGCTTGGTGAGATAGTTACAGCAAAAGGTGAATTTATCCTTGCATTTGATGGTGAGCGAAAGATACGCGTTCCCGAAGGAGTTGAAGCTGAGCTACAGATACGAAGAGATGGACCACAGGTAATTGACCCTAAAGCTGCAATGGAAGCTGGGAGACACAATTATCTTAGAGATAGTTAAATATCTGGGATTCCCATATCAAAATTAGATGAACGAATACCGCCATCCACGCCCAGAATCTGCCCTGTTACATATGAGGCTGCAGGTGAAGCAAGATAAACGGTAGCAGCAGCTACATCGTTCGCTTCTCCTAAACGGCCCATAGGAGTTCCTTCAACCATAGTGCGGTGGATTTCTTCATTCGTCAGAACTATCTCTAAAGCGTCAGTTTTGATAGCTCCAGGAGCTATAGCGTTTACCCTTACACGTGGAGCTAAATCTAAGGCAGAGTTCAATGTGAGCTGAAGCATCGCTGCCTTCGCAGTTCCATAGGCAGCAAAACCCCGACTTGGAAATCGTCCAGCCGCGGAAGCAATGTTTATCACACTTCCATTTTTTGATTCAGCTAAATAGGGGGCCGCTAACTGGGTGAGATTGAACGCCGTTGTGACGTTCCATCGGAAAGCTTCAGAGAACGCTTCCTCAGAGGTATGCATGAATCCTGCCGGCATTGAGCCACCGATGTTATTGACAACAGTTGTAATCGATCCAAAATTATCAACTGCGGCATCAACTAATGCTTCCAACCCTTCTCGTTTTGCGAGATTTCCCGACACAGGTATGGCCTTCCGGCCCATATGGTTAATCTCATTTGAGACTGCGATAAGATCCTGATCATTACGTGCCCCGATAACAACATCAGCACCAGCATTTGCAAAGCCGATAGCTATAGCTTTCCCTATCCCACGACTGGCCCCAGTTACAATCGCTACATGATTATTAAGTTGAAATAAATCCATCACCATTCCTCAATGGTGACCGAGAAACAAACTACTTGCACATCTCAATAGCAATTTAGGTGGTGAATTCCATTAACGAAGACATACTGAAAGGCATGAGCACAGACAACAAGACCTTATCCCTTTTACCCCCAGATGATGATTTGGACGTCATCCACACTCGACAATACGAAACCAGGATCTACAGAGTAAGCGAAAACGAAATGCTTGTTCGAGGAGCAATCTCTGACATGAAACCTCCAGGGCTCTATGTACCTGATGACCCACAAGAACTAGAAATCCACCAAATGCATGTGGAACTCACAGTGAAACTACCGGAACTCGAAATTACTCATGCACGAACAGCATTTGAAACACACCCCCATACTTCTTGCCCAAAAATTATTGACCACTACAAAGAACTCATAGGGTTAAACGTCGCACGAGGATTTACCCAAAAAATCCGTGAATTATTTGGAGGGCCGCGGGGTTGCACTCACATTACGGCA